>CAZXRG010000279.1:1962-3811 GCA_964642935.1 uncultured Rhodobacterales bacterium | reverse complement strand
CTTGACGATGGAAGAAGGCCAAGGCATATGACCCTCAAAATCCCGTTTAATAGAAGAGAGGTGCGCTGATGCCCATTCAAGTCGGACATGATAGTTCCAAGACCCGTCGCGAGCTTAAATCCGGAGGCGCCAGCGTCGCCTATTATTCGATCCCTGCGGCTGAGGCTGCTGGTTTGGGCAGCTTCTCTAAGTTGCCTGCAGCTTTGAAAGTGGTTCTGGAAAATCTGTTGCGGTTTGAAGACGGCAAGACAGTTTCCGTAGATGACATTAAAGCGTTTGCGGAATGGGGCGAGAAGGGCGGTAAGAACCCGCGCGAAATCGCCTATCGTCCGGCTCGGATCCTGCTTCAGGATTTCACGGGTGTGCCTGCCGTTGTTGACTTGGCGGCGATGCGCGACGGTTTGGCGGCGCTTGGTGGTGATCCAGAGAAGATCAACCCGCTCAATCCGGTTGATCTTGTCATCGACCACTCTGTTATGATTGACGAATTTGGTAATCCGCGTGCGTTCCAGATGAACGTGGACCGTGAATACGAACGGAATATGGAGCGGTATACGTTCCTCAAGTGGGGCCAATCTGCCTTTGATAACTTCCGCGTGGTGCCCCCGGGCACAGGTATTTGTCACCAGGTGAACCTTGAGTATCTCTCCCAGACAGTTTGGACCGATACGGATCAGAATGGCGCAGAAGTGGCCTATCCTGACACGCTTGTGGGAACGGACAGTCATACAACTATGGTCAACGGCTTGGCCGTGCTCGGCTGGGGTGTTGGCGGGATCGAGGCGGAAGCGGCGATGCTTGGTCAGCCGATCTCCATGCTTATTCCTGAAGTCATCGGCTTTAAGCTGACCGGCGAGATGGTTGAAGGTACTACGGCGACCGACCTTGTCCTTAAGGTTGTTCAAATGCTGCGCGAAAAAGGTGTGGTTGGTAAATTCGTCGAGTTTTACGGCGACGGACTTGATTCCCTGCCGCTTGCGGATCGTGCGACGATTGCCAATATGGCGCCTGAGTACGGCGCGACTTGTGGTTTCTTCCCGATCGACAATGAAACTCTGCGCTATTTGCGGGTTTCTGGTCGTGATGAGGACCGGATTGCACTGGTTGAGGCCTATGCGCGTGAGAACGGCATGTGGCGCGATGCGGATTATGCACCGATTTATACGGACACATTGAGCCTTGATATGGGCACGATTGTTCCGGCCATTTCAGGGCCAAAACGTCCACAGGATTATGTGGCTCTGACGGGTTCCAAGGCGGCTTTTGCCAAGGAGATGGAAGAGACTTTCAAGCGTCCGATTGACAAGCAGGTGCCTGTTGCCGGCGAAGATTACACTCTGAATTCTGGTAAAGTGGTAATTGCATCCATTACGTCCTGTACCAACACATCAAACCCTTACGTGATGATCGGTGCTGGTTTGGTAGCGCGCAAAGCCCGTGCTTTGGGATTGAACCGGAAGCCTTGGGTGAAGACGTCCCTGGCACCTGGATCACAGGTTGTGTCGGAGTATCTGGAAGCGGCGGGTCTGCAAGAGGACCTTGATGCCATCGGTTTCAACCTCGTGGGATACGGGTGTACGACCTGTATCGGAAACTCGGGGCCGATCCAGAAAGAGCTATCCGAGGCGATCTCGGAAGGCGATTTGGTCGCGACTTCGGTCCTATCAGGCAACCGGAACTTTGAGGGTCGTATCTCGCCGGACGTGCGTGCGAACTATCTGGCCTCTCCTCCGCTTGTCGTGGCCTATGCGCTTGCGGGTGACATGAATATCGATCTGACCACAGAGCCTTTGGGTCAGGATAAAGACGGCAACGATGTCTTCCTCAAGGATGTTTGGCCAACTCAGGC
>CAZXRG010000279.1:0-1862 GCA_964642935.1 uncultured Rhodobacterales bacterium | reverse complement strand
CAATACGGCGCTGGCTCCTCCAGAGATTGGGCTGCCAAAGGTACGGCTTTGCTCGGCGTGAAGGCGGTGATTGCTGAGAATTTCGAGCGTATCCACCGCTCCAACCTCGTAGGTATGGGCGTGATTCCGTTTGAGTTCACGGGTGGCGACAGCCGGAAGTCTTTGGGTCTGAAAGGTGATGAAACGTTTGACATTACCGGTCTTGAAGGCGATCTCAAACCACTGTCCGAAGTGCCATGTAAGATCACAATGGGCGACGGCTCAGTGAAAGAAATCTCCTTGAAGTGCCGTATCGATACGGCGATTGAGATCGATTATGTGGAGAACGGCGGTGTGCTTCACTATGTGCTTCGCGATCTTGCCAAATCGGCTTAAGCATTAGTGATACTCACCAAGAAATGATGTAAAGGCCCCGTTCAGGGGCCTTTTCCTTTTGATTACTGGAGAAGATGCAGGTTAAGGTTCCCCCATGAAAGGCTTTCCTGATCTTCCGCCCATTTGGACTCTGGCTGTTGCGTTGCTGGCGATATTCTTGTCGCGGATGCTTCCAATTCTCACTGTTCCAACACCAGCGACACTTTCTTGGGCGCTGATTTCCTTGGGGTTCGTGCTTATCATTTGGTCGGCGATTTATTTCCTGCTCAAGAAAACCTCGATCGAGCCGCACCACACGCCACAGGTCTTAATCGTCGAGGGGCCCTATAAAGTGTCTCGCAACCCGATTTACTTAGGCATGTTTCTAGGGCTGCTGGGCGTTGCCTTTTGGACGAACACTCTGATTGCGCTTCTGGTGGTGTGTATCTTTCCTATCGTCATCGCCAAGAGGTTTATCAACCAAGAGGAAGCTGCGCTTCGGGCGCAATTTCACGAGGCCGCGGAGGCGTATCTGTCCTCCACGGGGCGCTGGTTTGTTTGGTTTTGAGCTCCATTTGGCACAATGACATAATGCTCGCGAAGGGTTGACTGGCATTGTCGGAACATTGGTCTTAAGTTCTGTTGGACAACGAAACTAGGTGACATCCATGAAGTCTTTTCTACTCCGCCTTTTGACAGCCGGTTTTCTCGCGCTGCCCGGTGTTGCCTCAGCGCAATCAGGTCCGGTTATTGTCGAGTTGTTCACGTCTCAAGGCTGCTCGTCTTGCCCGCCTGCCGATGATTATCTAGCGGATTTGTTGGGGCGCGAGGATGTTTTACCGCTGGCATTCCATGTGGATTATTGGGACCGGTTAGGTTGGAAGGACACCTTTGGTGCGCCTGAATTTACGGCCCGTCAATATGCTTATGGGAAGGCGTTTAACAACCGGTCGGTCTGGACGCCTCAATTCGTGGTTGGCGGGGTCGCTTATTCGCGCGGGTCTTTCCGCGACATCGTACCTGAAACGATTAGGGAGCTGCGCAGCCAAGCGCCTCAGGTGAAATTGAGCGCGACCCAAACAGGGGGCAATGTGGAAATTTCTGCGGAGCCTCTTGCGGCTGGCTTGCCTGCGATGCTGGTGTCTCTGGTGGGCTATGCGCCCAAAGAGACCGTGAAGATCAAGCGCGGTGAAAACGCGGGGCGCACGATTACCTATCATAACATCGTAAGGTCTTGGACAGATGTCGGGCGTTGGAACGGGCGAAATACGACAAGCCTGTCAGCGGCGACAAGTGGTGATATGCCGTTTGCGGTAATCGTTCAGGCCGAGAACAATGGCCGCGTGCTCGCTGTCGCTCACGTGCGTTAACACTCTCTATTTCCAGCGCCAGTGGGTCCAAAGGTATTGTTCGGGATTGGCGCGAACTCTTTCACCCAATGAGGCGTTCAGAGCCTCTGTCATCTCTTTTGGGTCACCCGGTTTGATGGGGGCTTCGAACACCACATC
>CAZXRG010000278.1:0-3817 GCA_964642935.1 uncultured Rhodobacterales bacterium | reverse complement strand
AGGAACTCATGGGCCGCCGCTGCTTTCGCCGCCTCTTCAACCTCTGCGTCCGTCGCATCGGGACGACCAAACCGGATATTCTCCCGCGCAGTGGAGGCGAAAATCACAGGCTCTTGAGGCACCAGAGCAAAGACCTTGCGCATCTCCTCGCGCATCATCTGATCAACCGGCACACCGTCGAGCGTGATCTGCCCCTCATTGGGATCAAAGAACCGCAAAAGCAGTTGGAAAATCGTCGTCTTACCAGCGCCAGACGGCCCCACCAAAGCCACGGTCTGACCGGGCTCAATCTCCAAATTCAAACCATCAAGCGCCTTGATCTCAGGGCGTGCGGGATATTGGAACGTGACATCCTCAAAGGAAATCCGCCCAAGCGCAGGACTAGGCACGGCCACAGGCGCACTCGGGTCCTCAATGGGATCAACGGCCGTGAGCAACTCGCCCAACCGCTCCGTCGCCCCCGCTGCACTTTGAAGCGCGCCCCAGACCTCCGACAAGGACGCCACAGCGCCCGCCACCATAATCGCGTAAATCAGGAACTGAACCAACTCACCGGGGGTCATGGTCTCGGCCCGCACATCGCTGGCCCCGACCCAAAGCACCCCGACAATGCCCGTGAAAATCAGGAAAATCACAATCACCGTCATGATCGACCGCGTGAACGCCCGCTTCTTGGCCGCATCAAAGGCCAGTTCCGTCAGGCTCCCGAAATTCAGCCGCGATTGCGTCTCATGGGTATAGGCCTGAACCGTTTGAGCCGCCAAAAGCGTCTCTGAGGCCGACCCTGAACTCTCCGCAATCCGGTCCTGAGATTCGCGGCTCAACGCCCGCACACGCCGCCCCAGGAAAATGATCGGAATGATCACCGCAGGCACAATCAACAGAACCAAAGCGGTCAGCTTGGCCGAGGTGAACAGCATAAAGATCAGTCCACCAATCAGCATCAACACATTACGCAAAGCCACCGAAACCGAGGAGCCGATCACCGATTGGATCAACGTGGTATCCGTGGTCAGACGCGACAGAACCTCTCCGGTCAAAATTCGCTCGAAGAACGCAGGCGACATGCCGATGACCCGCGCATAAACAGCCGCGCGAATGTCCGCCACGACCCGCTCGCCCAGCCGCGTGACCAGATAAAACCGCAAGCCCGTGAAAATCGCCAAAAGTGCCGCAATCCCGATGGCCGCCCCGAAATAGGCATCCATCTGGGAGGCTTCTTCCGCCGAAAACCCGTCCACAACGCGGCGCACCGCGATGGGCAGGGCAAGCGACAGACCAGCCGTCATGATCAGAGCGCCAAGGGCCGCGAGCAGAGACAACCGATAGGGCGCCAAAAACGGGAAAAGACCCCGCAAAGGGCCTACAGTCTTGGATTTCTGCCGGTCTTCCGTGATCTCACTCATGCGCATTCCCCTTAGGCTATTCCACCTAACAATCCTGCCCTCCGGCTGCAATACGCCGCTTGCGACTTTTGATCTCAAAAGAAGCCCCATGACGGACCGATAGACCACGCGTTTGTCGCTCTTTGGGAAAGGGTTCCGCCGTTTCCGCTCGACCTCAGCGCCCTCACAGGGCAATATCCGCCGCAAAATCGCCAATACGCAAAAAAGTCTAAAGAGGGACACCACAAAATGGCTTACGGTTTCGACACACTTCAAATTCACGCAGGCGCTCGCCCTGATCCGGCAACAGGCGCACGCCAGACGCCGATCTACCAGACCACAGCCTATGCGTTTCAGGACGCCGATCATGCGGCACGCCTGTTCAACCTCCAAGAGGTTGGCTTCATCTATTCCCGCCTGACCAACCCCACCGTGGCCGTGCTCCAAGAGCGTATCGCGACCCTAGAGGGCGGTGCAGGCGCTGTCTGCTGTTCCTCGGGTCACGCCGCACAAATCATGGCGCTCTTCCCGCTCATGGGACCGGGCAAGAACATCGTCGCCTC
The DNA here is from genome assembly GCA_964642935.1 of uncultured Rhodobacterales bacterium. Classification (GTDB taxonomy): domain Bacteria; phylum Pseudomonadota; class Alphaproteobacteria; order Rhodobacterales; family Rhodobacteraceae; genus CAKZTM01. The sequence continues at coordinate 1,869 of CAZXRG010000278.1, read as the reverse complement.
CACACGCCTTTACGGCGGCACGGTCACGCAGTTCTCCCAAACCATCAAACGCTTCGGCTGGTCCGCCACCTTCGTGGACCTCGACGATGAAGCCGCTGTTAAAGCTGCGATCAACGACGACACCCGCGCGATCTTCTGTGAGAGCATCGCCAATCCGGGCGGTCATATCGCTGATCTGGCCGCGCTTGCCGGCATCGCTGACGGCGCTGGCATCCCGCTGATCGTCGACAACACAACGGCCACGCCGTACCTGTGCAACCCAATCGAGCACGGAGCCACTTTGGTCGTCCATTCCACCACCAAATACCTCACCGGCAACGGCACGGTCACAGGTGGTTGCGTTGTAGACTCAGGCAAATTCGACTGGAGCGCGAACGACAAGTTCCCGTCCCTCTCAGCGCCCGAGCCCGCTTACCACGGCATGAAATTCCACGAGACTTTCGGCAATCTGGCCTTCACCTTCCACAGCATCGCCATCGGCCTGCGTGATCTGGGTATGACCATGAACCCGCAAGCCGCGCACTACACGCTGATGGGCATCGAGACGCTCTCCCTGCGCATGGAGCGCCATGTGGAGAACGCCAAGAAGATCGCCGATTGGCTGGAGAAAGACGACCGGATCGAGGCTGTGACCTACGCAGGTCTGCCCTCCTCGCCCTACTATGCGCGCATCAAGGATATCTGCCCACGCGGGGCAGGGGCGCTTTTCACCATCGCCGTGAAAGGTGGCTATGAGGCCTGTATCAAACTGGTCGATAGCTTGGAGATTTTCAGCCATGTGGCCAACCTTGGCGACGCCCGCTCGCTGATCATCCATTCGGCGTCCACCACCCACCGCCAGCTCACCGAAGAGCAACAGGTGGCCGCCGGAGCCGCTCCCAACGTGGTGCGCCTGTCCATCGGTATCGAGAATGCCGATGATCTGATCGCCGATCTGGACCAAGCGCTCAGCACAGCCACAGCTTAAATCCTAAAGGCTGCGCCAAGACACAGGCGCAGCCGCCACTTTCCGCTTTGAAACCGGAAAAATCGCACCTAGCATGACAGGAACCGCATTACGGGGCCTTCCATGACAGACTTCCTTCTCCTTGCCTTCATCTTCCTCATCGCAGGCGTGATCGCCGTGCCAATTGCCTCACGTCTGGGCCTAGGCTCCGTCCTTGGCTATTTGATCGCAGGCATCCTGATCAGCCCCGTTTTGGCCTTCCTGCATGTGGACGTGGTCTCTATCCAGCACTTCGCCGAGTTTGGCGTGGTCATGATGCTGTTTCTGGTTGGCCTCGAACTTGAACCCAAAATGCTCTGGTCCATGCGGGCCAAACTGCTGGGCTTGGGGGGAGGGCAAGTGGGTCTGACCACGGGTTTGGTCATGGCCGCGGCAATGGCTTTGGGGCAACCTTGGACCATCGCACTGGCCATCGGCCTTGTCATGGCGCTTTCTTCCACCGCCATCGTGCTCCAAACCCTCAACGAAAAGGGCCTGATGAAAAGCGACGGCGGCCAGTCGAGCTTTTCTGTCCTCCTCTTCCAAGACATCGCTGTCATCCCCATGCTGGCCCTGATCCCGCTTCTGGCCCTACCCGAACTGATGGACGTGGCCCATGAGGCCGCCTCCCACGGCGACGGTCACGGCGATGATGGAAGCCACGGCGCCCAGATGAGCCTTGTTGACGGGTTAAACGGTTGGCAAACCGCCCTTGTCACCATAGGCGCCATCGCCGCCGTCATTTTCGGGGGCAGCTACCTCACCGGCCCCATATTCCGATTCATTGCAGGCGCTCAATTGCGCGAACTCTTCACCGCCACCGCCCTGATGATTGTCATCGGCATCGCGCTCCTGATGTCTCTGGTCGGCCTCTCCCCAGCGCT
>CAZXRG010000277.1:0-3868 GCA_964642935.1 uncultured Rhodobacterales bacterium | reverse complement strand
AGCGGCCACTTCTATGCAGCCCCCTTTGAGATGAACGAAGAATTCGGCAATCTGGGCTCCGGCCTGCCCGAAAGCATCAAAGACACATTCGCCAACAAACTCAGCGACATGGAAAACACCACCATCGCTATCGTCGCCACAGACGCCGACCTCAACAAGTCCCAATGCCACCGCATGGCCGTGGCTGCCCATGACGGCATGGCCCGCGCAATCCTGCCGGCACATACGCCCATGGACGGCGACCTCATTTTTGCCGCCACCACCAACGCAATCCCGCTCAAAGATCCGAGCCTCGAGGCACTCAACATAGGCCACGCCGCAGCGCTTTGCCTGTCCCGCGCCATCGCGCGCGGCATCTATCATGCAACACCAGCCAAGAATGACACCCACCCCACATGGGCATCCCGCTTCCAAGCGCGTAAATAGAGAGCCATGTCAAAGCTGATTTACATATTGAACGGACCGAACCTGAACTTGCTGGGCAAGCGTCAGCCTGAGATCTATGGCTCAGACACACTCAAAGATGTGGAGACCGCTTGCACTGCCGTGGCCCAATCAAACGGGCTCACAATCAGCCTGTTCCAGTCAAACGCGGAACACACGCTCATCGACCTGATCCACGAAGCCCGCGACAAAGCAGCCGCGATTGTCATCAATCCGGCCGCCTACTCCCATACTTCCATCGCCATTCTGGATGCGCTCAACACATTCGACGGCCCCGTGATCGAAGTGCATATCTCCAACATCCACAAACGCGAAGCCTTCCGCCATCACTCCTATGTCTCCCATAGAGCGGACGGGGTGATCGCAGGCTGCGGCACACAAGGATATGAGCTCGCAATCACGCGCATCGCTCAACTGCTCGCCTAACTTCGATTTCCTAAAAATACTCAAACATCAAACCTAGCCCAGCAGCGATCCATATCGCACCGCCGGAAGGGCGACAGCCCTGACCGCCTCCAAGGGACGCAAGGTCCCGAAGGAGGCGCGCCCCTCAGTCATCATCCGCCCAAGGGCCATGATGATCCGCCCCCCCATCCACACGCTCAAAACCATGCCGACCGAAATAATCACGCTGGCCTTGCAACATATTGGCCGTGCTACGACCGGTGCGCATCATGTCAAAATAGGCAAGTGCCGCGGAAAGGGCCGGCATAGGCGTGCCCGCAATCGCACCCTGTGCCACCACAAAACGAAGCCCACCGTGAGAGCGTGCCAAAAGATCAGAGAAGTAGGGCGCGAACATCAGGTTCAAGGACGCATCCCCTGACAAAGCACTGGCCATATCATCAAGCATGGAGGAGCGAATAATACATCCCTCACGCCAAACCCGCGCAATGTCTCCCATATCCAAAGACCAGCCAAAATCATCCGAGGCCGCAGCCAAAAGACCAAAACCTTGCGCATAACACGCAATCTTACCAGCCAGCAGAGCCTGTTCGAGCTGGTCAATCAACCCCTCCGCATTCGCCACCGGCTGGGGCGCTGCACCAAAGATTTTCTCACCCGCAAGACGCTCATCAAGACGCGATGACAAGTTGCGCGATGCAACAGCCGCTTCAATGGTTGTCGCAGGCGCACCAATCATCAAAGCCTCAATCGCAGTCCAGCGACCCGTGCCCTTTTGACCGGCCCGATCCAGAATGACATCCAAAATAGGCTTGTCAGTTTTCGGATCAGTCGTTCCGGCAACCTCGGCAGAAATCTCGATCAAATAGGACTTCAAAGGCCCTTCGTTCCATTTCGCAAACACTTCGGAGATGGCCACTGACCCCATGCCCAAACCGTCGCGCATCATTCCATAGGCTTCAGCAATCATCTGCATGTCAGCATATTCAATGCCGTTATGGACCGTCTTAACGAAATGCCCGGCCCCATCAGTACCCATCCAGGTCGCACAAGGTGTGCCCTCGAACTTGGCCGAGATCGCCTCCATGATATGAGAAACACGATCCCAAGCGTCCCGTGGCCCCCCGCCCATAATCGCCGGACCAAACCGCGCACCTTCTTCACCACCAGAAACACCCATGCCGATAAACGGAACACCCTCCGCTTCCGCCGCTTTGGCGCGACGCACAGTGTCATGGAAATTGGCGTTGCCTGCATCAATGATCAGATCATCCTTATCAAGCAATGGCCGGAGTGCTTCAATCTGCGCATCCACAATAGGTCCTGCAGGAACCATCAAAATAATAGCGCGCGGGCTGCTTAAACTGGCAACCAACGCCTCAAGCGTCTGAGTGGGTGTGATCTTTTCTGCCAACTCACCAGCGTCAGCCGCAAAAGCATCCGTGACCGAGCCTGTCCGGTTATAAACAGCAATATCAAAACCATTGTCCGCGATATTGAGCGCCAATGCCGCTCCCATCGTTCCCAATCCGATCAAACCAATATCTGCGCTCATTTTTTAACCCTTTAGTACCATTGCCTCGGAGCGGTGTTAACGCTACCAGAGCAATGAAACAAGGATGGATACCATGGCATACACTGAAAAGACTCAAAAACTCACCCATGAGGGCGTCATGACCGCCCTTCGCGCTGCAATCGATAAGGCCATGGAAATTGGCCAACCTCAATGTATCGTTATTGTGGATGCCAGCGGGGAAAGCATCGGTGAGATGCGCATGTCAGGCGCAAAATATCTCAGCTTGAAGAGTGCGCGTACAAAAGCGCGTACTGCCGCCTCTAACCGCGCACCTTCGGGCAATATTCCGGCAGACTTCCAACCCAAGATTGCGTCGGCCACGCAAAACAACGTCACCGGCCTTCCAGGCGGTCTTCCCATTGCATTTGATGGCGATGTGATCGGCGCGATTGGCGTGGGATCAGGTACCGGCGATCAGGATATCGCGGTTGGAAATGCAGCACTCGCCGCCATTGGCGCGGACGCCATCGGCTAGATCAAACAACGCAGTAAATGGAAACGGCCTCAAGCGCGTCGGCGTGCGAGGCCCAATCCTGCAAGACCAAACACCAAGAACAATCCGCTCGCTGGAAGAGGCACAGCCTCATAACTCACCGACAGAGTGAGATTGCGCATGGAGTTCACACCCGCACCCTGAAAATCAAACCAGGCTGTGATCCTCTGATCTTGAACAATCGGGGCAATTTCTGCCGCAGACATTGAGAAATTCAACTCAATGGAACTGTCGGATCCAGTCGACGCCGCAATATTATCCTCAACACTGGCCGCAAGGCCCGCATTGATAATGGCCTCATCAACAGTGCTCTCATCAAATAGCGTGCCTAAGAAGATATTGTCCAAGGAGAAGCCAAAATGCTCGATCGGGTTGTTGCCGCCGCCCACAAGAAACAGGTCAGCAACACTCGCAGAGATGGTAAAAACAGCATCAGACACGATGTGAGAGCGCAGTCCCAAGACTTCCAGACCGAACAGACCAACAGGACCGCCATTTTGTACGGCATCCTTACAATCGTTGAAATCAATACCGGATGGTCCGCCATCTGCATCAAAATCGTCGCAGATATCCCCAATATAAGAGGAGCTGGCTGTCACTGATACCGCCTGAGCCGTAAGCGGCGCAAAAGAGGCGATCCCAAGGGTCAGCGCACATATAACTGTTTTAAACTTGCTAAACATCAGACCGGCTTCAATCAACGAACTGGGCGGTATGAGCCAAAGGCGCATCCGTAGGAGCTGCCGTGTTCGCAGCCTGAGTTGCCGCCAAGGCACCCAATGTGGTGGAGAAGAGGATACCAAATAGACCCGCTGTTAGTGCTTTAAACATTAATTCATCCTTCACATTCGCCCTTGAAGACTGTTTGCCCTCAAATTCAGACCGAAGTTTGACGTGGTTAATGTAATATTAAGGCCATAAGGACGCATATGTGGCGATTACACAGCGAT
>CAZXRG010000276.1:0-3887 GCA_964642935.1 uncultured Rhodobacterales bacterium | reverse complement strand
GAGCAGCCCCATCCGTCAGTGACGCGGTAAAGGTCATGATCTCCATCGAGGCTGGCGCGGTAAATTAGCCCCAAGCATCAATGTGGTCGCCCGTTCGATGGGTCCCGCAAGCCTCAGCCTTCAATATGACTTAGGCTGAGGCATCTGCCTGTTCTCCCGCGTCATGATGAAACAGTTTTAAGGAGCAATTCTGGGCGAACGAATCCTATCTTCAGAAATATTGTTCAATAATGCTAAAAATGATCAGTTATCTTGTCTAATTTTACCATCAAGTTTAGGATATTTCTAACCAGTTTTAACGACAATTCTGATGGAGCGACCCATAGCACAGTTTGAAAAACTAGACTTGCCACCCCCGACACAAGTTACGCTCGGAGGGGATTGTTATCTACAGGTCGACCCGAAGTCTCTACAGGAGCTCACAGAGCGTGCGTTTGCGGATATTTCACACCTGCTTCGCCCGGCCCATCTTGCGCAACTAAAGCTCATTCTGGACGATGATGAAGCATCAATGAACGACCAATATGTGGCGCTGGAACTGCTGAAAAACGCGGTCATCGCCGCTGAAGGCGCGTTCCCGTCCTGTCAGGACACGGGCACAGCAATTGTGTCGGGCCAGAAGGGGCAAAATGTCCTGCTACAGGGCGATCTCAAGGAGGTTTTGGAGGCTGGCATAAAGCGCACCTATGAGACGCGAAACCTGCGGTTCTCCCAGATGGCCCCGCTCGATATGTTCAATGAGAAAAACACCGGAACCAACCTGCCAGCCCAGATTGATGTTGCTGCAACGTCAGGCAGCTCAATGGAGCTTCTGTTCATGGCCAAAGGCGGAGGCTCCGCCAATAAGACCTTTCTGTTTCAAGAGACACGGCGCCTGCTCGAACCAGAGCGTTTACGCCAATTCATCGACGAAAAAATCCGCACAATCGGCACAACAGCCTGCCCCCCTTATCACCTGGCCTTCGTGATCGGTGGCCTTTCCGCAGAACATTGTCTGAAAACGGTCAAACTGGCCTCTGCAAAAGCGCTCGACGATCTCCCGACCACGGGGGATGAAAACGGACGCGCTTTTCGGGATTTGGAAGCGGAAGAGATGGTGTTGGGATTGAGCCGCGACCTTGGGCTCGGTGCGCAATTTGGCGGTAAGTATTTTTGCCACGACGTGCGCGTTATCCGCCTCCCGCGCCATGGCGGCAGTCTGCCCGTCGGCATGGGCGTATCCTGCTCGGCAGATCGGCAAGCCAAGGCACGTGTGGATGCCGACGGTTTCTGGATTGAAAAGCTGGAAAGAGACCCTTCACAGCATCTCCCCAGCGTTGAGGTAAAAGATACAGCCGCCATTCACATCGACCTCAATCAGCCCATGGACGAAATTTGCGCACAGCTGTCCAAGCTTAAAGTATCCACGCCCGTCTTGATGTCCGGCCCGATGATTGTGGCACGCGATCTGGTCCATGCGGAACTCTCCAAACGTCTGGCAAATGGCCAAGAGGTGCCCTCATACTTCAAAGAGCATCCAGTCTACTACGCAGGTCCGGCCAAAACCCCCGACGGGTTCGCCTCGGGCTCTTTTGGCCCCACGACGGCCGCGCGCATGGATCCTTATGTGCCCGACCTCCAGGCGGTAGGGGCAAGCCGCGTGATGATCGCAAAGGGTAACCGCGCCAAAGGGGTCACAGACAGCTGCCAAAAACACGGAGGGTTCTATCTTGGCTCCGTTGGAGGTGCCGCTGCAAGCCTTGGGCGAGACGTCATCCGAAAAACCGAAGTGATTGACTTCCCCGAATTCGGCATGGAAGCGGTCCATCGCATCGAGGTCGAAAACTTCCCCGCCTTCATCGTGGTGGACGATAAGGGCGAAGATTTTTTCACGAAAAAACCCCAGCTGATGACGTTCATATGAAGACCCATCCCAAAATAACATTGCGTCAGTTGCAGATATTCCTACTTGCCATGGAACAACGCAGTTTTGCCCAAACGGCCAAATCCCTTGGTCTGGCAGCCTCGGCTGTGTCCATGCAAATGACCAATCTTGCCGAGGAACTCGGGGTCGAGTTGTTCGAAAAAGAAGGCCGCTCGATCAGACCAACCCCCATGGCAACCGCCTTGGTGCCTTACGCCGAGAAAGTCTTTGAAACCACCGAGGCCATGACCAACATCGCGGTCGACCTCAAAGGGGATTGGGATCAAAAAGCCCGCATTTCGATGGTCTCAACAGCACGGAATTTTGGCTCCCATTTGATCCAGTCCTTTCAAGAGGCCCATCCTGAAAAAGAGATCGAAGTGTCCATCCATAACCGACGCGGGGTGATTTCCGCTCTGGAAAACCGCCAGATCGATTTGGCCCTCATGGGACGCCCGCCCCGTCGGGTGGAAGTGGATGCGCGTCGTTTCGCAAGCCACCCTTATGTTTTAATCGCCACCCCCTCTCATCCCCTCGCACGGTTTCGAAAGATCAAACGCACCGACTTGGTGCCCCATAAGTTCCTGATCCGTGAAAAAGGCTCAGGAACGCGCATGGTGCATGATCACTTCTTCCTCGACCATGGGCTACCTTTGCCAAATGCGCAGGAAATTGGCGGAAACGCGAACATTAAAAGTGCGGTGATGGCAGGTTTGGGAATTGCGTTTATCTCAGGCCATACAGTGGCGCTGGAAAAACAGGCGGGCAAACTGTGCATACTCGATGTGGAGGGCATGCCCGAGTTGCGCGATTGGTTTGTTGTTCGGCTTAAAGGGGCTGTCTTGGGGCCAGCCGCACAGGCGTTTAATGATTTTGTGGCGTCCAATGGCGAGGGGTTTATGAATTCGTTTTTCTCTGATCTGGACGTCTAAGACGTGAGCGCGCCCGCTCCACCACAGGAAGGTCAATCATCTCGCCGTTGAGCAAGATTGCCCCTTTCCCTTCCGCTATACCTTTTTCAAAGCAATCCACAATCTCGCGGGCATGGGCCAGCTCTTGGGGTTTTGGCTCAAACACGCTTTGAACCAGAGCCACCTGCTTGGGATGGATACAAAGGATCCCGTCCGATCCAATCGCCTTGGCCTTGCTCAAAGCCGCTTTGAACCTCGCCTCATCTTGCACGATAGCAATTGAATCAGGACAGACGATAGCGTGTTTCCCCTCGGCGCGAGCGGCCCAGACAAGCTGTTGAGACGGCGCTAAAAGGCCATCAAGGGAGGGCTCATGATTGAGCGCACGGCTGAAATCCTCCGGTCCAAGCGCGAGTGCTCCAACTTGTGGAATGGCCGCAATGTCTTGCGCTGCCAACAGCCCTTGAGCGCATTCAATCAGAGCGATGAGGGACAGATCACCGCGCCCCATCTGCGCAAGACTGTCAGCAATCCACTTAACTTGTCCCGCCTCTTTGACCTTAGGGATCATCATCCCCGTCATCGGCGCGCCCTGAAGCGCCTCCAAATCAGCTGCCATCGCACAAAGATCGGCATTAACGCGGAGGAAGACCTGACAGCCGCTCTCAGCAAACCTTGTCAGATGCGAACGCGCATTAACGCGGGCTTGGGCTTTTTCCGCCTCAGGCACGGCGTCCTCAAGGTCGAGGATCAGATAATCCGCCCCACGCTCTTGGGCGCGCTCAAGCACGCGATCATTATTGGCCGGAACAAAAAGATAGGATTGGCTCATGCGCTGACCGGTTGCGGGGCAAATTCCTGTCGGATCGCAGCACTATGCTCACCCAAAGCAGGCACCGCCCCAAATTCAGGCACGTCTGCATCAAAACTGTGACGCACAGGGAAAGCGACCAGATCGGCCGTCTCTCCGCTTTCCAACGTCACAGAGGCGCGACGCAACGCGGCATGACAGCTAAAGGTCTCAACAGAATTCACGGCCCCATAAGCAATCGCCGCCCCCCGAAGCATCTGTT
>CAZXRG010000275.1:0-3890 GCA_964642935.1 uncultured Rhodobacterales bacterium | reverse complement strand
TGAACATATGATGGGGCGTGCCTGCTGCCGCCCAAATCTCCTCAAATTCCAAGAGGCGCGGATCAAAGAAGCATGGATTGGGCTTGATATGGCCCAAGGGTGACACACCGCCAATGGCAAAGCCCGTCTCTTCACGGATAAACGCGGCATCCGCGCGGTCCAAGGGCTGGCCCGAGACCTCGGCCGCCCGCTCCAAATCCACGCGGTTCCCCCCAGCCGTCAGGAAAAGCACCGCCTGACCTGTGGAGCCGCCTCGAAAGATGATCGATTTGGCGATTTGATCCACCTCAACGGAGATGGCATCCGCCGCCTGTTGCGCGGTCTTTGTACTCACCGTCAGCTCTAAAATATCAATGCCGAGACTGAGTTGATCAGCCTCGGCACGGACACGTTTCAAACTTTTACTCATCCAAGGATGATCCGGTTACCGTTTTTCGGCATCAACATAATCGCGATGCGCTTCGCCGATATAAAGCTGGCGCGGGCGACCGATGCGCTGGTTCTCGTCGGCAATCATCTCTTTCCACTGCGCGATCCAACCCACTGTCCGTGCAAGCGCAAAGATCGGTGTGAACATAGTGGTCGGGAAGCCCATGGCGTCCAGAATGATGCCAGAATAGAAATCCACGTTCGGATAGAGCTTTTTCTCTACAAAATACTCGTCCTCAAGCGCGATCCGCTCCAGCTCTTTGGCCACCTGAAGGGTCGGGTTATTCTCAATACCCAGCAATCCGAGCACTTCGTCAGCGGATTCCTTCATCACTTTGGCGCGTGGATCGAAGTTCTTATAAACCCGATGTCCAAAGCCCATCAGACGGAACGGGTCCGACTTGTCTTTGGCGCGACGAATGTACTCGGGGATCTGATCAACCGTGCCGATCTCGCGAAGCATGCTCAAAGCGGCCTCATTGGCACCACCATGGGCAGGGCCCCAAAGACAGGCAATGCCAGCGGCAATACAGGCAAACGGGTTCGCTCCAGAGGAGCCTGCCAGACGCACGGTCGAGGTCGAGGCATTCTGCTCGTGATCCGCGTGGAGCGTGAAGATACGGTCCATGGCACGGCTCAGGATCGGATTAACCTCATACTCTTCTGCCGGAACAGAGAAACACATGCGCAGGAAGTTGGACGCATAATCCAGATCATTGCGCGGATAAACGAAAGGCTGACCGATGGAGTATTTGTAAGCCCAAGCCACAACCGTTGGCAGCTTGGCAATCATCCGGATCGAGGCCACTTCGCGCTGCCAAGGATCGGAAATATCCGTACTGTCGTGATAGAAGGACGACATAGCACCCTGCACACCGCAAATGATCGACATCGGGTGGGCATCGCGACGGAAACCTCGGAAGAAGTTGGTCATTTGCTCATGGAGCATCGTGTGACGGGTGACGCGGTTCTCAAAATCGTCGAGTTCCGCAGGTGTTGGTAGCTCACCGTAAAGAAGCAGGTAACACACTTCTAGAAAGTGGCTTTTCTCGGCCAGCTGATCAATCGGGTAGCCACGATAGAGCAATTCGCCCTTGTTGCCGTCGATATAAGTGATCGCGCTTTCGCAAGAGGCTGTTGACGTGAAGCCCGGATCAAACGTGAAGACATCGCCAGTTCCGTAAAGCTTGCTGATGTCGATCACATCAGGGCCAAGCGTTGGGGAATAAATCGGGAAATCTAGCGACTGACCTTCAAAACTGATGTTTGCTTTTTTGTCCATATCCTTGGCCATATTACCCTTCCTAAAGACCTCTCAAAGCGCGGGGGCTTTAAAGGTGCGTTGATCGCCACACTTCCCAATCGGGAGCACGGCCAAATGTGTCTCGGATCTTTGGTTGATCCTTTAGCGTGATCCAGACCTCAGTTCGGTCGATTGATCGCGTCTTCCAGTCTTGCCAAGCTTTCTTGGCTGCCCAGTATTTCCATAAGGTTAAAAACACTTGGAGAAACTGTCCGTCCCGTTAAAGCGGCACGTAAGGGCTGTAGAACTTCGCCCAGTTTTAAACTCTCATCCTGCGCAAATTCACGCAGTGTTTCTTCAATTTTCTCATGGGTCCATGTAACATGCTGCAACCGCGAGGTCAATTTATTCAGTATACCAATGGATACTGAATTCAGCAGGGCAGATGCCTTTTCGTCCGGCGTAAAAGGACGCTCTGAAATCAGGAAATGAGACGATTCGAGCAGGTCCAGATAGGATTTCGCACGATCTTTGAGCATTGGCATGGCGTCGCTTAGCTGCTTGGTTTGCTCAGAATTCAAAGTCACGTCTTTGTGCGTCGCAATAAATTCACAAAAATTTTCCGTCAGAACACCGTCATCCATCGCCTTAAAGTGCTGTTGGGTGAGATTCCCCAGCTTCTTGAAGTCGAATCGCGCGGCCGACTTGCCAACACCATCAAGATCAAACCAGGACACGGCCTGCTCTGTGGTGAAAAACTCGTCATCCCCATGGCTCCACCCAAGGCGGGCCAGATAGTTGCGCATGGCCTCAGGCGGATAGCCCATGTCGCGATATTCCTCGACCCCGACCGCTCCGTGGCGTTTGGAGAGCTTCTTTCCGTCTTCACCATGGATCAGCGGAATATGCGCCCAAACAGGCACGTCCCAGCCCATGCCCTGATAAATGAGCGTCTGTCGCGCCGCATTTGTCAGGTGGTCATCGCCGCGAATAACATGGGTGACGCCCATCTCGTGATCATCCACAACCACCGCAAGCATATAGGTCGGCGTGCCGTCAGAGCGGGTTAGAATAAGATCATCAAGGGTCTCGTTCTTCCAAGTCACAGTGCCCTGAACCGCATCTTCAATGGTGGTGGAGCCGTCCAGAGGCGCTTTCAGGCGAATAACCGACGGCAGATCAGGGTGCTCATCTGCTGGCACATCCCGCCAAGGCGACATGAACCGCGTCGATGTTCCGGCCTCTTTGGCCGTATCACGGAAGGCTGCGATCTCGTCTGGTGTAGAGAAACAGCGATAGGCGGTGCCGCGGGTTACCATCTCTTCGGCGATTTCTCCGTGGTGGGCGGCACCCTCAAATTGGCTCACCGCATCGCGGTCCCAATCCAGACCAAGCCATTTCATGGAGGCGTAAATCGTCTCAACAGCTTCGGGCGTATAGCGTTTCCGGTCCGTATCCTCGACCCGCATCAGAAACTCGCCACCATGATGACGGGCGAACAGCCAGTTGAACAGAGCCGTGCGCGCGCCTCCAATATGCAGATATCCTGTGGGTGACGGCGCAAACCGGGTAACTACTTTGGCCATTCTTAACCTCTTGGAAACTGGGGGCTGTAAAACTCAGAGCGATCAATAAGCCATTCCCCCAACCAAGGACAAGCGCAGTTGTTGGACTATCTTTCCATGTGCGCCGAGGAACAGCGGTCTCGCTATTTTTTGTGGGTGCCAGTTTTGCTCGGGGTTGGGGCAGGCGGGTATTTTGCGCTTAAGGTAGAACCTGTTTTACCATTTGGCCTATCGGTTTTGGTGTTGGGGGCTTTGATATGGGGATATTCGCGGCTCTCGGGAACTTTGCTCAAACTCCTGATCCTCTCTATAGCGTTGATCTTTACCGGCCTTTTGTTGGCCTCCCACCGCGCCCATACCGTCGGCGCTCCCGTCTTGAGCGAGCCCTATTTCGGAGCCGTTGAGGGCAGGGTGGTCAAACTGGACCGTTCCCAATCCAATCGCCTGAGGATCACTTTGGATAGGGTCACCCTCTACGGGCTTGAACCAGAGCAATTGCCAGAGCGTGTCAGAATAACGCTGCCCTCTAAAGACGCTTTCGCACAATCAGGCACACGCGTTTTGATTTATGCGCGCCTTGAGGGGCCGGGAGCCCCAGTTGAACCGGGCGGCTTTGACTTTAGACGCTGGGCTTGGTTCCATCAATTGGGCGG
>CAZXRG010000274.1:0-3912 GCA_964642935.1 uncultured Rhodobacterales bacterium | reverse complement strand
CCGCGCATGCGTCCGATCAATGGGTAGCCGGGCATCATCGGGCGATCTAGATCACCCAAAAGCGCCTGGCCGTGATCGGGCCGCATCGGGATTTCTGCGTTTGCGCGGCCCTCGGTGCGCCGTCGCGCCTCTTCTGCAAGAAGGGCATTGAGTGTCGCCACCATATCCGTGTCACCGGAAAGATGCTCGGATTCGTGGAAACTGACGCGGCTGCCGTCAACGGGCCCTGCACGCGAAGTGTTGCGTAGGTGGGCGAAATGAATACGCGGTCCCAGACGGGTGATGAAATCAACAGGGTCAAACTCTTCGGCCACGCCAAGCGAGCCTGTGCAAAATGTAGCACCGCTCGCGGATATATCGACTGCATCAAGGATTGCCGCGTAGTCATCCGTCGTTGACATCACGCGGGGCAATCCGAGCAGTGGAAATGGCGGATCGTCAGGGTGGCAACACAGGCGCATGCCAAGCTCATCGGCCAATGGGGCGACTTCGGACAGGAAATCGATGAGGTTTTGCCGAAGCCGAGCGGGCGAAATCGCGGAATACGTGCCAAGATTTGCGCGCACGTCGTCCAAAGTCCAACGGTCATTGGACCCTGGCAAGCCAGCAACGATGTTGGACGCCAAGGCCGATTTAGCATCATCGGTCATATGCGATAACCGGTCCATAGCCGCGTCTTGGATTGCGGCAGAATGCTCTCCTGCTGCTTCTTTACGCTGCAAAATGTGCAAATCGAATATTGCGAAATCAATCAGGTCAAAAGCCATCGTTGTGCCACCACTGGGTAGCCGCCTGGCTAAATCGGTGCGGGTCCAATCAAGGACCGGCATGAAGTTATAGCAGATGACCTTCAGTCCAGCCGCTGCAAGATGGCGAAGGCTGGTCCGCCAAGCTTCGATATGCGCAGCGCAATCGGCGCTTTGGGTTTTGATGGCTTCCGAAACGGGCAGGCTTTCTACGACATCCCATGTCAGCCCGGTTGGCGCGTCGGGAGGCCCTCCAATCTCGCGCTGCCGCTTGGCGATTTCCTCTGGCGTCCACACCGCACCCGTCGGCACATGGTGCAGTGCCGATACGATACCTGCGGCACCGGTCTGGCGTATTTCAGCAATCGATATCTCGTCCGCAGGGCCGAACCAGCGCCACGTCTGCCTCATGATTGATACCGTAGGGTCAGCGTGGAGACGGTGTCAAAGAGGTGCACTGCCTCGGCGGCAAAGTTCAGCGGTACCTTTTCGCCCTCACGAACTACTGTTTGGCCGGGGTTGTGGACGGTCAGCCGCGTCCCATCGTTGAGCGCGCCATAGAGATAGCTGTCAGAGCCGAGTTGTTCCACCGCGCGAACCTCAAGGTGAAGCGCACCGTCTGTCGCCGGCTGCAGCTCATTGGGGCGGATACCAAGAGTTATGGATTGTCCCAATTGTTGCCCAAAGCCCGTGTCCGGCAGGCGCACCTGTTCACCGGTCTCCAAGGTCAGCAGTGTGCGGTCGTTCGCGTCCACTTTCCCTTTAAGAAAGTTCATCTTGGGTGAGCCGATGAAACCTGCCACGAACAGATTCTGGGGGTTGTTGAACAACTCAAGAGGTGCGCCGAATTGTTCGAGTTCCCCAAGGCGTAGCACGGCGATTTTATCGGCCATGGTCATTGCTTCAACCTGATCGTGGGTCACGTAGATCATCGTATTGCCAAGCCGTTTATGGAGGGCTGAAATTTCACCGCGCATATCGACGCGCAGTTCAGCGTCCAGGTTCGAGAGCGGCTCATCAAATAGGAAAACACGGGGTTCTCGCACCACGGCCCGGCCAATGGCGACACGCTGGCGTTGCCCGCCAGACAGATCCTTGGGGCGCCGATCCAGCAGTTGATCAATTTGGAGCATCGCAGAGACCGCGTTGATCTTTTCCTTGATCTGTGCGCGGGGTGTATTGTTGTTTTCCAACCCGAAACTGAGGTTCTGTTCCACTGTCATATGCGGATAAAGGGCGTAGGATTGAAACACCATCGCTAGGCCACGTTCGGCGGCGGGGACGTCGTTCACAACCTCTTCCCCGATCACGATGTCCCCGCCCGAAATCGGCTCAAGCCCAGAAATCATCCTCAGAAGCGTGGATTTACCGCAACCCGACGGCCCGACAAACACGCAAAATTCGCCATGTTTAATGTCAAGATCTATGCCTTTGATAACCTCGACTTGGCCGTAGGATTTGCGGGCATCTTTCAGCTGGACACCCACGCTTGGTAATTTTTGGTCCATTATTTGCCCCCCGTCGAAGCGATGCCAGTGGCTATGTATTTCTGCAAGAACATAAAGACCGCCGCGATTGGCAGAAGTGTCAGAACTGTCATGGCCAAAAGAGAGGCCCAGTCGGTCTGCAATTCACCTTGGAACGAATTCAGGGCCAGTTGCAGTGTGAAGTTTTCGGTCTGGGTCAACACGATGAGGGGCCAGAGGAAATCGTTCCAACGCCACATGATCGCAAGGATCGCCAGCACGGCGATGGCCGGTGCCGAAAGCGGGACGATGATACGCCAAAAGATTTTCCACTCAGACGCTTTGTCCATTCGCGCAGCATCCAGAATTTCGTCCGGGATCGTGACCATATATTGGCGCAACAGAAACACGCCCGTCGGCGTCGCCGCTCCCGGAATGATCACCCCCCAAAGCGAGTTGAACATGCCCAGTTCCGTAACGATCAAGAACAGCGGCACCAGCACCACCGTTTGCGGGATCATGAGCGTACAGATAACTAACAACAGAACCGTCGTTCGCCCCCTGAATTCGTATTTCGATAGGGCAAAGGCGGCCATAGAATTTACGAGCAACATCAAAAGCGTCGCAGCGACTGTGATGAAGGTGGAATTCCACAGGAAACGCAGGAAATTGAAACGTTCAAATAGTTGGGTGTAGTTTTCTGTCGCGAAAGCAACAGACTCGATCGCCTGCAAGTCGGCTGAGGGAAGACGGATGCGCTTTTCGGGATCATCCAGACGCACCACTTCGGAGCGCCCAGCGGCGCGGCGGGTCTGGGCGACGGTCTCTCCGGCCAGTTCGGATTCAGACGCCTCGGATACGGTGAATAGGATCAGCGGGTCCTCAAACCCATCCAATTCCACGGTTTCTTGCGCGTAAGGCAAGAAGCGCGGCGGGAAGCGGTCGAGCTCGTTTTGCGTCTTGAAGCTGGACAGAACCAGCCAGATCACCGGGCCAAACATCAAGAAGATGCCCATGGCCAGATAGGTGTAGGACACCCAATCGGTCCAATGCAGGCGGCCCTTGCCGCGCGTCGCTGTCAGGAAAGACCATACTCTAGCCATTTGCGTTCTTCCTGTTTGCCCAGAGCTGCACCAGCGTCAGAAGGATCAGAACCAAGGCCACCAAGAGCGACGCAGCAGCAGCCAGTCCGAAGAGGCGCGGAGCTCCGGCAAAGCCTTCCTCATAAATGTATTGAATTATGAATGTCGTCGCAGTGCCGGGGCCACCCCCCGTGAAGGCATAGATTTCGTCAAACGTCTGCACGCCTTTGATCAGCGCCAGCACCAGCACCACCAGCATGGTCGGCGCCAAAAGTGGCAGAGTGATGCGGCGGAACGTGCGCCATGGCGATGCGCGGTCCATCGTCGCCGCGTCGTAGACGTCTCGTGGGATCGCCTGCAATCCGGCCAGTAGGATCAATGTGTAGAACCCCATATGGGCCCAGACAGAGATAAAGACAGACCAGCCGAAGGCCCATTGGGCATCCACAAGCCAGTTGAAGCCGCCAATGCCTGTCCAATCCAGAAAAGCGTTGAGCACGCCTTCGCGTTGCAAGATCCACTTCCAGATCAGGGCAACGACAACCGGGGACAGCAACACCGGAAAGAAAAAGACAGAGCGGAAAAAGCCGCGGGCGCGAATTTCGCCGTTCAGGATCA
>CAZXRG010000273.1:0-3918 GCA_964642935.1 uncultured Rhodobacterales bacterium | reverse complement strand
CAATCCTTTCAATAAACGGGGCCTTTGAAAAATTTGCTGGAATTGCCGGTATTCTGTTCCCGGTAATTGCAAAACTTCTCTCGTTTAATCCCGCTACCGGTTTCCTGTTTTCAAGGGTCGCTGACAATGAACTTCGGGTTCGTAAGCTGATTGAATCGACCGGTAGTTATATCTCTGAAGAGCAATTATTCTGTTATCATCAGCTGGTCCGAGACAGCAGCCATGTGAATGCAGCGCTTTCAATGATGGCACAATGGTCGCTTGACGATATGCCACAGACATTGCGAAACCTCGCGACGCCGGTTCATTATTTGGTTGGCGGAGAGGATCGCGCTGTGCCCATTGAGACATCCCAACGTGCGGCCGCCTTAACGCCGCATTCCGACTTCGAATGCATACCCGGTCTTGGCCATTTGATGCATGAGGAGAACCCGCAATTGGTTCTCGATTGGGTTCGTTCAAAAATCTGAACTAATGCGCTTTGAGCGAAACCTTCGGATGCTCAGACGAAGCAGACCCAAAGATCCGTTCACCGTACATATCCAGATAGATTTTAACCCAAGGCGTGAATTGACCGCTATGTGTTTTGACCCGCTCATAAAGATCAAAGAGGTTCATCCACTGCGTTTGCGCAACTTCCAATGGGTTCGTGGTAAACGATTGGTCTTTAGACATATGGCCGACAAAAATGTCCACGACCTCATGCTCGGTTAGATCATTGCCGACGTCAGCGCGATATTCGACGCGATCTCGAAGCTCTAGATCAAGGCCTGAGATGCCCAACTCCTCTTCCAATCGCCTCTGCGCACAATCGGCCGCGAGCTCATCCCAATGCGGATGGGTACAGCAGGTGTTCGCCCATAAGCCGGGCGTATGATATTTGCAGAGCGCTCGGCGCTGCAAAAGCACGTCATCGCCATCCAAGATAAACACAGAGATCGCCTTGTGACGCAGCCCGCGCACATGCACATCCAGCTTTTCAACCGGATTCAATTTGCCATTCTCCCAGGCTGGAATCATGTCTTTCATACCGTTACCTCGGGGATCATTCGAGTGAGATGGCCGATATTCTTGGCCATGATTTTCAAATGTGCCATGGGTCTCGCCCGCACCAGTTTTTTGTTCATATAGGCTTCAAAGGTCAAACGCTGAACATCCACGTCGTGACACAAGGAGACAAACCGTTCGCGACGCTCATCGGACTTATAGTAGGCGTTCTGCATGGCTCCGAGCACCTTGAAGACCGTCTTGTGCTCTTTCATAAACGCGCGCCTTGCATGAGCCAGATCACGCGCGTGACCTGAGAGAAGAGTTTTTTCGCAAGCCTCAGCGGCAACTTCGCCACCAACCATTGCGTAATAAATGCCCTCACCCGAAGACGGCGCAACCACGCCTGCGGCATCTCCGGCAAGCACCACATCACGACCGTTGTCCCAGCGATCGAGCGGCTTAAGAGGGATCGGCGCTCCTTCTTTGCGGATCGTTTTGCATCCGTCCAATCCAGCTGACTTGCGCAATTCGGCTGTTGCCTCCTTCAGATCCACCCCTTTGACCTGACTCCCCATGCCGACGCTCGCTTGTTCGCCATGCGGGAAAATCCAGCCGTAAAAATCAGGGCTGATCGCTCCATTATAAATCACGTCGCATCGATCAGGATCGTAATTGGCCTGAACCGGAGCCTCGATAATCTCGTGATAGGCGATTACGTACGGGATTGTGTCCCCGCCTGGCACTTCGGCGCGGGCGACGTCCGAACGCGCCCCATCCGCACCAATTACAAGCTTCGTTTTGAGATGAACTTCGTTCCTGCTTTCCTTGTCACGGTAGACCACCCGCGTCTCGTCGCCATCACGTTCGATCCGCAAAAATGTACCCGTGTGACGGTCCGCACCGGCTTCTTCGGCACGCGCGCGTAAAAACGCATCAAAATGCTCCCGATCAACCATACCCACATAGCCATTTTCAATCGGAATATCCACGTGTCTAGCCGTTGGAGAGATCATCCGGGCCGTGTTGATCTTGGCCACAATCTGGTTATCAGGAACTTCAAAATCATCGATAAGCCGAGGTGGCACGGCCCCGCCGCAAGGCTTTATGCGACCATCCCGATCTAAAAGCGCAACACTGCGTCCAGCCTTTGACAGGTTGTGCGCCGCCGTCGCACCGGAAGGGCCACCGCCAACAACGACAACATCATAAATCATGTTCATTCTCCCGGGACCAGACTTGTAGAGGACGTAGGCATATGCCCACGGTTCATAATGGATGCAGCCATAACAGCGGCCGCGACAAATAAGACGGCCTCAAATGTAAAAACGACCCCAAAGGCATTTGCATCTCCTGACGCCAAAATGCGCATAAGGTCCACCAGAGTGGCTCCGAGCAACCCGCCAAATCCGGCGGCCAGAGCCTGTGCGGCACCCCAAAGGCCCATGCGCGTGCCTTCGCGCGACGCCCGTCCTTCGCCGGCCAGTTGCATCATCGACCCGATAGCAGCTACGGCGAACATTCCGTTGGCGAAACCCAAGAAAACGACAGCGGGCACAAAAAGTGCCACCTGTCCGATTTGACCAAGCATGGCGATCGCGATCAATGCGGTTGCCGAGAGAAGGCATCCAGTCACCACCCAAGACCTGAGCGCGCCAATTTTAAACCCGCTTGCGACGATCCCGACCGTGAGCATCCCGATAAACACACCACCATTCTGGGCTCCGGAAAGCGAGGTGGACTGACCGGGTGTGAAGGCGAATACGAAACCGGCATAGGGCTCTAAGATCAGCTCTTGCATGAAGTAAGCGGTCATCGAAAGAAATACAAAAATGGTAAAGAGCCTTGCTTCTGGCTCGGCCCAAACCTCTTTGAGACCCTCCATAAAAGGCATCGTGTCGGTCTTTCTATCCGCAAATGTCGTGCGCTGCTCGATCCCCGCAACTGCCAGGCAGGTCATACAAAACGCCGATGCGGTCACAATCGCGACGATCTTCATCAACAATTCCGGTGTATAGGGATCCAGAAACGCGCCGACGGTGCCAGCCGTGACCGCAATCCCTGCAATCATCATCAACCACGTGATCGTGGCCGCCGCCGCCCGCCTGTCTTTTGCTGTTCCAGTGGCCAGTAAGGCAAGAAGCGATGTTCCAGAGGCACCAACACCCAAGCCAATCAGGGCATAAGCGACAATCGACACCAAAAGACCCGCAGTGAGTGACGCTGGAAGAATGACAACTCCATAAGCCGCCAACAATCCGCCTGCTGCCAAGGCTGCCATACCCAGAATAATCCACCGTGTTCTGGTATTGCCCGTATCCGAGCGATAGCCCCAATTCGGGCGCGTAATTTGTATACCGTAATGAAGCGCCACCAAAAGCCCCGGCAGGAGCGCTGGCAATGCCAGTTCAACCACCATCAAGCGGTTGAGGGTGGAGGTTGTTAGAACAACAATTGCTCCCAAAGCCATCTGGATGAGGCCCAAGCGTACTATAGAAATCCAAGATAGAGACATCAGATACCTCCTAATGATCTTAGAGCGAAAGCTGCGATCATCATGCCAGAAACGTAAAACAGAACTCCGGTGCCATTATACCAAGGCGCTTTTCCTTTTGGGTCTCCAAGCAGTACGCGCATCGCCCCGATCTGAGCGATTAAGAGTGCGGTTATTGACATCGCATAGAGTGGCTTATCCCAAAGCAATAACAGTCCAATAACCCCGATTTGCGCCACTGCCATAACAATGCAGGCCAGCTTAGCGGCAAGATCAGGGCCCAGCGTTACAGGCAAAGACCTAACCCCCGTCGCACGATCACCGTCTAACGCTTTGAAGTCATTGAGCGTCATGATGCCATGGGCACCAAGCGCGTAGAGCAGTGCGACTATAATAATTTTGGGGTCAGGAAGGGCCGCTGCCATCACGGCCGCGCC
>CAZXRG010000272.1:0-3935 GCA_964642935.1 uncultured Rhodobacterales bacterium | reverse complement strand
GGTCTTTGAAGTGGTCGGGGCGATAGGATTCGAACCTACGACCCTCTGTTCCCAAAACAGATGCGCTACCAGGCTGCGCTACGCCCCGACTGGCCTGCGTCGTACAATAGGTCTGGTACGATGAAAAGGGGGAATCGTAACGACCAAGCGCTTTTCGTGCATGTTAATGCTGATAAATCGCTATTGGTCAGCGCAGGCCCAAGCGGCGATGTCTTGATCAAAGGCCGGGTGCTTCATGACCGCCCCTTCTTTGATGCCGAATTTGGAGGAAAGCCCCCCGTTGATCTCCAGCACATAGAGCACATCCTCGCCGCCATCGATGCTCTCTTCGGACAGGGGCGTGGCGTTCTCGTGGATTTTGGTGATTTTACCGGTTTCATCGGCAAACAGCATATCAAGCGGGATGAGCGTGTTTTTCATCCAGAAATGCGCATGCAGCGGTTTTTCGTAAATGAACAGCATCCCCTCGAACTGGCCCATGTTCTCAACATGCATCAGACCTTGCGCGCGTTCGGCACTGTCATCGGCCACGTCGATGTCAAAGCGGAACTTGCCGCTTTGGGCTTTGATGTCGATGGCATTGGTCTCACAGGCGAGCGCCGGAGTGCTCGCGAGCAACGCGGTGCCCAATATGGCTGCCCGCATGAGCGACATGATCAGTACTCGTCATCCATCATGGGAAGCGGCTCATTGCCTTCATGGCCGGCTGCAAAATCCCAGTTGCGCACTTCTGCGGCCATCTGGCCACGCGGTCCGTCAACAATGCGCACACAAACCGCTTCGCCCGGTTGTAAATCCGCAAGACCGTACATGCGCAGCACTTCCATGTGCACGAAAATATCCGCGTCATCGCCAAAGATGTTCACAAAACCAAAGCCTTTGGACTTGTCGAACCATTTGACCCGCGCTGGCACCAATGGTGTGTCAGGGCTTGCGTTAAAGACAAGGTCGGTTGGACGGGCTTCATCCTCATCCTCGATCTCGATCTCATGTTCTGGAATGTCGATGTCGAGAATATCGACCGCTTGGCGACCACGATCGGTTGCCTGCACTTCAACGGTAATTCCAGCGCCTTCCGCGACAGAAGAACGCCCGAAGTTCCGAAGCACATTTGCATGGAGCAGAATGTCGCCGTCATCTTCGTCGGTCACGATAAATCCGTAACCTTTTGTGGTGTCAAACCACTTTACTCGACCCTTTATCATGCTCCCAGTCCGTCTCTCTTCTATCTGCCTGCCGGCTGATACCGTTACGGTTTACCTTTTAATCCACGAATCATTTTGTAAATCAGGAATCTTGCAATTGCAAAATGCAGACAAGTGTGTGACCCGATCTACCCTGCCTTAGCCCGTAGATACGCCACAGTTGCTTAAATAATTCCTATTATTCAATAGCTAAATGGTTGGCCGGGTTTTGTAGGCTCACGATTATGTCATTTTGGTTGGGATTTTACGGATTTAGGCGCTGAGAAGACCAAACATCATCGGTTTTGGTCCAGCGGAACCTGTCATGG
Organism: uncultured Rhodobacterales bacterium; assembly: GCA_964642935.1. Classification (GTDB taxonomy): domain Bacteria; phylum Pseudomonadota; class Alphaproteobacteria; order Rhodobacterales; family Rhodobacteraceae; genus CAKZTM01. The sequence continues at coordinate 2,422 of CAZXRG010000272.1, read as the reverse complement.
AGGCGAAATTCACCGTCCGCCCAAAACTCGATTTCCACAGGATCGATCCGAAATCCGCCCCAAAACGGCGGTCTTTCAGGGCTGGTTCCCTTTAAAGCGGTGATTTTAGCCACCTCTGCGATCAAACTGGCCCGTGACTTCAGGGGCTGGGATTGCTTTGACGCCCATGCGCCAAGACGGCTCTTGAGGGAGCGGGAGTTATAATAGGCGTCCGCTTGAGGCCCATCCTCACGGGACACCTGCCCCCGCACACGGATTTGGCGACGCAAAGACTTCCAATGCATCACAAAGGCCGCCTGCGGATTGGCATCCAACTCGCCCGCTTTTTTGCTGTCATAATTGGTGTAAAACACAAAAGCCGCATCCTCGATCTCTTTGAGAAGCACCATGCGCACATTGGGCAGGCCCGTTTTATCCACCGTGGCCATGGCAATGGCGTTGGGGTCATTGGGCTCGGAGGCCTCGGCCTCTTTCATCCAAGCGCGTGCAATCTCAAACGGGTCGTCCCCTGCGAATATGCCAGTTCTGTCAGCCACTTTTGCGCCCTTGGATTGGAGTTTGGTTCGAGTGGAACCTAGCTCTCCTTGATAAAGGTGCAAGCCTGTCGCGTCATATTCTTGTGGCGCTGGCCTCTATGTCGTAGATACGGGGCAAATTAAGCGAGCAAAACGAGGGATCGAGATCATGTCTGCAGGAGTAATGGCGGGAAAACGCGGCCTTATCATGGGGGTTGCCAATGACCGGTCTATCGCTTGGGGCATTGCCCAAGCCTGTCACGAACAAGGGGCCGAGATTGCCTTCTCCTATCAGGGCGAGGCTCTGGGCAAGCGCGTCAAGCCGCTCGCGGAAAAGGTCGGCTCGGATTTTGTGGTGGAATGCGATGTGTCCGAGGATGCCTCCATTGATGCCTGCTTCGCGGAGATCGAGAAGCGCTGGGGCAAGCTCGATTTTCTGGTTCATGCGATCGGCTTTTCCGACAAGAACGAACTGCGTGGGCGCTACGTGGACACCACGCGGGACAATTTCAACCTGACCATGGATATCTCGATCTACTCCTTCACCTCCGTGGTGCAGCGGGCAGAAAAGCTGATGACCGATGGCGGGTCTTGCCTGACGCTCACCTATTACGGTGCCGAGAAAGTCATGCCCCATTATAACGTCATGGGCATTGCCAAAGCGGGTCTTGAGGCCTCGGTCAAATATATGGCCATGGATTTGGGCCCCAAGAACATCCGCGTGAATGCGCTCTCCGCCGGACCGATCAAAACCTTGGCGGCCTCTGGTATCGGCGATTTCCGCTACATTATGAAATGGAACGAGCTGAACTCACCGCTGCGTCGCAATGTGACCCAGACCGATGTGGGCAAATCGGCCATGTATCTCCTCTCCGATCTCTCTTCCGGCGTGACGGGCGAGAACCACCATGTGGATGCGGGCTATCATGTGGTTGGCATGAAGGCCGAGGATGCACCCGACATCGACGTGGTCACAGGGCGCAAAGACAGCTGACACCACACATCAGCTTTGAGAATTCAAGATAAGGAAGACGGCATGGCGGATCGCTTACCACACGAAAAAGGCTTTCATGTAAGCTGGGACCAGTTGCATCGCGACGCACGGGCTTTGGCATGGCGTCTTGACGGGCAAGGGCCAGATGATGGCGCTTGGAAAGCGGTGGTGGCGATTACACGGGGCGGAATGGCACCTGCAATGATTGCCGCGCGTGAGTTGGATATCCGCAAAGTCGATACGGTCTCGGTCAAATCCTACGATCATCAATCCCAATCCGCAGCCACGATCCTCAAGGCTCCTGATATGGAGCTTTGCGGGGACGGTCTGGGCATTCTGGTCATCGATGATCTGGTGGATTCCGGCAAGACCTTGGAGATCGTGCGCGAGCTGCTCCCCAAGGCCCATTTTGCCACCGTTTACGCCAAGCCCAAAGGGCGGCCCTTGGTGGATACATTCATCACCGAGGTCTCTCAGGACACTTGGATTTTCTTCCCTTGGGATATGGCCCTGCAATATGTGGAGCCCTATCGCGGCGCATGAAGCATCTCCCCCAATCGCCTCTGGACGCTGATTTTGTTCAGGATCCATACCCGTTTTACGACAAAGCGCGGGCTCTTGGGGATTTGTTTTACTGGGATGATTACGCGATGCCCTGCGCGGCCGGATTTGAAGCCGTGGATGCGCTCTTGCGGGATCGAAGGTTCGGACGGGAAGCGCCTCTTTGTGTGGCCAAACCAATCCCCGTCCATCTCGCCCCCTTCTACGCCAATGAACAAAACTCGATGCTGGAGCGCGAGCCACCCGTGCACACGCGGCTACGCGCCCAAGTCATGCGGGAGTTCACAGGGCGCAAGGTGGCAGCTCTCGAAACAGGCATGGCAGCACTCGCCCATTCACTGATTGACCAGTT
>CAZXRG010000271.1:0-3936 GCA_964642935.1 uncultured Rhodobacterales bacterium | reverse complement strand
TCTTGCGTGGAAAGCGAGCAGCAATGGCCGAGCAGTACAGGCGCATCAAAGCCCGTCTCCAAAACACATTCCGCAATCAAGCGAAGCGTTTGGGAGCTGGCATCCATGGTTTCATCCGTATGGAAATCAAGCGGGAGGCCGCGCTCGCCCGCCGTCTCTAGATGGCCCATGAGGATGCGCTTTAGATCAGCCACCGGATAGGTGACCATTCCCAAGATACCATCGGCCCGCGCAACCGTATTGGCGATGTCGATGTATTCAGGCAGATCAAAGCCTTCACATGAAATCAGGCTGGCCATCTGCAATTCAACCCGCCCCGCCCATTCAGAGCGCAACTCGGAAAAAACCGGCCAACTGCGCGCATATTGCCCATTCATGGAATCCACATGGGTGCGAATAGCCCGCGTGCCATGGGCAAACGCCGTGCGGATCGAGAAATCTGCCCGCGTCTTCACATCCTCAGCGGTCCAGTTTGCATGATCCTCGCGCACATTGGTGAGGGCTCCGATAAAGGTGCCATCGGGGTTCTGGGCGCGTGGCAAGATATGACCCTTATCCAGATGCGTGTGGCAATCGACAAAAGCAGGCAGGATGATCGCCCCTTTCATGTCCACGGCCTCTCCCACAGGCCCCGCCACAATCGCCCCGTTTGAGACGGCAATATCCGTTTGGATCAAATCCCCGTCTTGACCAAGGCTGGCCGCGGGGATGCTCACGTTTTTGAGGGTGAAATCCCCGCTTGGAACTGTCTTAAAATCCATGCTCATTCCCGCTTTAATGCACTCTCATGCCAACGGAACAGGCAGAGGTAACTGATAAGGCTCATCAAGCCGAAGATGGCCACGCCCATGACCGAGATCAGGATCAAAGCCGCGTAAAGACGCCCGAAGTTGAAGCGGTAGGAGGCTTCAAGCAAAGTCGACGCAAGGCCAAGCCCCGTGCCTGCACGACCAATCACGAACTCCGCCACGACCGCCCCGATCAGGGCCAATCCACCAGCGATCTTGAGACCACCTAGAAAGAAGGGCAAGGCCGAGGGCGCAAACAGGTAGCGCAGGGTCTGCCATTTGCTGGCGCCGTAAATGGTGAAGAGATCCTGCAGGTTATGATCCGCCGATTTCAGCCCGATGGTGGTGTTGGACAGGATCGGGAAGAAGGCCACGATCCACGCACAAAGAAGGGCGGCGACAAAGGCGCTATCCACGTAGATTTGCAACAGCGGCGCGATAGCCACGACCGGAGTGACCTGTAGGATAACCGCATAAGGGAACATCGCCAGTTCGACCCATTTGGACTGGGTAAAAGCAACCGCAATGGCCAACCCGCCGATCACCGCAAAAATCAGCGCAAGGATCGTCAGGCGTCCGGTGATGAGCATGGCGGGCCACAAAAGCTCCCAATCTTTGACCAGCGTTTGGGCGATCAAAAGGGGCGATGGCAGGATGTAATGAGGCACCTCGGCAATAGTCACATAGGCCTGCCAGCCGCCGATCAACACGATCAGAACCAGCGAGGGCAGCATCCAACGCGCGACGTTTTGAATGCGGTTTTGCCGCGCACGACGCTCTTCTTCAGCATCGACAATTGTCGGGGTTTGAGAGGTTTCAATAGAACTCATGCCACCTCCTCCATGGCTCGCTCCAACATGGCCGAGGCCTCACTGGCCCGCGCCGCATAATCAGGAGAGGTACGGAAAGCGTCATTGCGCGGATAAGGCGCATCCACCGCAATCTCGCCAATGATCCGACCCGGACGGGCGGCCATGACCACGATGCGATCAGACAGAAAGACGGATTCAAAAACCGAATGGGTGACGAAGATCACCGTGCAGCCAATGGCCTCACGAAGGGCCAAAAGGTCATTGTTCAAACGATGGCGCGTGATTTCATCAAGTGCGGCAAAAGGCTCGTCCATGAGGATCAAGCGGGGCCGCGTCACAAGCGCGCGCGCAATCGAGACCCGCATTTTCATGCCACCCGACAATTCACGCGGAAAGGCGTTCTGAAAATCCTCAAGCCCTACCAGCTTCAGTGCATTCAGCACTTCATCCTTCACACTGGCATAGGATTGTCCGCGAAGGCGAAACGGCAGCCAGACGTTATCCTTAACCCGCGCCCAAGGCATCAAAGTGGGTTCCTGAAACACGATCCCCAGATCGTCATCACTGCGCCCGCCTTGCCACTCGATACTGCCAGAGGTGGGCGGCATTAAACCCGCAATCAACCGTAGGGCGGTTGATTTACCGCACCCCGATGGGCCGAGCAGGGACAGGAAGTCCCCTTGGTTCACTGTTAGATTGAGATCACGCAAGGCGACCACATCGCCGCGAAAAGTCTTCTCTATATGAGACATCCGCAAAAGCTCTGCGCGATGTGTGTCGTCTGGCATTGGCATAATGTGCCTTGTCTTTAAAGGTGTGGGGCCGATGCGAGACCGGCCCCAAATCCGTTTCAGTTTGAAGGTTTACTTGGCAATGTCCATGCCAAGGCCCTTGCCCACATATTCGGTCGTGTAAGCGGACTTGTAATCCAGACCCGCTTCGATCACGCCCGCTGTCACCATCTTGTTGTAGAAGTCCTCAACCTTGGCATCTGTGATAACACCAATCCCGAGCTCCTCTGCATCACCGGATAGAACAATGCCGTTCGTGGTCATCTTGTCGATGGCATAATCGATCTTGTCGTCGGTCATCTCAGGATTGTCCGTGAGGATCATGGTGCGCGCAGCGGCATTGTCACCGTAAAGGAAGTTGTACCAACCAAGGATCGACCCTTCGACGAAACACTTCACCTCTTCCGGCTTATTCGCGATTGTGTCGGCCATTGTCTCAATGGTGGTCGCATACGTGGAATAGCCAGCATCCGCGATCAGGAAGACATTCGGCTCAAACCCACCCTCTTTTTTCACAAGATAAGGCTCAGAAGACAGATAGCCCTGCATACCAACCGTATCATCCGCCAAGAAAGGCGCCGGGTTGAACGTGTAAGGTTTGCGCTGATCCGCTGTGAACCCGTACTCTGCGATCATCCACTGGTAGAATGACTGATACCCATTGTCACCGATCAGCAAATCAAGACCCTTGAGGTCCTCAAATGTCTCGGCCTTTCCGGGGTGTGCCAGAATAACCTGCGGGTGCTTTTGGAAGCTGGCGGCAACGGCCACAACCGGCACGCCCTCTTTAACCGCATTAAACGCCTGCAGCAGATCACCGCCCATGTGATAGTCGATCTTACCTGCCAGCATCAAAGCGCGGTTGTTGACCTGTGGACCACCGGGCTGGATGGAGACCTTAAGGCCGCAAGCCTCGTAAGTGCCGTCCACTACGGATTGATAAAACCCGCCATGCTCCGCCTGAGCGACCCAGTTCGAGCCGAAAGTAACTTCGCTCATCTCCGCGAAGGCCGGAGCCGCTGTGAGAGAGGCGATTGTGATGATTGCATTTTTCAGTTTCATGGATAAGTACTCACTTGTTGGTTAGTTTAGGATTAGAGTTGTTTCGGGTGGAACGCGTAAGCGGCAAGATGGGGAAGCAAGATGATCAAAAGCCTGACACCGGACGCCATGGCCCCGCCCTTTGCCCGTTACGCCCATGGGGTTTGCTCGGACGGTTTGGTCCTCACATCCGGCCAATTGGCCTTGAATATGGACGGGAGCATTCCTGAGGGTGCCGAGGCTCAGGCACGGCTGATCTTTGACAATATCGACCTGATTTTGGCTGAGGGAGGCACCTCGAAAGCCAACACGTTGCGCATCAACGCCTTTGTCACCGACAGATCGCATATGGCAGGCTACATGATAGCGCGTGATGCGTGGCTTGAGAGCGTTCCTCATCTACCAGCCTCGACCCTGATGATCGTGAGCGGCTTCACGCGAGAAGAATTCGTCGTGGAGATCGAGGTCATGGCCCGCGCCAATTAACCCCCGAGCAAACCCGTC
>CAZXRG010000270.1:2850-3945 GCA_964642935.1 uncultured Rhodobacterales bacterium | reverse complement strand
CGCACCCCTGCGGCTTATTGTGGCATCGTCGGGATGCGCCCATCACCGGGTCTTGTGCCATCAGGAGGCGCTCTTGGATACAACCGCGAAGGCGTTCAAGGCCCCATGGCGCGATCAGTCACCGACTGCGCTCTCCTTCTGGATGCAATGGCCGGATTTGATCCTACCTCCCCAATCTCCTTCCCGGTACCCGCCGAAGCGTTTTCCAAGACCACCAAAGACACCGGCTCAGGCTGGACTATCGCCTACGCCCCGACCCTTAACGGCTACGCGCCCATCACGTCCGAAATCAAAGATGTGCTCGACGTGGCCCTCCTATTGGCCGAGAAAAACGGGGCGACAATCAACGACGCCTGCCCTGACATCTCAGGCCTCGAAACAACCTACCGCACCTTAAGGGGTGCTTTCTGGGCCGCCACCATCGGGCGTGAAGGCCCAGAAATCCAAGACCATCTCAAAGAAACACTGCGGGAAAACGTCGCCTTTGGCCAAAACCTCACCACCGACGACATCCACGACGCCAATCTCAACCGCACCACCCTCTTCAACGCGGCCACCGATTTTCTCACCACCCACGACGTGCTCGCCACCGCAGTCGTCGGCTGTAAACCAGGCCCCATTGCCGTAGAATACCCCACAGAGGTCGCGGGCGTTCCCATGGACGACTACATCAGCTGGCTCAAATTCGCCTTCCTCTCCACCACCACAGGCCTGCCCGCCATGTCCATCCCCGTCGGCTTCACGTCAGACGGCCTGCCCGTGGGTCTGCAACTCATCGGCCAGCACCGGGGCGAAGCAAAACTCCTGCAAATCGCCCATTTCATCGAACAATCCGTCGGTTTTCCCATCGGTCCCATCGACCCGATTGTGAAATCCGCATAATCGAACAACCAAAGAAGACCCTATGACCACAGACCTTTCCAATCCCAAAAAGCTCCTGACCGAACTGTTTGACGTGGCCGTCAAAGCGGCCCTGCCGGACGTCACCTTGCGCGAGGCTCTCCCGGCCAAGCCAAAGGGGCGCACCGTTGTGATCGGAGCGGGAAAAGGTGCTGCACAACTCGCAAAAGCCTTTGAGGATCAATGGGATGGAGA
>CAZXRG010000270.1:0-2750 GCA_964642935.1 uncultured Rhodobacterales bacterium | reverse complement strand
GGGATCGAGCCCATAATCCTCTCGGACCGCTTTGAAGGAGAATCCAGAGAAGTCGGCCGAATAATCGGCGCAATCGCTCAGGAATATGCCTCAAACTACACACCTAAGCCATTGATATTACTATCAGGCGGCGAAACCACAGTCACCATCACAGGCACTGGAAAAGGAGGCCCGAACACCGAGTTCCTCCTCTCCCTATCCACTCAAATCGACGGCAGCGCCAATATTCACGCCCTAAGTGCCGACACTGACGGGATCGACGGAAGCGAGGACAATGCAGGCGCCTTCGCGAACGGTGCTACCGTGCAAAACCTGCGCCAAAACAACATCGACCCGCAAAAAAGCCTCGCCAACAATGACGCATGGAGCGCCTTTTACAGCATCAACGACATATTCGCACCGGGACCAACCGGCACGAACGTCAATGACTTCAGAGCGGTTTTGATAACCTAAATATCAAAAAAGATCGTCTCTTGCGGCCCCTGAAGGTGGATATCAAAACGATAAACGCCCTTCTCGCTCGCCTTGGCAAGCAGTGTGGGCACACGCACCTGATGCTCAATGCGCGTTAGGATCGGATCAGCCGCGTTGGCCTCCCCCTCATCCTCAAAATACATGCGCGTGTGCAGACCAATATTGATCCCCCGCGCCACGATCCAAAACGTAATATGAGGTGCTTGAGGGCGGCCATCGGGATAAAGAACCTGCCCGGGCTTCACCGTCTCAAAGGTAAACTCACCGGTTTCCATATCCCCCGCAGTGCGCCCAAATCCGGTGAAATGCGGATCAGCGCCGTCCCGACCAGGGTAGATACCCGCACCATCAGCCTGCCAAATCTCGACCATCGCATCACGCAAAGGCGTGCCGGTCCCGTCAAACACAGTGCCGATCACCTTGATCTCTTCGCCCTGCACCTGACCGGTTTTCATCACCCGACCAAGATCATCGGGATAGACCCCGTTAATCTCTGCAAAATTCGGAACACATCCGATATGCACATAAGGACCCGCCGTCTGGGAGGGGCTTTCTCTCAACTTATCAAGGGGTTGTACCATTTAAGCGCCCTCCATCCGGTTCTCGAAAATCGTCTGGCGACGCCCGCGCAGCACGATATCAAACTTATAAGCCCGAGAATCCATGGGCACCGTATTGGCCATATCCAAAGGTGCCACCAAAGCCTCGATCGCCTCTTTCGACCCCAAAGTTCCCACAATCGGACAAAGATCAACCATCGGATCGCCCTCAAAATACATCTGCGTGATCAATCGCTGGGCAAAGGACGCGCCACTCACCGAAAAATGGATATGCGCAGGCCGCCAGTCATTGGGACCATTGGGCCAAGGATAAGGGCCGGGCTGAATGGTGCGAAACTCGTAGGATCCATCCTCTCCCGTAATCACCCGACCACATCCCCCGAAATTGGGATCAAGAGGAGCCAGATAGCTTTCCTTGCGATGGCGATAGCGCCCGCCCGCATTGGCCTGCCAAACCTCCAGAAGCGCCCCCGGAACAGGCCGCCCGAACTCGTCGAGCACGCGTCCATGAACGATAATGCGAGGCCCGATGGCAGACGCCCCATCAGCCGCAAAATTATGGATCAGATCATTATCGAGAGGCCCAAGCAGGGAATGCCCGAACACCGGCCCCGTCTCTTCACTAATGGTCGTAGGATAGGATAAAAGAGCCGCATGGGGCGAACGCTTCACACTCGTCTTATAAGGCGGCGTCAAAGCCTCTGGCTGCCAGTTTCGATCCCGCGCCAGATACCCGCTCATTCATCCATCTCCTTAAATGTGGCCTTGGCCAGTTTGATCGCATGATTGGCCTTGGGAACCCCCGCATAGATCGCAACATGCTGAAAAGCTTCCATAATGTCTTCGCGCGAGGCCCCTGTTTGCGCCGTCGCGCGCACATGCATTGGAATTTCCTCAAAATTACCGGTGGCCGCCAGCAAAGCCAAGGTAATCATCGAACGTTCTCTACGACTAATCGCATCAGACGCCCAAACATTCCCCCAAGCCCCTTCGGTGATCAACGTCTGAAACGGCTCATCCAAAACCGTCTTGGCCGCTTCGGCGCGGTCCACATGGGCATTGCCCAGAACCTCGCGCCGGACCTTCATACCCTTATCAAATCGCTCGTTCATCGCTCTGCTCCGCCCCGTAAATTGAGTACCGTCACCGCTTGTGCGGATCGTGATCGTGTTGAAATTCAGCCCCCTTTTGAAATGTGACGGTCACAATATCAAGCTTCCCAAGACGAATTTCCCGCGGTTAAACGCGACACTGAGTTAGGAGCCCTGATATGTCGACCCAAACACCATTTGACCCACAACCCGTCTTGGAGGGTACCGCCCTCACCCTGAGCCCACTTGCGCAACAGGATTTCGACGGGCTTTATCAGGCGGCCAATGATCCGCTGATCTGGGAACTCCACCCGATCAAAGACCGCCATAAACGGGAGGTCTTTACCCCCTATTTCAAATTCCTGCTCGAAAACGGCGGCACATTGGTCGCACGGGACAAAAAGACCGCAGAGATCATCGGCTGCTCACGCTATTACGACCTGCCCGATGCCCCCAATTCCATCTCCATCGGCTACACATTCCTAACCCGCCTCTATTGGGGAGGCCCCATGAACACGGCCATGAAAACCCTGATGCTCAACCACGCCTTCGCCACCTTCCCGACCGTCTGGCTCCACATCGACCCTGACAACACCCGCTCTGCCAAGGCGACCGAAAAGATAGG
>CAZXRG010000269.1:0-3957 GCA_964642935.1 uncultured Rhodobacterales bacterium | reverse complement strand
GACACAGCGTGCTATATCTCTGGGCACGTAAAAGGGGGCGAAAATGCTTGCAGTTATCTCACCAGCCAAGAAGCTGAACTATGATCCGGTTGGCGGGGATATTCCGGCGACCTTCCCTGTGTTTCAGGATGATGCGACCCGTCTGGCACGCACGGCCAAGCAGCTTTCCATCAGCGGACTTCGTGATTTGATGAGCATTTCTGAGGACCTCGCCAAGCTCAATAAGGAGCGGTTCAAGGCGTTTGAGCCCGCCTCCACCCCGAGCAATGCCAAACAGGCCGCCCTTGCTTTTGACGGGGACACCTATCAGGGGCTTCAGGCGGATCGTTTCTCTCCCGAAGATTTTGACTATGCCCAAGACCATCTGCGGATTCTGTCGGGTCTTTACGGGCTCTTGAAGCCTCTCGATTTAATGCAGCCCTACCGTTTGGAAATGGGCTCGCGTCTCAAAACCCGTCGGGGCACCAATCTTTATGCCTATTGGGGCGAGCATCTGACCAAGGCTTTGGACGAGGTCTCTGGTGGGGCGGCGATCGTCAATCTGGCCTCCAACGAGTATTTCAAAGCGGCCAAGGCCAGTAAGCTGAAGTCGCCTGTGATCACCTGCCATTTCAAGGAAGAGAAAGGCAATGAGCTGAAGATGATCGGCTTTTTCGCCAAGAATGCCCGTGGGGCCATGGCGCGGTATATGATCCAGAACCGTGTGGATCAGGTTGAGGGGCTTAAGGGCTTTGATCTCAACGGCTATAAGTTCCGCGATGATCTCTCTGATGCGGCCAGCTTTGTGTTCTCCCGCCCTGCGACCACCTGAGCGCGTTTCAGTCTGAACAAATGCGCGGCGAAAACGCACCGTGTTTGCACTGTGCTCATTCAGAGTGTTTTGTCACAGCCGACCCTATGCTAAGCGAAATGTCTCACCGCGGAGATTGAACAGTGCGCGTATTAGTCGTTGAAGACGATCCTGAATTGCAAAAAGATCTGGTCGGCATCCTCTCGAAACAGGGCGATGTGGCGGAGTGCTGTTCTGATGGGCAAGAGGCTCTGACCCGTGGCCTTGAGGAGCCTTGGGATGCGATCATTCTTGATCTGAACCTGCCGAGCCTTGACGGGCTGTCCATTCTCAAAGCCCTGCGCGATGCGGAAAGCACGGTGCCTGTGATTATCCTCTCTGCACGTGATACGTGGAAGGACGTGGTGACGGGGCTTCGTGGCGGTGCGGATGACTACATGTCCAAGCCCTTCGCCCCCCAAGAGCTGGTGGCGCGGATCGAGGTTCTTGTGCGCCGCGCCAGTGGTCGCGCTCAGGCGGATATCACCATTGGGGCGCTTTCGATCAATCCGGCGCAAAAGTCGGTCACTTATAAGGGGCGCGATGTGCCCCTGACGGCCTTCGAGTTTCGCGCCTTGGAGTATCTGGGGCGCAATGCGGGGGATGTGATCAATCAGGAGACCTTGATCAAGCACATCTACGCCCAAGACATGGACCTCAATTCCAATGTGATCGAGGTGCTTGTGGCGCGTATCCGCAAGAAAATCGCGCCCGATATCATCAGAACCGTGCGTGGCCACGGCTATAGCGTGCCACAGGGCTCTGACCTAAAGGATGCGTGAACTGCTGGGAACGATGCCGCGTCGGGTGACGGCCATGGCCATTGGCCTGTCGATCCTCGTGCTGGGGCTGACGGCGCTTTTGATTATATTTCTCTATTACGATCATGAAATTGACGAGTTCAACAGCCTGCTCACGCAGGATGCCAATATAATCGCGCAACGTTTTGAAGTCGGCGACGGCGGGCGTATCGAGGTCGCGCAAACCGGTTCCAACATGCTTTATGATCGACCCAAGTCGGAATGGGTCTGGCAATTGTTCACGCGCGAAGGCCAAGCGTTCAATCTGATTGCGCAATCAAAAAGCTTTGGCGAGGGTGTGACAGAGGCGGTTATGTTAAACTTCCCAAGGACCGGATTTGATGATTTCAGCGCCCCAAATGGGGTAGAGATGCACGGGTACCTCAGCAAAATCACGATCAAAACCTCCGATGATCCCTATTATCTGGGAATAGCCGCACCCATTCTGCATGTTAACGAAGAGGTTCAAGAGGCCGCCGAGCTGATCGCGCTGATCTTTGTCACTCTGGCCGGCATCCTGTCCTTGCTGGTTTATTGGGTGGTGCGAAGGGGCCTCAAACCTCTGTCGCGTCTGCAAAACGAGCTCTCACAGATGCAAGAAGGACGCGGGATGATCAGTGATGAAAACTGGCCTGCTGATCTTGAGCCGATTGTCGGGGAGTTGCGTGCGCTTGATTTCAGGATCAATGCCCTCATTGACCGGCACCGTCGCCAAACCGTTGATCTGGCCCATGGTCTCAAGACCCCTTTGGCCATCCTGTCCCGCATTACCCCCGAGCTGCCCGAGGTTGAGCGGGAGAAAATCACCGAGCAAACCGGACGGATTTCAACGGCTGTGCGCCGGAACCTCTCGCGCTTGCGCACAGGCGCGATCACCTCAAGCTCGACCCCCGTCCATGATACGGTCGAGGAGATCGTTTTCGCCATGGAGGTGCTCTTTCGCGAGCGCGATCTGGATATCCGCAATAAGATCGACCAGAAGCTTGTGTTTCGCGGGGATGCCGATGACCTCAAGGAGATCGTCGGCAACCTGCTGGACAATGCCTGCAAATGGGCGGAGTCCAAAATTCACATTGAGTGTGTGCAAGAGGGCGGTACGCTGATCTTGCGCATTGGCGATGATGGTCCGGGATTGGATGGCACGGGGACGGCCCCGAGCCTGGCTCCGGAAAACGATTTTGTCAGCGGTGTCGGGCTGTTTATCGTCAAAGATATTGCGCAGCTTTATGAGGGATCGGTGACAATGGGCGCATCCCATCTTGGCGGGGCCGAGATCACCGTAACACTGCCCGCAGGCCGCCCGCTCTCCTAACCTGTGCGCTATTGGCTGGCATCAGACGTCAGAAACTGCCCGATCAGGTCGAGCGTTTGCGGATCATAAAGAATGCCTAGGTGATCCATACCCTCCACTAACGCATAGGTGCCGTTCGGATTGACCGCCGAGAGCGTCGGCTCATAGGCCTCGGCGCGAAAAGCCTCGTCCTTTGTTCCCGCGATCAACAGGAACGGCGGCAGTTTGGCGATATCAGCCAGATAATCACCCCGTGGCGCGAATGAGGTGTTGAGACGGTAACTATAGCTTTGGGTCGCCGTCTCCCCTTGGGCTCCGTTTAGAACAGCCTCGGGGAAGCGGAACTGGATCATGTGCATTTTGTTGAGCGCTTTGATCCCAACGGCATTGAGCATGCTCAGGCCAATCACGCGCCGCGTGAGCACATGGGACCAGCCCCCCGCATCCGCCCGCGCGGTCGGGGCATTATATTTCAGGAACGGGGCCATCAAGGCGGCCTTATCCAAGAGCCCGGCGTATTGACCACCTGCAAAGCGAATGACCAAACCCCCACCACTGGAATGGCCGAGCATATAAACCGCTTGATCCGCCTTGCCATAGGCCGCGATCAGATCAGCCAGATCATCTTCAAGCTGACCTATATAGTCGATATCCCCGCGCCGGATCGGCTCCACCCCATGTCCGCGCAGATCAGGGAGGACGACCTCCAGCCCATGGGCCTCTGAGAGATGTTGCGCCATCTGGATGTAAGAGCCACCATGCCACCCCGATCCATGGACCAGCACCAAGAGCGGCGCATTATCTGAGGCACCTTTAAAGTGGCGCAGTTTGAGCGCCGCGCCATCGCGGGCCTGAACTTCGGTCAACGCGACTGATGTCTCCGGTGCGGCACTGATACTCTCAAAAGACAATGTGCTGTCAGCTTCAAGAGGCTCTACGCGTTGCGACATCACCAGCCCAATGGCCAGAGCGACATAGATCAGCACGGTTGATATCAAAAAAGTGAGCAAGATCTTCACACCTCGATTTAGCATCAC
>CAZXRG010000268.1:0-3982 GCA_964642935.1 uncultured Rhodobacterales bacterium | reverse complement strand
AAGTTAAAGGTCGGGCGCTTTAAAAGCCGAAACGATTGTAAGCTTTCTCGAGCCACTCCTCCTCAAGGCGGGAATTTTGCGCATAAAACTCCTGAGCAATGCGATTGGCGATCAAACCGCCCTGAATGGCATCCTCGGAATAGACCACCAACGTCGCCCGCGTCGAATTGGCGGTGGCGAAATTGCAGGTAATCACCGCGTCATGTTCCGATTTGTTAAGATCATAGCCGTATACGGTCCAATCAGTGCGCATCAAACGCGAGGCCCCGTAGACATTGCTAAAAGAGACAAAGCTCTCTGTGGCCGCCGCGATGCAAATACTTTCCGTGCGCGCGCTCCCGAGATCGGTCACGGTCCATTTCTCAATGGCAGAGGCTGGAATTGCGGCACAGATTAAACCCAAAGCCGCAGATAGGCGCAAAACACAACGCATCACTCGTTACTCCTGAAAAACACACAAGCCTCATACTTCTTCATAAACATGAAGAAACAGCTAACAGATCATTGGTGTAGATAACGGCGTGCTTTTTGAAAACAGATCGCCAAAATCGCCGCTAAAACAACGAAGTAGATCGACATCCACAAAAGCTGGACCCGAAAATCCACACCTAAATCAATCAAATACCCGGTAATCCCCGGACCAATGGCCGAGCCGAAGACCATCACAGACGTCGAGATCGCCCTGACCGATCCCAAGTGCCGTGTCCCGTAATACTCCGGCCAAAAGGCCCCGCCGATGGTGCTCATGGCCCCTTGCATCATTCCGATAAACGCGAACGCCACGCCTGCCATCCAGAGGCTCTCACCTTGCGCGACGATGGCAAAAGCAACCGCTGCGGGCAGCATGGCAATGGGGAAAATACGCGCAGTGCCAAACCGATCCGCAAGCGCTCCAAAAAAGAAGGTCGAGGCCAGAGAGACCAGACTATAAAGCGGAATAAGCGCCACAAAGGAGGCCAGAGCCCAGCCCTTGATCTCGGTCAGATGCACCTGATGGAAGAAGTAAGCGGTGCCAAAAGTCGCGGGGCTCGCCACTGCCAAAGCGGCCACCCAAAACAGCCAATGCTTGATCGCCTCAGAGCGGGTCCAATGTTTCCCAAACATGCCCGGCTCGTTTTTCTCGTCGATTTCCCCGCCCGGCTTGCGCTCCGCAGACAGAAGAAATCGTAGAACCGGAATAAACATGAGCACAATCAGGGCCGCCACACCCCAACTCCACCGCCAACCGATCCAGCCTGTGAGGATCACAAAGGCAAACGGCAGAATCGATTCGCCCGATAGAAACCCGATGTGGATAAGCGCATTGGCCCGCCCACGGGACCGCGCAAACCAACGCCCCAACCCGACCGAGGCGGTATGGGACAACATGCCCTGTCCACAAAACCGCAGGCCAAAAATCACAAAAGGCAGCGCCCAAGCCCCCGGAACCGCTGCCATGGCCAGACAGACGCAGGCCAGAAGCACCAAAATGACTGCCGATAGGTGACGCACCCGAAACCGATCCGTCAGACCGCCCGCCCAAAGCATCACAATGGCCGAGGCCAGCGTGCCAATCGTATAAATCCCGCCCCACGCCCCGTGAGACAGGCCAAATTCGCCACGAATCTCACCAGCAAAGATCGAGATAAAGAAGGTTTGCCCAAAAGAGGAAGAGAGCGTCAAAACCCCGCCCGCCAAAAGCCAGCGGGCGTTGTCCTTGATGAAAGTCCCGATAGGTTCGACCCGTTGAAGATTCGGGTCGGCGCTCATCTAATGAACCAGCTTGGGCCCAGAGCCATTCCCGCCCTTGGGCAGGATCCCCAGACGCTTGGCCACTTCCGTGTAAGCATCCGCCAAAGAGCCCAGATCGCGCCGGAACACGTCTTTATCAAGCTTCTGACCGGTCTCGACATCCCAGAGACGGCAAGAATCAGGGCTGATCTCATCGGCCACGATAAGACGCTGGAAATCACCCTCAAACACCCGACCGATCTCGATCTTGAAGTCCACCAGACGAATGCCCACGCCAAGCATCATGCCCGACATGAAGTCATTCACCCGCAAAGCCAGCGCGATCATATCGTCCACATCCTGCTGGGTGGCCCACCCAAAGGCGATGATATGCTCTTCTGAGACAATCGGATCATTCAGCTCGTCTTCTTTGAGATAAAACTCGATGATCGGGCGCGGAAGGGACGTGCCCTCCTCAATGCCAAGGCGCGTGGACATGGAGCCCGCCGCCACATTGCGCACCACAACCTCCAAAGGGATCATCTCGCAGGTCCGAATGAGCTGCTCGCGCATGTTCAGACGTTTGATGAAATGGGTCGGCACACCAATCGTGTTCAATCCGGACATAAAATGCTCGGACAGGCGGTTGTTGAGCGCACCTTTGCCCTCGATCACATCCTTCTTCTCAGCATTAAACGCGGTCGCGTCATCCTTGAAGTACTGAACCATCGTATCCGGCTCAGGGCCTTCATAGAGGATTTTTGCCTTACCTTCGTAGACCAGTCTGCCTTTGGCCATGTGCCTGAAATCTCCCAAGAGTGCCTTAGAGTGGGCGGACCCACGTCCGATAAACCTGTCCCGTCTTTAACGCGGGGGCAGGACGGGAGCAAGGGAGTGAAACCAAACTTCACAAAGCCTCCCCCTTGCCAGCCCGCCATGCAAAGATTAACTGTTGGCCAACAGATGATCAGACAATTGGAGAGCTGAAAATGGCGAGCTTTGACGACCGCGCAGATGCGTTCGAGAATAAATACGCGCATGACGCGGAAATGAAGTTCAAGGCGGAGGCCCGTCGCAACAAGCTTTTGGGTCTTTGGGCGGCAGAGCTCATGGGCAAATCCGGCGATGACGCCAATGCTTATGCGGTTGAAGTTGTGAAGTCGGACTTCGAGGAAGCCGGTGACGAGGACGTTTACCGCAAGCTGTCCGGCGACTTGGGCGATCTGGCCGCCGAAGACGTGATCCGCGCGAAAATGAAAGAGCTCGCAGCGGTCGCCAAAGACCAGATTATGAACGAAGCCTGATCGCTTCCTCTATGCAAATTTCTTAACGCCCGACGGCTCCCCGCCTCGGGCGTTAACTTTTGTTTACTTTGAATTTTTCACAAGAGCCTTGCTTTTGCCCCGATCTGCGCCACACCTCTCCACAAGCGCTCTCTAATCAGGCCCCAAGCAACTTCGGGGACCATAATGATCGCTACACCGACCGAGACACCGAGCGTCTCTCAACGCCGCACGAAACTCTTCAAACGCGCCGCCCGTTTTGTGGGCTGTGCAATGATCATCGTCCCGATCTTCTATCTGCTAAGCCAACATCTGTCCGAAATGGACACCGCCCAAATCGGCGCGGCCCTGCGTGCGATCACGCTCCAGTCCATCGCCCTTTCGGGCTTTTTCACCATGATCAGCCTCATGGCCGTGGCCCGTTATGATGTGCTGGCCATCCGCCAATTGGGCCTCAAAGTCCCCAAGAAAACAGCCGTCAGCGGCGGGTTTGTCGCCGTGTCTATCGGCCAAACACTCGGTTTCGGCCTCATCGTCGGCGCAATCGCCCGTTGGCGCTTCTATCGCGGCCATGGCGTCGGGCCCAAAGAAGCCGGATTAATCTCAGGCCTTGTGACCATCGGCTTCCTCAACGGTTTCATCGTGATCCTGTCCCTATTCGCCCTGATCGCACCTGCCGGATTGGTCACCCTCACAGGCCTCGCCCCCGCCGCCGTGCAATCGGTCGCAGGAGCCGTCCTGTTGGTCGCAACCGCCCTTGGCATCACCGCAATGCTCAAACCGGGCATCACCATCGCAGGGCGCACGTTTGCCATGCCCAAACTCCGCGTGTTCCGCGACCAGATCAACTTGGCCGCGCTCGATACGATCCCGGCCGCCATCGCCCTTTGGGTGCTGATCCCAGCCGATCTCGCCCCAAGCCTGTTCCATGTCATTCCCGTCTATCTGGCCGCCCTCGGCCTCGGCCTGATCTCCAACTCCCCCGGAGG
>CAZXRG010000267.1:1811-4003 GCA_964642935.1 uncultured Rhodobacterales bacterium | reverse complement strand
GTGTTCAGTTGCGGCGTGGCATCGCGCAAGAACTGGATCGAACAGTCAAATTGCGCACCTAGCCATTTGTGCGGATTGAAAACGATGCTGTCATACCCATCGACACCAGCCCAAAGGGCGTCTCGATATTCTGGGCAGATCATCGCGGACCCGGCCCAAGCGGCATCAAGATGTGTATAGAGGTCATACGCTTTCGCAACCTGCAAGACCGCTTCCAAATCGTCAGAGGCCCCAATACCAGTGCCCCCCGTAATCGCGATGATCCCGGCAGGCGTGTGACCTTCGGCAATGTCGGCCTTTATAGCCGTCTCAAGCGCCGTTGCATCCAAGGCATATCGCGGGCCCTGTGTCGGGATCTTTACAAGATTGGCCTGGCCAATGCCTGCGACCCAACACGCGCGGTCGATAGAGGAATGCACCTCCGTCGAGCAATAAATTCGCAGGTGCCCCTTATCTGAGAGCCCCTCCTTATTGCCAGAGTACCCAGTGGCGCGTTCGCGCATGGTCAGAACGGCAGACAATGTCGCAGAAGAGGCGCTGTCTTGAATAACACCCGTGAAACCTTTGGCCAGCCCAAGGGCCTGACGCAGCCAATCGACCATCACCCCTTCCAGCTCGCTGGCCGCAGGTGAGGTTTGCCAGAGCATACATTGCGCGGCCACCGTGTTCACCAATTGCTCTGCCAGCATCGAGGGCGGCGTGGCATTGGCGGGGAAATAAGCAAAAAACCGGGGGTGCTGCCAATGGGTCATGCCGGGCATGATCACATCATCAAAATCCTTAAGGATCGCGGACATATCCTCGCCAGTCTCCGGAGGTGCAGGCGCTATTTGTGCCGCAATATCACCGGGTGCTGTTTGTGCGCGAACCGGCCGATCAGGAAGCGTTTTGTGATACTCTGCCCCCCAATCGGAAATCTGCTTGCCCCATTTTGCGTAGTCATCCCAATTCATCGCAAGCTCACGGCGCTATAATGGGGCTGGCGGCAATGGTGGAGTCTTTGGTCTCCACCCCCACGAAATTCGTGCCATGTTCAAACCAACTGCGCGGTGCGGCAGCCCCCCACAGCGTTTGGCGTTGCGGGTCCTTCAGATCCCATTTGATCGGCTCATGGTCAGGATCGAGGGTTTGATAATCAGAACAATAAATTTCTATCCGATGCCCATCTGGATCAAGGATATAAAGGAAAAAGGCGTTCGAAATGCCATGCCGCCCGGGGCCGCGCTCGATGTTGTCCACATAGCCAGTGGTAGACATCAGATCGAGCAAATCGATGATATTGAGCGGTGTTGGCACCCAAAACGCGATGTGATGCATCCGAGGCCCGTTGCCATTGGTGAACGCCATATCATGCACACCGCCCTTGCGCTGCATCCAAGCCGCCCACAGCTTCTTACTTTCAGCGTCCTCAGTGTATTCAGTCACGCGAAACCCGAAATCGCTGTAGAAGGCCGCAGACGCATCAACGTCATGACTAAAGCAGTTAAAGTGATCAATCCGCAGCGGTTTCACCCCACGGTACAAGGCATATTTCTGATGGATGGGCTCAAGACGATCCATTTTGTGATAAAACTCAAGCGGAATGCCCATGTTGTCCGACGTCAAAAGCGTGCGACCCTGATAGGGGCGCTCAACCCAAGACGTTGGACGGTCTTTGCCTTTGAAATAGGCCTCTGCGCGATCCAGATCATCTTCATCAAAGGTCTTGAAGCCCATCACCTCAACCGTTCCCGGCTGGTCTGATTTTTGTAAGATCACACAATGATGGCCGCGCTCTTCCATGGCCCGCAGATAGACGTGCCTATTGTCCTCATCCGTGACCTGCATGCCCAAAATATCAGTGTAAAAGGCTCTAGAGACAGCAAGGTCTTTCACATTCAAACAGGCGTGGCTCAGGCGAATTGTATTGAAATCAGGATAGAGATTTGGCGCTGGAACCGGCATCAAAGCGCTCCCAATTTTGTGATTTTGTGCTGACCCGTGGCAAAGCCGATGTGCTTTTGCTCCATATAAAACTCAAACGACCAATCGCCGCCATCCCGCCCGATACCGGAGGCTTTCACCCCTCCAAATGGCGTCGGCAAATGGCGGACGTTTTCGGAATTCACCCAGATCATGCCAGCCTCCAACTTATCCGTGAAACGCAAAGCACGGGTCAGATCATTGGTCCAGACATAGCCGGTCAACCCGTA
>CAZXRG010000267.1:0-1711 GCA_964642935.1 uncultured Rhodobacterales bacterium | reverse complement strand
CCAAGCTCAAGATGGTTGCGCTTGAGCGTATCCGCCCCCTGCTTTGTGATCAGAGACCCCGTGCGGCTCTCCCCCACAAATGCGATGGCCTTGATCTTGGGATGTTCGCAAAGCGCCTTACCAGCGTCCTCACCAAAGCCGTTGACGGTGTTGAGCACACCGGGTGGCAAGCCCGCTTCTTCGGCAATCTCAACCAGTAGTCGCGCCGTCAAGGGGGAAGCCTCAGCCGGTTTATGAACGACGGTACAGCCCGCAGCCAAAGCCGGAGCGATCTTCCAGGTCGACAGCATAAACGGAGTGTTCCAAGGCGTGATAATCCCAACAGGCCCGATGGGCACGCGCGTGGTGACATTCATCAGCGTCGGAGATTTCAAGTGTTGCCCATCCCGCGCCTGAATAACCTGATCGGCGAAATAGCGGAAGTTTTCAGCCCCGCGCAAGGCCGCCTTTGACATGAACTTATAGGCTTGGCCCGTATCCCAACACTCACAAAGCGCGATTTCCTCAGCACGCGCTTCGATACCTTCGGCAATCTTGATCAGAATTTTTCGACGCTGGGGCGCTGGCATATCACGCCAATCCGCAAAAGCATCAGATGCCGCATTTGCCGCAGCATCAATATCTTTAGACGTGCCGAGCGCCACATCACAAATCACGCTCTTATCAACAGGCGAAATGGTCTGGAATTGCCCTCCCGACCCAGCCACATCCGCGCCCGCAATCCGGTTTTTGATGCCAGAGCGGAACTGATCCAGATACCCATCAAGCTTTGCAATATTGTCTTCAAGCGGGCTCATGAGGGCTCCTTCATATGGTCGCGGATATTTCCAAACTTCGGAGAAAGGCCCGCATCAATATCGCGCATTTCAGCGGAAAGGGCGATGGAATGGCTTTGCATTGCAGGTTCCACAAAGGCCTGTACCGCTGCGAAAACACGCGCGATAGCGTCCTTCTTTACGGCATCAGATCGCCCTTGGCGAAGGCGCACCGACAGATCAATAAAACCGTGCTTGGCATCCCCATCCGCTATGGCAAAATGATCAACGCAAGTTGCCCGCACCCTTATGCCTGCCGTTGGAAAAGTCTCGATCTCAGCCGCAGCAGCGCGGATCGTCTCGCACAGCGCAGACATATCAACAACGTCTTCAAGGTTCCCAGAATAGTCGATCTGAAAGTGCGGCACACGATTTCCTTAACATGTTAATTGTTGCGAAATTAAGGAGTGCAATGGTATCTTGTCAAGACTATCCTAACAGTGCATCCGCACCCTTGAAAACCGCCAGAGCCTTCAATGACCAATTCGCTTCCTTCCACCTCTCGATCATTGCCCATTGCTTTGATCCGTGCACGCGAAGGTGTCATGTCCCCGATCCGCGATATGCTGTCGGAAACCGGCCTGACCGAACAACAATGGCGCGTTCTACGTGTTCTGGCAGAGTTCGGAGTGACCGATGCCAAAACCTTGGCCGACCGCTCCAGCCTGTTGTTTCCGAGCCTCACACGCATTGCCGCAACTTTGCGCGAAAAAGGGCTCGTCACCCAGACCAGAGATGACAAAGACCGCCGCCGACAATTCATCAAAATCACAAGCGCGGGTCAGAAAATCATCGACGACCGCGCCCCACAAGCCGCAGAGATTGTCGAAGACTTCAAAACAAGGCTCGGGGCTGAAGATTACGAAGCCCTGTTGGATCTCCTCGCAAAGCTGGAC
>CAZXRG010000266.1:0-4060 GCA_964642935.1 uncultured Rhodobacterales bacterium | reverse complement strand
CCAAAGGGGGCGTGAATTCGGAGCATCCGGTCATGCATTTGCAAGCCTGGATGAAGGAGGCGATTGATCAATCGCTCGATAAAAGATGAACGCAGCAGTCAGGGAGAGCAAAGATGAGCACATTTGACGAGGACCTATTCCTCAAGGGGCTAGAGCAACGCAAGGCGACCCTTGGTGCGGAATACGTCGAGAAGAACCTTGCGGCTGCTGATGATTTCACGCGGCCATTTCAAGAGGCGATGACTGCTTGGTGTTGGGGGTTTGGTTGGGGCGATGATGTAATTGATGCCAAGACCCGCTCGATGATGAACCTGTCGATGATTGGGGCATTGGGCAAAATGAACGAATGGGAAATCCATTGTCGCGGCGCGATCAACAACGGTGTCAGCCATGAGGAAATCCGCGCGATCATCCATGTGATCGGCATTTATTGCGGGGTCCCACAAGCTTTGGAGTGTTTCCGTGTTGCCCGTAAGGTGATTGAAGCGGCTTAGGTCTCAATTCCGTTTTCACCCAAGAGGTCTGCCGCGCATCGATTGGCGCGGCATGGCTCATTGTGGCGCTGGCGCGTTAGTACCCCTGACTTTCGACGCGGTCCAACTCGGCCCCTAGGATCATTTGTGTCACGCCTCGGCTTGCCAGAGCGTGGAACAATTCGGTCAGAGCCTCTGTGGGTGCGGATCCCATATCAATGCACACATGCCATGTATCCCCGTCGCGTTTTGGCCCCCTTAAGGAGTGCACAACGCCGTGGATTCTGGTGTCTTTATGGGTGCGGCGGATCTGGAACCATTCCAGAAACCACAGGCGCAGTCTGAGCAGCCGTTTTGGATCATCGCCGGTGTCAAAGCTGATCTGCATCTCGCCCCAAGAGAAGGGGAAGATGGTCAGGTCCAGTTTGTTGTCGATGCAAATATCGACGGGTTTGAAGTCAACCGTTTGAACCAGATGCAAGTCGCGCATGGTTTGGGTGTCTCCGATCCTGCAGCAGTAATCCGCCCGGCTTGGCAGATTCAAAACGCCGTCTCGAATGACCACGCCTTGTTCGTCTCGCCGGATTGGTTCGCATTCACAGAAATGCTCGGTGGTGGCATGGGCCGCCAGCTCGGATTTCAGTGTGTTGAGGTGATGGGTCCGGACCGGATCGATCACCATCTCTATCGACGCTTTAGAACGGGACATCGCTCTACTACCTATCGGACGCCCAATTGGGCGAGTTCATATGCCAAGGTATCAGGAAGTTCGTGCTCCTGAGACCCCGTCTCGCTTATGTCCCTCGGTATCTGAGCCCCCTCAAGATACCTCCACCCTTGAAACGCCCGTCGAGGCGTTAACTCTATGTTTACCACATTTTGATCCAGAAGGATAGCGCAACGGGAAATGCCGTCTTCTCCGGTCACCCGTTCCAGACCTTTCACCTGTTGGCGGGCCTTGATGAAGCCTTTCATGACCCAGTAGAGCGAGCCTCCGTTTAAGAGCTCTTCGCTGCGTTTGGGCCACATGCGGGTGACATGGAAGCTGTGGCTGCGACCTGTTTGGGCGCGGCGTTTGGCCTGCCAAGCGACCAATTCTTCCGGGTGTTCGACCCCTACACAGAGTTTAATAAGATTAAGGCTGCCTGCGCTCACTCAACACCTTTACGATCAAATTTCATCGCTACTATAGTATTGTTTCGGGGGCGTCCGAAAGTCATTGAATTCCCTACCTGCCCCCTATATCGTAGTTATCCACAGGAAAAACACCACATATAGTGTGAGATGCAAATAAATGAGCAGATTTAGCGCCCCAATCTCCGAATCGATCTGGGATATGAAGTACCGGTTCAAAGATGCCGACGGCACCGCCCATGACGGGACTGTCGAGGACAGCTGGCGGCGCGTGGCGCGCTCTTTGGCGGCTGTGGAGGCCAATCCGGCTGAGTGGGAAGACAAGTTTTACGGCGCTCTGGAGGATTTTCAGTATCTTCCAGCGGGTCGCATTCTGGCGGGGGCGGGGACCGAGCGCTCGGTGACCCTGTTCAATTGCTTTGTGATGGGAACGGTTCCTGACAGCATGGGCGGCATTTTTGATATGCTCAAAGAGGCGGCCCTGACCATGCAGCAGGGTGGCGGGATCGGTTATGATTTCTCAACGATTCGCCCGAAAGGCGCGTCAGTGCTGGGTGTCGGGGCGGATGCGTCCGGGCCTTTGTCGTTTATGGATGTCTGGGACAGCATGTGTCGCACGATCATGTCCGCAGGGTCGCGGCGTGGCGCGATGATGGCGACTTTGCGCTGTGATCATCCTGATATTGAGGACTTCATTACGGCCAAACAGGATGCGGCGCGGTTGCGCATGTTCAATCTGTCGGTGCTGGTCACTGATCCGTTTATGGAGGCGGTGAAGGCGGATGGGCCTTGGGATCTTCTGTTTGATGGAAAGGTCTACCGGACGGTTCAGGCGCGTGATCTTTGGAATGCAATCATGCAGTCGACTTTTGATTTTGCCGAGCCGGGGGTGATTTTCATTGACCGGATCAATGCTCAGAACAATCTGAATTATTGCGAGACCATTGCGGCGACCAATCCTTGCGGGGAGCAACCGCTTCCGCCTTATGGGGCGTGTCTTTTGGGCTCGATCAATCTGGCGCGTCTTGTGGCGGAGCCGTTTGAGGCGGGGGCCGCTTTGGATGAGGCGCGTCTTGAGGAGTTGGTGGCAACGGCCGTGCGCATGATGGACAATGTGGTGGATGCCTCGAAGTTTCCGCTGGAGGAACAGCGGGCCGAGGCGCAGGCCAAGCGGCGTATTGGCTTGGGCGTCACCGGTTTGGCGGATGCTTTGTTGATGGTCGGGGAGCGGTATGGCTCTGAGGGGGCGGCGCGTCTGACGTCGCACTGGTTGGAGCGTATCGCCCGCGCCGCCTATCTGGCGTCAGCGGATTTGGCACGGGAGAAGGGCGCGTTTCCTCTGTTTGACAAGGAGGCGTTCCTGTCCTCGCCCGTGATGGACCGCATGTGTGACGAGGTGCGCGAGGCTGTGGCAGAACATGGCATTCGCAACGCTCTTTTGACGTCCATTGCGCCCACTGGCACCATTTCGCTTTATGCGGGCAATGTCTCGTCGGGGATCGAGCCTGTGTTTGCCTATTCCTACACCCGCAAGGTTCTCCAGAAGGACGGGTCGCGCACGGAGGAAGAGGTCGTGGATTATGCGGTGCAAATGTATCGCGAGAAATTCGGGGAGGGGGATCTGCCCGCGCATTTTGTGAATGCCCAGACCCTATCGCCTTTGGATCATGTGCGCATGCAGGCGGCGGCTCAGGAGTGGATCGACAGTTCCATTTCCAAGACGATCAATTGCCCTGAGGATATCTCCTTTGAGGATTTCAAGGAGGTCTATATGGCCGCTTGGGATCAGGGCTGTAAGGGCTGTACGACCTATCGGCCAAATGATGTGACAGGCTCGGTCTTGAGTGTGTCCGAGACCAGTGACAAGACGCCGGAGACGCAAAGCGGGGCGGATGTGGTTTATATCTCCGACCCTCTTGATCGCCCCGAGGCTTTGGATGGCAATACTTACAAGCTGAAATGGCCCGAGAGCGAGCATGCGATTTACATCACCATCAATGACGTGGTGATTGCCGGTCAGAGGCGTCCGTTCGAGGTGTTTATCAACTCCAAGAATATGGAGCATTACGCTTGGACCGTCGCTTTGACGCGGATGATTTCTGCGGTCTTCCGGCGCGGGGGCGATGTGTCCTTTGTGGTTGAAGAAATGAAGGCGGTGTTTGATCCCCGTGGTGGGGCTTGGATGGGTGGGAAGTATATTCCGTCTATTCTGGCGGCCATTGGTTCGGTGATCGAGCAGCATATGGTTGCAACCGGGTTCCTCTCTGGTGAGGGGATGGGGCTGAAGACTGATCCTAAGGCGGATGTGGTTCGGATCGGGGAAAAGCCGAAGTCTCCGGCCTGTCCCAATTGTGGGCAGTTTACCCTTAGAATGGTTGAGGGATGCATGACTTGTTCTGATTGCGGGCACTCTAAATGCGCGTAATTTTAGCCAGATTCCCCAAGGCGTTTAC
>CAZXRG010000265.1:0-4079 GCA_964642935.1 uncultured Rhodobacterales bacterium | reverse complement strand
ATGCTCGACGTCATGCGGGCAATTCGTGCATCCTTTAAGAGGGCTTCAATTGCGTCCTCATCCTCAAGAGTCAGGGGCTCAAGGATGAGGCGTTCTGTGGTGAGGGAGGGTCTATGGGCTGCCATCGACCATCTCCCAAGTTTTCACAGTTTTGTTTTGCGCAACTGAGAAGCTGGTGGCCTCATGATCCACCGTGAAACCGTTCTTTTCCAGCACGCGTCTTGAGGCCGGGTTCTCTTGGAAAACGCCAGCTTTAAGCCTTGGGAAATCGGCTTGTCGGGCGAACTCGCACACTGCTCCGACCGTCTCAGTGGCGATGCCGAGGTTCCAGAAGAACGGGCCGAGCCAGTAGCCGATGCTCCCATCTTTGTCCAAGCCAATCGCGCCGACCACTTCGCAGCCGAAGCCCTTGGTGGCGTCGATAGTCCAGTGCATATCGCCAGTGTCTTTTTGGGTGGTGCGCAAGAATGCCTCGACCGCGCCCGGTGGATTGGGGTGCGGGATGGAAGTGGTCATGCGGGCCACGCGGAGATCGGAGGTATAAAGCGACACGAGCCCCGTGTCCGATTGGCGCATGGGGCGCAGGGTGAGGCGTGTTGTTTCTAGAACCGGTGTTTTCAAAAGCGTGTCCATTATCCTGCTCCTTTCAATATGACGTAAAGAACGCTGCCGACCATGAGGACGGCCAGAGTGCGCATCAACCAAGCTTCTTTCTCGCTGCCGCCGATGAGTTTGGCCACTTGAACGCCTGCTAGGGTCCAAAAGGATTGCAGGACGATCTGGAGGATTAGAAAGAGGAGTGCGGCGGCGGCGGTGGTCGCGATGGGGGATGCGCCCTCAACGGAGAAATTGGTGAGCGCGCCGATGATCAGGGCCCATGCTTTTGGGTTGAGCGGATGGACGATCAGCCCTTCCACGAACTTGGGAGCTTTGGCGTCTGCGTCACGGGCCACGATGCGTGTGCCTGCGATCCGCCATGCCAGAAAGAGGATATAGGCGATTGAGGCTGCGCGCAGGACTTGAAAGGCGATGCTGTCGGGGGAAAGGACCGTGAGGAGGCCCAGACCGAGCGGCCAGATGATGAATTGTTTGCCTAGGATGGTGCCTGAGAGGAACGGGATGGAGGCGCGAAAGCCAAAGCGGGCTCCTGCGGCCATGACGACCATATTGGCCGGACCCGGCGTTCCGATCATGGAGGCCGCGAAGATGGTCATTCCTAGAAGTTCAATTGGCATGTCCTGCCCCGTTTCTTATCTGGGGGGCGGTGGAGGGACCGGGGCAAAAAGAAAGGGCCCGGTGTTTCCACCGAGCCCCTAAATTCTTTACCGTATTTGGGTTCGGCTTATTCTGCGGCCTCCGCCACCGGGAGAACAGAAATGAATGTGCGACCTTTGAAGCCCTTATGGAACTTCACCTGGCCTTCGGCCGTCGCAAAAATCGTGTGATCCCGGCCCATGCCGACGTTCTGACCCGGCCACCACTTGGTGCCGCGCTGACGCACAACGATATTGCCCGGAATGACGCTCTCGCCACCGAATTTCTTCACGCCAAGGCGGCGACCTGCGGAGTCGCGACCGTTACGGGATGAACCACCTGCTTTTTTATGTGCCATGTCGGTTCTCCTTAACCTTTAGCCAATGTCTTGGCTTGTTTTATCCAATCATCACGCTCAATGCGACCTTTAAATGAAAGCAGGTCGTCCATCATGGCGATGTCGGCTTTCTTCCACTCGGCTACCTGCCAGAAGTGGTATACGCCGTTCGAGTTTAGTGTGTCTTCAAGCTTTGGACCCACACCGGAGATCAACTTGAGATCGTCCTTCTCGCCTTTTGGCGCGTCCAGAAGGTTGGCAGGCTTGCCTGTGTCGGCAGCTTTCGCCTCTTCCTTCTTAGGAGCGGCCTTCTTGGCAGGTGCTTTCTTCTCAGCCTTAGGTGCGGCTTCCTTTTTAGGAGCTGGCTTTTCAGCTTTCGCAGCAGCTTTCTTGGCAGGCGCTTTCTTCGTGGCGGCTTTCGCAGTCACAGCAGCAGCGGCTCCAAGAGCAACAGCGGATACGGAACCGGTCCCGATGGCAGCTTTAACGCCGGATTTATCAGCGCCCTTCTCAAGGATGTCAGTGATCTTGATTGTCGTCAGGTACTGACGGTGTCCCTTTTTGCGCTGGGAAGAGTGCTTCCGGCGACGCTTTACATAGTTGATCAGCTTTGGGCCGCGAATTTGGTCGAGCACTTCGGCCTGAACCGCAGCACCGTCAACCATAGGGGCGCCTACAGTGACCTTGTCACCGCCAACCATAAGAATGTCGTTGAACTGGACGGCTTCACCTGGCTCTGCAAAAATGCGCTCGATGGTGAGCTTGTCGTCCTTGGCCACTTTATACTGTTTGCCACCAGTTTTTAGCACTGCGAACATGCGTGCGATCCTTTTTCGATTCCCGCGTCTCTTCGGCCCCCTGTTCGGGTGTTTTTGCGGATTGATGACCGCGCCTCGGACTGCGTGCCTCATATAAGAGACAATATGTTAAGAATCCCAATTACAGGGCGCAATTGGGATGGGGGTCGTATCTATCAGTGAGGAACTTCTGTCAAGTCCTCTGATTCACTGAGAAATCAGCGGGTTTTCGCTCAAATGAAGGTTAACATGGGGTTAACAGAAGATTGATAAATACATCACAGGTTGTGGAATACCCGCAAGATAATCGGCGGTTTTACGCTTATTTTTAGGTAAACACCCCGAATTAAGGTAATAAAACTCCAGAAAGTGACCTTGGGCTGAGGTCTCTGCCTACTCAACAGACGATGGAAACCATCATGCGTATTGGGGAACAAAAATGAAACATTCAATTTTACTCATCGCTACACTTCCTTTCATTGCCTCCTGTTCGATGTTTGACGGCATGGTGAGCCGGAATGTTACTGATTCCGAGTTTCCGGGCATTCAAACAGAGATAAACTGTAATCCAGCACCCGTCTTAATCTTCTCAAAGTCAGGCGATCTGATCGAGACGGTTAATCCGATCCTGCATCCCACCTGTAACGGGCAAAGTTCGATTGGGGCTGTTAAGGGTGAAACCGCTGGACCAAACTGGTTCAGCTTTGGTCCTGCAACCGCGCGGGCCTCTAATTCGCCCACTGAAGCCACGGATGACGAGACGAACGTTAATCCGCTCAATGTGGCGTCTGATGATGATGCCCCAGCGACCGATACGCCATTGGCTGTGGCCACATCCATTCCGCCTGAGAGCGACACCAATGCTCCAGATGTCGCGGTGGATCCGGCGGTGGTTGACGCGCCGGACCCGGTCGATGAACCAGAGGCCGTAGAGCCGCCCGCTAAAACAGACACAGATTGTGACGGTGCCAGCCATTGTGAACCTGACAGCAAAACCGATCCAGAGCAGCATAAGCGCTGGCAGGTCGCTGCAAAACGAAACGCCGCTGCTGCTGCAAAAGCTGACAGTGAATAGAGCACGCCTGTGCGGTTGAAATTACCGCCCTACTCCGCCCTTGCGCACCGCTTTGATCAGGCGGAGTAGGTCACTTTTCCGCGCGAAACCTTGGTGTTCAACGGTTTGACTTGTGATTCCCAAATCAATGAAAGACACTGATCTCAACGGTCAGGTGCCCCCTTTGGCCATAACGAATGGACAGGGAGTTCTTAGAGATGCGCTCAGTTTTAGCATTTTTCATTGTTCCAGCACTTGGGGCGTGTTCTTTTTTCGCACAATTCGCACAAAATGATGCAGGTGGTGAGGATGTTTGCAATCCATCGCCTCCCCCGCCGATGTACACAAAAACCGGTGGCTTGCTGCCCATGGAGCCAATTGTGGTTCCGGCACATTGTAGTGAGGTAAAATCCTCGTGGTTTGGCGGCGGGGCGAGTTCTGCTCAGGCGAGCCGCAGCAATCTGGAAGCCACGGATGATGCAGGGGACACTGTTCCCGGACTGCCGAGCACGGTGACTCAGTCTCCCTCACCTGTTGCACCGGAGACAGATGACACGACGTCCGGCACTCCGGACACATCAACGCCGACCTCACCGTTGACGCCAGCTACACCCGACACATCGACGCCAACGGTGAC
>CAZXRG010000264.1:0-4083 GCA_964642935.1 uncultured Rhodobacterales bacterium | reverse complement strand
GGAGAAGTTCATTGAGCCCATGTTCATCGAACACATCTCGGGCGAATAACGCAGCGCCGGTGCGATCCGTTCGGGAACAGTATTGGTCAGACTGCCCCCGGTCGAAATATTCACAACCGCATCCGTCGCCTCTTTGATCTGCGGGAGGATGGGCGCGAAATTGTCTGGGTCAATCGATACCGCCCCGGTTTGGGGATCGCGGGTGTGAACATGCAGGATTGACGCGCCGGCGTCTGCAGCGGCAATGGCTTGCTGTGCGATATCATCCGCCTCATAGGGCAAGGCATCTGACATCGTGGGCGTGTGAATTGCGCCTGTCACCGCGCAGGTGATGATGGTTTTTCTCTTAGACATCTGTGGTTCCTCCCAGTCACCGCGATGCTTTTGCACCGCTGGCTCGTTTTCTTTAGGCCGCAAAAAACCATGCGCAGCGACGAGCCCCTGCGGTTCTTCCGGACCTATTCTGTTTTGTGGTTGGCTATGCGCCGTGCAGACCTGTTGCCCGCCGAGTGTTCCGATTATTCAAGCGCAAGCCCCCGAATGCCGTGAATGGTAAAGACAACGAAGTCTTCGATGATCGCCTCAAGCTCGCTGGAGTGAACTGTCTGGTTGGACAGCAGATCCAAACGGCCATTTTCCGAAAATGTATAGAGCATGTTCCCCAGCATGAACTGGTAGCAGAGCTGGATTTTCCGCTCGGAGGTGTCGGGAAACATATGCTTGAAGCGCGAAATAAAGACCTGACCCGTCGCATCGAATTCGGGCGAGACAACCTTTGCGGCCCATATCTTGGCAGACGACACCTGCGCGATCAGCCGAAAGTAACACCGCCAGCCATCGTTTTCCGCGCCGTTGACACGTTTCAACAGCGGCGCAACGAAGGCGCGCACAACGCATCCCAGCTGCTTAGACGTGTCGAGGCCAAGATCAATCGCCCCAAGCATCTTGAGACGCTCATCGTTGAGCTCGGTCGCGCGGCGCGAGACGACGGCGACAAACAAGCCTTCCTTTGTCCCAAAATGGTAATTGACGGACCCAAGAGTTTGATCTGCGTCTTTGATTATATCCCGCACAGAGACGCCAAAAAAGCCGAGTTCCGAGAACAGTCTCTCGGCTGTATCCAACAAGATCGTCGCCGCAGCAGCGGTGTCTGTTTGTTGCCTGGGCTTCTTCACGTGTGATCCCTTCGGTTTGTGCTTCGGAGCGTAATACGCTGTGGTTGCACGAAGATATATACGAACGTTCGCAACTTTGGAAGACCCATTGTTACAACAATTCATACGTATGTATTAATTTTTTCAACCAAGAGTGCCTGCCTTTTCGCATTGTTTTTATTATGTTTTACTCTAGACGTGCTGATATTTATAGCAGTGCACCCACCTTTGGCACGTTACAAAAGGACTGTTCCTAATTGCGAATCAAACGAACGTATGAAATACATGCGTCCAGAAATCGCATGTCAGGGAGGAATAAGATGCAACAGGTGAACGCTGCGGATAAGGGCCGCACCTTAGATGTTTTGATTGTCGGGGCCGGAATGGCCGGGCTCTGCGCTCTGCATCAAGTGCGCAAGCTCCACATGTCCGTGAAGGTACTCGAAGGGGGCTCCGGCCTCGGGGGTACGTGGTTCTGGAACCGCTATCCAGGATGCCGCTGCGACATTGACAGCTTGGAATATTCCTATTCATTCGAAGACGAATTGCAGCAAGATTGGTCGTGGTCCGAGCGCTATGCCGCTCAGCCAGAAATCTTGGAATACATGAACTGGGTCGCCGATCGCCTTGAGCTGCGCAGCGACATGGAGTTCAATACATGGATCAAATCGGCGCATTTCGACGATGCAACGTCGATCTGGACTGTGACGACCCACACCGGCGAAGTGATCACCTGTAAGTACTTGATCACCGCGACTGGGTGTCTCTCTCAGCCTAAGAAAATCGACTTCAAAGGCGCGGACAGCTTCAAAGGTGAGACCTACTATACCTACAAGTGGCCACATGAAGGCGTCGATTTCACTGGAAAGCGCGTTGCTGTTGTGGGCCTCGGATCCTCAGCCATTCAGTCGATACCATTGATCGCCAAAGAAGCGGCAGATCTGAAGATCTTCATGCGCACAGCCAACTATTCGGTGCCGCTGCAGAACTGCCCAATGGATGAGACATACGAAGCGGATTACAAAAAGCGTTACGCTCAAATCCGTCAGATGGAGCGTCAAACCTTCGGTGGTTTTGTAAATGTGGATGGCGTTCCGCAGATGCCGCGCGGTGATTCTGCTTTGGATGCGACCGCTGAAGAGCGTGAAGCAGAGTTCGAATATCGCTGGCAGTCCGGCGGATTGTGCTACTATACGTCCTACTGTGACTTGGCCGTCAACATCGAGGCCAACAACCATCTTTCGGACTTCATCCGCAAGAAGATCCGCGCCAAGATCCACGATCCCCGCCTGCGTGACTTGCTGACGCCCACAGAGTTCCCGGCGCTGACAAAACGTCTATGCGCGGACACTGGGTATTATGAGACCTACAACCTGCCACATGTCGACATCGTGAGCTTGAAAGAAAAGCCGATTGATGAAATCGCAGAGACCGGCATCGTCGCAGGTGGTGAGTTGATGGAATTCGATTGCATCGTCTTCGCGACAGGCTTCGATGCGGTCACCGGCGCTTTGGACAACATGGACATTCGCGGTCGCAACGGTCAGCCGTTGAAAGAGACTTGGGCGGATGGTCCGTCAACCTACCTTGGTTTGATGACCACTGGCTTCCCGAACCTCTTCAACGTGGCAGGCCCAGGCAGCACGGCGTCTTTGACCCACGCGATCCCTTGCGACGAGCATCAGATCGAACTGGTCATTGCCTGCATCGAAAAGGTGGAAGGTAAAAAGGCCTCCACCATCGAGCCGATCTACGACGCGGAAGTGGAATGGACCCAGCACGTCAACGATGTGGCGAATATGACATTGTTCCCGAAAGCCGAAAGCGCCAACTCTTGGTATGTCGGTGCAAACGTCCCCGGCAAAGCCCGCGCGCCTTTGCTCTATTTGGGCGGGTTTGATCAGTTCATCGCCAAAATCGACGACGTCGTTGAAGACGATTTCCGGGGCTTCTCCTTCGCCTAAGACCACCCCAGAGGGGTGGCTGGTTCCGCAATCGGCCGCCCTTCGCGACATTCAGAATAGCTTTGGCCTGCGACGCCAAAGACGGGAGCGATGCGATGCATGACTCACACGACCAGCGGCCCCCAAGCCGCCCAAGAATGATTGACCTGAGCGTGCCCATCTCGCACGACGCGCCCCATGAGCCATGGAAGCCGCAGTTCGAATATTACACGCACGAGGGCAAGGGGCTTGATTGGATCACCTCAGCCTTTGGTGTCACAAAAGACGAGCTGGCGCATTCCAAGCACCGCGGCGGTGCCTTTGAGATCATCACCACGATCAACCATGCCGGCACGCATGTCGACGCCCCTTGGCACTACGCCCCCGAGGCGGAAGGCAAGAAGGCCAAAACCATAGATGAATGCCCGATTGAGTGGTTCTACTCAGACGGCGTTGTCTTGGATCTGCGGCACAAGAAACCCAAAGATTTCATCACGGTGGATGATCTGCGCGAGGCGTTGGACAAGATCGACTACACGCTCAAGCCCTTTGACATCGTGATGATTATGAACGGCAGAGACGTGGATCTCGGCTCCACCGGTTATTTCAACCAACCGGGCATGACGAAAGAGTCGACGCTCTGGCTGGTCGATCAAGGGATCAAGGTGATCGGCGTCGACATGTACGGCTTTGATCGAAAGTTCCAGGATATGGCGGACGATTTCCGCGAAACGGGCAATGCCGAACAGATCTGGCAGGCGCATTTCGCGGGCATTGAACGGGAGTATTGCCAGATCGAAAAGCTGTCCAACTTGCATCTCATTCCGCGCCCACACGGGTTTCAGGTGAGCTGTCTGCCAGTCAAAATCGAGGGCGGAAGCGCGGGATGGTGCAGAGCCGTCGCCTTCGTTTGATCAAATCATCAATGTCTTAAGGGAGAGAAATATGCTGCGAGCTTACACCTGAGACGGCACAGACCCTAAGGC
>CAZXRG010000263.1:0-4085 GCA_964642935.1 uncultured Rhodobacterales bacterium | reverse complement strand
ACAGCCTCCCCTTTGGTACACAAAAACATTCGGAAGGGCGCTCGGGGCGCCCTTCCGGGTCTCATCTTGGGGTTGAGTTAACCCTGAATTTTGTTGGACGCGTTACGTGCCGCTTTTGACGTCTCAACAGCAGAGTTGAACGACGTTGTCATCGCTGTGAGGGCAGTCTGAGTCGCAAGCGCTTCGTTCTGCATCTTCTTAGTTGCATCAAGCATCGCCTGCTGCTCGGGTGATGGCGTTACTGCTGTAGACATAATCTTACTCCTGAGTTTGCTTCATATCTTCGTTGATAGACGCCCATAACTTGGGCAGAGCATCGACCCCTGAGTCGTATGCCTGAGCGAGAGAGGTCAGTCGGGCGTATTCGTCTTTCCCGACCCCACGATCCATAGTCCGGACCACACGCTGCTTGCCTGCCACAAGCCGCTCGACCAGTTTCTTGAGTTCAATCCCGTTAGGATCAGACGCAAGACGCTCATCAAGTTCAATAATTCCGATTTTTCTTTCCGACAAAGTAAAAGCTCCCCATTACGGAACACAGGTGCGTCCGTTGACAATACTTATAACTTTACGAGTCCCCTACGACTCCTAATATCTCTTAATCTATTTTCATTGCATGAATAATTTAATGTTAGAAGGGTCTATTTTTAAGTAACTCTCATATTAGGCGAATTTCCGCCCAACCAATCACCGTAGTCCAAAAGTATCTTGCTATGAATCATTGTTGGTGTTCATCATTAACTTAGTAACGGGGTAATTCATGTGCCTAAACAAATGCTATCTGATCCTTTTTTAATGGTATCGGTTTCGATATTACTATGTTTTACTTTAGCATTAGGTACGGCCAGTAAGGCCTTAGAAAATAAAGATTTTTTGGATGTATCGTATCCTTACGTAGCGTCAGACAGGGAGTTGAGCGAGGTAATGGCCGAATTTTCTCAAAGAACTTCACTTCAAGTGAATGTCTCTACAGCGCTCAAAGGCGCCGTAGATGTGAGGAATTCTGCGGGCACTATCGGCAGTTTTCTCGACCAGGTCTCGTCCAAATCCCAAGCGGTGTGGTGGCATGACGGCATCGTTCTACACATGGAGCCCGCGACCTCGATCGCAAGCGCTTATGTGGACGTGTCCGACATCTCCATTGAGGATTTAACCGATCAAATCGATCACATGGGCTTGTTGTGGGAAGATTTCCCGATCCGGGTGTCCGGTGACGGATCAATGGCGCGAATCGCCGGACCTGAATCCTACATCAGGCAAGTCTCCGAGGTCGTGGAAAGACTGGTCGACATGAAACGAAATCGCCCAGTGCAGGTACGCAGATCAATGCAACCCAGGGTATATCTTGGAGGCCGGGGAATATCGGTGCAATCAAGCGGACCCGTGCCGGCTGACGAGCTTAATTGAGGAAAAATATGATGTCTAAACCCTTTTCAGACCCCTCATTTGACGAAGACCTTCACGAGTTGATGGCTGTTGCCATTCTGGCAGCCCAACGGGGCGTCGAAACCGACACGACATCAATCTACGACACATGGAGCTTGAGTTATCCAACGGATGCTTTGGGCAAAGTGGGACAGGGTTTGTGCCTGATCGGCGCGGGACATTCCAAAGAAGGATACGAGCTGATCGAAGAGGCCGCCAAAACGGCGCAAACGCGGCAGGATCAAGCCCAAGAGGTGCTGAAGTCTCTGAAAGAGGATCTGGCCAGTTTAGACGCCTGAGTGGCAACGCGAACATGAGGTTTTGTGATGAAAATTGACTACGCAGACATGAAGCTCTTGATCGAAACCGGATATTCCGGCGTGTTGCGCAATGTCGATACGGACGTGACCCCGATTTTCGAGGCCCTTGATATCTGGTTGCCCGACAATGGCGCGGGCGCGGTCGGTTTGGCCATGCAAAAGATGATCGCCGGGGAATACGCGGAGGCCGAAACTCTCTTGGATGAGATCATAGCCCATAAGCCCGAAGGTAAATCCGAAGCCAAAGCAATCAAGGCAATGTGTAAGGCTCTGCAAGCCGACATGATCGCCGCTGAAAAGCTGCACAAAGAGCTCGAAGGCGAAGGCAACTCCGCAGAGGCGCTGGCCGAGCTGATTGTCGATGAAAACGCACATGAGAAATACGAAGACGACGAAGATCAGAATGACGTGGGAAGTCAGGAGCCCGCGCATGCTGCTGCCGGATAAGCCCGAAACCGGCAGGCTTTAAGACTTGGGCAAATTTGGAATGGAAGGAGACCCTAATGGGACTTTTCAGTGGAATTAAGAAGATTTTTTCAGGCGTAAGTAAGGTGCTTAGCGGCCTCGGCCAGATTGCTAAGGCCTTTAACGGCATTTTGAATTCGCCACTTGGCGGCTTGCTCAAAATGGTGTTCCCGCCTTTGAACTTTGCAAGTGGCGCATTGAACTTCACATCGATGCTTGGAGACCTCTCCAGCAGCGTCGGTAGAGGTTACAACTACTAGCACGTGTCTGTGGGTGGGCGGTTTTAACGCCAGCAACGTACTGACCCACCCACAACCGTCTAAACAAGGAAAAAAGACACAGAATATGCCCAAACCGATCCAACATAACGCCCTGACGGCCAAACGTGCAGCGCTCCTTCGCGCCCGCATGAGCCGTACTGTGGAGCGTCTTGGCCGGTTCAAGGGCGCCGTAATCCGACGCTTGTCAACAAGCGTGGGTCAGACGTCGGTTAAGATGGCCGATGCACGCTGGGGGAAGACCCCGGCATTCCAAATACTCCTGACATCTTCCATTCCGTCACAAGAGGCCAAATACGGTCTCGGCACCTCAGGGGGCGGTGGCGGAAGTCCGGGATATGTCAGCTTTTCGAGATTTTTTGCTTAACAAGACGTGATCATTAAGGGGGGACATTTGAGTGGCAGACTACATTTCAGCAGCACTATCGTCCGCATCTGCGAAGCCAGCTCAATTCATTCAACTTAATAATCCAGCCGCATCGCCCAATCGAGCCGAAGCGTCAGGCTTGAGTGAGGCCGCCCAATCCGCTCTGAATTCAGTGGGCGAAATGCAGCAAGACATGCAAAAAAGCTTCGATGCATCCAACGAGCGGCGGGCCCAAGCCCTGTCTGAAACGAATAATGCGTCTGCATCAGGCTCAGGCAGTCAAACTGTGGCCGATGCAACCCGTGCAATTCAAACACAAATGGAAGTCTCCTTGCGTGTTCAGCAGCAGCTCACCCGCTTTGTCATGGTGTCTTCGGTTTCTTCCTCTTTTGGAAAGAACCTGAACATGTTTCTCCGGGGTCAGTAATCCGATGAAAATCCGAGCGTTTATGGTGCTCCTGTGCCTTGTTCTGGCCGGGTGCAAGGAAGAGCTTTACTCAAATCTAACCGAACGCGAAGCCAATAAAATGCTTTCAATCCTATTGGAGTCCGGCGTCGCGGCCGAGAAAAAAACAGTCGGGGAAGGCACCTCCATTTGGGTGGCAGAAAGCCAATTTGGCCGCTCCATGTCGCTGCTGGAAGCCCGCGGGTTGCCCTCGGACCGTTACACCTCTCTTGGCGAAGTGTTTCAACGCGAAGGACTAGTGTCCACGCCCATGGAGGAACGCGCCCGCTACATTTACGCCCTATCTCAAGAACTCGGTCAGACAGTTGCCCAGATCGACGGAGTACTCGCGGCCCGCATTCATGTGGTGCTGCCGGAAACAGACATGCTCGGGCGCGGCTTTAATCCAAGCTCGGCTTCAGTGTCCATCCATCACCGAACAGACGCGCCCATGGATGCGCTCACCCCCAACATCAAAATGCTGGTGGCCAATTCCATCGAGGGGCTTGTCTATGACAATGTGACCGTCGTGAACTTTCCCGCAGCTGCCACATCAGACCAGGACTTCAAACCACTCCCCCTACAGCAGTTTGCCGGCATCCTAGTCCACCCGGGATCGGTATCACGCCTCCAAATGATGCTTGGTGGAATGGCCGCACTTACAATCTTGGGACTTGGGTTCGGTGTCACCAACCTGATGCGCACCAATGCTCGAAAGAACCTAGATCCTGCCGAGGCCAGTGATCTGCTATGATGGCCCGCGATCTGGCCCAAGCCCGTGGCGC
>CAZXRG010000262.1:0-4130 GCA_964642935.1 uncultured Rhodobacterales bacterium | reverse complement strand
TGGCGGAAGCTCAGGGATTCGAACCCTGGGAGGACTTGCACCCTCGCTGGTTTTCAAGACCAGTGCATTCGACCACTCTGCCAAGCTTCCGCAACACGCACTCTGTAAACGTGACATGCGCTAAGGTCCAGACCCGAAGTCACGCTCTAAGCACTTTTCAAAGCCAGTAATTACCTGTATTTTGATTAACAATGAGTCAAAAGACCAAAACACATCTCCCCAGACCGTCCCAAGGCGGTTTGGTTGGGACAACAAGACGGCAGGAAACAGGCATGATACCGAAATTGCTCAGGTCGCAGCACTCCTATCCAAAAACGCTCGCCATTGGTGTTTCATTGGTGTTTTTGGCGGGATGCGAGAATTTCTCGAACGGTTCGCAGTCTGCGACAGGTGACAATTCTCAATCCGCGCGCTCGGCCAATGGAACGCTCACTTTGGAAGAGCGGGACGTTGAGGCACCTGAGATTTTCAACGTGATTGACGAGGCTCTTTGGGATGGTCGCCCCTCCTTTGGCGGTGTTTGGGTGGCGTATCCGGGCAACACTCA
The DNA here is from genome assembly GCA_964642935.1 of uncultured Rhodobacterales bacterium. Lineage (GTDB taxonomy): Bacteria > Pseudomonadota > Alphaproteobacteria > Rhodobacterales > Rhodobacteraceae > CAKZTM01. The sequence goes on along the minus strand of CAZXRG010000262.1, from coordinate 3,583 downwards.
ACCCGAGCGGGTTAATATTCGCAATGTTGGCAATGGAAAATCGGTCGTCGGTGCATTGTTTAAACGCGAGGCTGATAATCCGGGCCCCAAGATTACATTGTCCTCCGATGCTGCCGAACAGCTAGGGGTGCTGGCAGGAACGCCGACCAAATTGACCATCACAGCGCTTCGCCGCGAACCTATCGAGGTGCGCACGCCGGTTGAGGAAGTTGAAGCACCGGAGGTCTTGAGCGAAACCGTGTTGGCCCCAGTTGGCGAGACTGCTGCGGTCGCGACAGATGGCGCAGATGCGGTGGCCTTATCCGTTGAGGATGCCCTCAAGGAAGTTGAAGCGGAGGCCAAGCCAGCCCCTGAAACAGCGAAGGAAGCGCAGCCGGTTGCCGCCGCGGCCCCGACCTCCACGGCCAATCAGCCTGCAAAGCCCTATATTCAAGTGGGGACTTTCTCTTCTCAAGCAAATGCAAACGATCTTGTGGCAAAACTCAAAGCAGCTGATGTGCCCGCAACGGCACGGTCCTCCACTGCGAACAATGGCAAGACCTTGTATAAGGTTGTCGCCGGTCCCGCAGCTTCGGCCGAGCAACTCACCCTATTTTCGACAAGAATTAGGGATTTAGGGTTTAAAGACGCTTTTCCAGTTTCAAAATAGAGGTCTGATATGCGCCTGTCTGCCGTTTTTACACTGATTTTCTTTTGGATATCTTCCCTGACCGCCCATGCGTTTGACACAAGTGCGACGGCTGCTTTGGTGGTTGATTATGAAACCGGCACTGTTTTGTTGGAGAAAAATGCCGATGTGGCGTTGCCACCTGCCTCCATGTCCAAATTGATGACCCTCAATATGTTGTTTGAAGCGCTTCATGAGGGACGGCTTCGCCTTGATAGCAAGTTTCGCGTCTCCACCAAGGCTTGGCAAATGGGCGGCTCCAAGATGTTTGTCAAAGAGGGCGATAGTATCTCGGTGGAGAACCTGATCCGTGGCATCATCATTCAGTCGGGCAATGATGCCTGTGTGGTGGTGGCCGAAGGACTGGCGGGATCTGAGGCAGAGTTTGCCAATCGGATGACCAAACGGGCGCGCAAGCTGGGGATGGAGGATTCCGTGTTTGCCAATTCCACCGGCTGGCCGCATCCCGATCACCGGATGAGTGCAAAGGATTTGGTCACATTGGCCACGCATATTATCCGCGATTTCCCCGAATATTATCCTTATTTCTCCGAGCAAAGCTTTGAGTGGGCAGAGATCGTGCAGGCCAACCGCAACCCGCTTTTGCAGATGGACATTGGCGCTGATGGTCTCAAGACCGGTCATACGGAAGAATCCGGCTATGGCCTTGTGGGGTCTGCCGTTCAGGACGGGCGTCGGATTGTCTATGTGGTGATGGGCTTGGGCTCCACCTCCGAGCGTGCGCAGGAAGGTGAGCGCGTTGTGTCTTGGGCCTTCCGCGAGTTTTCTCAGGAGACCTTGTTTGCCAAGGACGAGATCATTTCTGTGGCCGATGTTTGGCTGGGTGCAGCCGATAACGTCGGCCTAGTTCCAAGTTCAGAGCTTTCCATTCTGGTCCCCTACTCGTCTCGCGACGAGGTTAAGGCCACGGTCGTTTATGATGGCCCCATTGAAGCGCCGATTGCAGCGGGGGATGAAATCGCGCAACTCAACATCACCATTCCGGGCCTTTCGGATCAAAGCTACCCGCTTGTGGCGGCTGACACCGTTGATCGGGGTGGGTTCTTGAAGCGGATGGCCGCCTCTGCGCAGTTATTGTCGCAAAAGGTCATGGAGACGGCGGCGACGAATGCCCAATAACAAGGGGCTCTTCATCTCTCTTGAAGGGATCGACGGGGCTGGAAAATCAACACAAGCCAAGTTCTTGGCCGAACATTTGCGCGGACTTGGACAGGATGTTGTGCTGACCCGCGAGCCCGGAGGCTCCACCGGCGCTGAGGAAATTCGAGCGCTTTTGGTGGAAGGTGAGCCGGGGCGTTGGTCGCCGGAAACCGAGATTTTGCTGTTCACGGCGGCCCGTCGCGATCATCTGGAGCGGACGATCTTGCCCGCTTTGGATAGAGGACAGACGGTGATTACAGATCGTTTTGCGGATTCTACGCGCGTTTATCAAGGTGCTGTTCGTGCAGATTTACGCGGCGTTGTCGACCAGCTTCACGCGCTGATGATTGGGCGGGAGCCTGATCTGACCCTTGTGATTGATATGGACCCCGATGCCGCCCTTGAGCGGGGCTTGGCGCGGGACAATTCAGACACGCGGTTCGAGAAATTCGGGGCCAGCTTCCAGCATCAATTGCGCGATGGCTTCAACGCTCTGGTCAGCGAGGCCCCTTCCCGGTGCAAATTGGTTGACGGAACGCGCTCCCCTGAGGATATCGCCGCTGATATTGCAACCCTTGTTGATAGCGCCCTTGCCGCCCATGGATGACGAAGTATTCCCAGAGGCAGACCGGATTGAGGGTGCCCCGCACCCACGCGAGACCGTTCATCTTTTTGGACAGGATCGCGCGGCGGAAAGTTTCCTCACGGCTTTGTCCTCGGGTCGGATGCATCATGGATGGCTGATCACAGGGCCGCGCGGCGTTGGCAAAGCGACGCTGGCGTGGCGGATTGCGCGGTTCATGTTGGCAGGCCGCATGGCTCCGATGGGTGCCACGGCTGATCTTTTGCATATGGACCCCGATGATCCTGTTTTTCGCACGGTCGCCGCTCTGGCAGAACCACGCCTGACCTTGATCCGTCGCCCTTATGACGTGAAGGACAAGCGGACGAAAAAGGCGATTACGGTTGATGAGGTGCGAAAGCTGAACGGTTTTTTCCACCTGTCTGCGGCTGACGGCGGGTGGCGCGTGGCCATTGTGGATGCAGCCGATGAGATGAACACGGCGGCGGCCAACGCGCTTTTAAAAATCCTTGAAGAGCCGCCCGAAAAGACCCTGCTGATCCTGATCAGCCACCAACCGGGGCGACTTCTTCCGACCATTCGCAGCCGCTGTCGCACGTTGGCCTGTGAAAAGCTGTCGGAAAACGATCTTTCCCTCGCGCTCGATGGCGCCGGTTTCACCATGCCCCCTGAGATGACGGCGATTGGTGAGCTGGCCGATGGCTCTGCCGGTGATGCAATTGCGCTGGTGCAGGCGGAGGGCGAAGAGCTTTACGCAGATATTATCGCCACTTTTGGCACCATTCCTCAAATGGATCGCGGGCGCGTGCTGCGCATGGCCGAGGCCGCTGCGGGCCGTGGATCAGAGGCGACTTATGCGCTGACCCTCAAGCTTGTGGCTTTGGCCTTGAACCGTATGGCCAAGGCAGGAGCGACCGGTGCGACCCGCCCGGATGCGGCCAAAGGTGAAGGCGAGGTCTTCGCACGCCTGTCGCCTCACGCCGATGCGGGGCGCAAATGGGCGGAACTATCGCAAGTTTTGTCCGCCAAAGCGGCCCATGCGGCATCCGTGAACCTTGACCCGGCTTCCGTGATCCTTGATATGTTTTTGCAGATTGAGGCAACGGCGGCGCGGGCACGATAATGGCAAATTCTCCAGGTTTTGAGCTGACGGACAGCCATTGCCATCTCGA
>CAZXRG010000261.1:0-4146 GCA_964642935.1 uncultured Rhodobacterales bacterium | reverse complement strand
GCCCGCGCCATAGGCTCTGGACGCGGCACAAATTGGCGCTGCCCGCCATCCCGTTGCGCCGGAAGCACGAGCCGCCTTGCCACAGATGCCGCCACCTGCGCCCCATAATCCTGACGTATAATATGAAGGCCCAAATCAAGCCCCGCTGCAGAGCCCGCGGAGGTATAAACCCGCCCCGCCTCCACAAAAAGCACATCTGGATCAACAGCCACCTCGGGATATCTCGTCGCCAGCTTCTCCGTATACCGCCAATGGGTCGTGGCACTCTTGCCCGTCAGCAATCCAGCCGCCGCCAGCACAAAGACGCCCGAACAGATCGACGCCACCCGCGCGCCCCGCCCGTAAGCCGCCCGCAACGCCGCACAAAGCGCCTCTGGCACAGGCACATCGGCACCGCGCCAACCGGGAACCACAATCAGGCTCGCCTCCGTTAACAGCTCCAGATTGTCATCCGCCTCCAGCGTCAGCCCACCAAGCGCACGAACAGGCCCCGGCTCCGCTTTCACGGTGGCAAAGCGATACCAATCCTCAAACTCTGGGCGCGGCAAGGCAAACAGCTCAACCGCAATTCCGAACTCGAATGTACACAAGCCATCATAGGCAATGGCGCAAACCAGAGGGCTGTTGGGTGATAAACTGGCATGTTTTGTCATATTGGCAGAATCCGACCGCATGTTGTCATTATTGCCAGTATCGCGATTTTTTGTGACGTGGCAAGTCTAGGTCATCACCTAAAAAGCGAGGAGACGACCATGACACTTCAAACCGACCTACTGGCCGCCATCGAGACCTACTTTGACGCCATCCACGACTGCGACGTGGACAAGCTGAATGCGGTCTTTCACCCGCAATCCAGCCTGTTTGATGCGGACAATGGCACGATCTTTGTGGAACCTATCGAAAGCTTCTCCAAGGACGTGGCCGGCAGAAAATCCCCCGCAAGTGTAGGCCAGCCCCGCGAGGCAGACGTGCTGATGATCGACCACCTCTCCCCGATCAGCGCCACGGTCAAAATCCGCATCCGCGCCCATAACAGCGTGTTCGTCGACCATCTGGGCTTCGTGAAGGGCGCTGAAGGTTGGCAAATCATGTCCAAGATTTGGCACTTGGAACGCACTCTAAGCGCCGCCTAACCACCACTACTTCAAACACCAAAGCAAAAAGGAACATCACATGATAAAGACAAACGCAGTCGGCTGGTTCGACATCTATGTTGACGATCTAGACCGGGCCGTTGGCTTTTATGAAACCCTGCTCGGCTCCAAGCTAGAGCCCATGGGCGATCCAACCGGCGAAACCCAAATGATGAGCTTTCCCGCCGAGATGAGCGCTTACGGCGCAGGCGGCGCACTCACAAAAGCTCCACATGCAGGCCCCGGAGTGGGCGGTACGATCGTCTACTTCATGGTCGAGGATTGCGCGGTGCAAGAAGAACGCACAACCGCCGCCGGAGGCCAAGTCATCCGCCCCAAATTCTCCATCGGAGACTTCGGCTGGGTGCTTCTTTGCCAAGACACAGAAGGCAACATCATCGGCTTCAACTCAAAGACCTAAAGAGCCCGACACCACTAAGGTCACAGGCCTCTCAGAAGGGCCTGTGACCCCATACAAACCAAACATCTTCACACGAATGCACCGCCTACCGTTCGATTTCCCAAAAATACTCAATGTCACAGCGCATTCCGGCACCAAGCCAAAATCAAGACAGCTGATAAATCTGGATAAGATTACCGCAAGTGTCATCAAACACCGCGACCTTTGTCCCATCCATTTCCATGGGAGGCCCCTTAAACGTAACGCCAAGATCACAAAGCCGCGCGAACTCGCCCTCTATGTCCGCCACTTCGAACGCCGTAAACGGAATCCCATCCCTCACCAGACTGTCCTTGAGTGCTTTCATAGCCGGATAGCCCGCATTGGGCTCAAGCAACAGCTCTGGCCCATCAGGGTCTAGGGGCGAGACCAGCGTCAACCACCGCGCCCCACCGCCCAAATCCATATCGACCTTCACCTCAAATCCAAGGACACGGGCATAAAAATCAAGAGCATGGTCCTGATCGGAAACGGAAACGCTCACAAGAGATATCTTCATATCTTCAACTTACCAAAGCCCGCGATCTAAGCCAGAGAAAATCGCCCCCGCGATTTGCGACGGGCGCATAGGGCCTCAATGGCCCTTAAGCCCGGACACCCGCCCCCGGCAGGGTGATTTTGCCCAAAATTTGTGCAATAAACTCAACGCCAGTGACCCTTCTGTGAATTCCTCGTCCAAAATATTGAACTTGCACGCATGGGATGATTTGACCCTTGGACGTGACGAAATACCGGGAGGGAGAAGTCCATGAAAAAGATCGAGGCGATCATTAAACCGTTCAAACTTGACGAGGTCAAAGAGGCCTTACAAGAGGTGGGCGTACAGGGCCTATCTGTGATCGAGGCCAAAGGCTTTGGACGCCAGAAGGGCCATACCGAGCTCTACAGAGGCGCCGAATATGTGGTTGATTTTCTACCAAAAGTGAAAATCGAAGTTGTCCTTGACGATGATCAAGTTGAAGCAGCCACAGATGCTATCGTAGCGGCCGCAAAGACCGGCAAGATTGGAGACGGTAAGATCTTTATCTCCGATGTCTCCCAAGCCATCCGTATTCGCACCGGTGAAGAAGGGCCTGAGGCTCTGTAATCCGACCCGAAATTCTATTCTAAGCTTTAACAACGAGAGGCTCTACTTATGAGTGACGCAAAATCCATCGTAAAAATGATCAAGGACGACGACATCGATTATGTCGACATCCGCTTCACCGACCCGCGCGGTAAGCTGCAGCACGTGACATTGTGCTCTGATCAGGTTGATGAGGACTTCTTTGACGACGGCTTTATGTTCGACGGCTCCTCCATTGCAGGTTGGAAATCCATCGACGAAAGTGACATGAAGCTGATCCCTGATCCGGCATCTGTCTATCTTGACCCGTTCTACGCAGAAAAAACCATCTGTATCCACTGCTCTATCGTTGAGCCGGACACAGGCGAGGCATATGCCCGCGACCCGCGCTCTACTGCGGAAAAAGCCGAGGCTTACCTCAAGTCTTCCGGCATTGGTGACGTGTCCTACTTCGGTCCAGAGGCCGAGTTCTTCCTGTTTGACGATGTTCGCTTCTCAAACACCATGAACAAAGTCTCTTACGAAGTTGATGCAGCAGACGCGGCATGGAACACAGACACCGAGTACGAGATGGGCAACATGGGCCATCGCCCGGGCGTTAAGGGTGGTTACTTCCCAGTAAACCCAACCGACGCCGCTCAGGACATTCGTGGCGAAATGCTCTCCACAATGAAGCGCATGGGCATGAAAGTGGACAAGCACCACCACGAGGTGGCCTCTTGTCAGCACGAGCTTGGCCTAATCTTCGGCTCGCTCACACATCAGGCGGATGAGCTGCAGAAGTACAAATATGTGATCCACAATGTGGCCCACGCCTACGGTAAATCTGCGACATTCATGCCAAAGCCGATCGCTGGTGATAACGGCACAGGCATGCACGTGAACATGTCCATCTGGAAAGACGGCAAGCCGCTCTTTGCAGGCGACAAATACGCGGACCTCTCCCAGGAAGCGCTTTACTTCATTGGTGGTGTCCTAAAGCACGCCAAAGCTCTGAACGCGTTCACAAACCCGTCCACAAACAGCTACAAGCGTTTGATCCCGGGCTTTGAGGCTCCTGTTCTTCGTGCCTATTCTGCACGTAACCGCTCAGGCTGTGTTCGCATTCCTTGGGCTGAGTCTCCAAAAGCCAAGCGTGTTGAGGCCCGTTTCCCTGATCCGGCAGCCAACCCGTACCTGTGCTTTGCAGCCCTTCTTATGGCTGGCCTTGACGGCATCAAGAACAAGATCGATCCAGGCGAAGCATCTGACAAGGATCTCTACGATCTGCCACCAGAAGAGCTCGCAGATATCCCAACAGTTTGTGCATCCCTGCGCGAAGCTCTGGGTGCTCTGGAAGCCGACATGGACTTCCTTCTGGCAGGTGACGTGTTCACCAAAGACCAGATCGAGGGTTACATGGAGCTTAAGTGGGAAGAGGTTTACAACTTCGAGCACACGCCACACCCGGTTGAGTTTGGCATGTACTACTCCTGCTAATTGCAGAT
>CAZXRG010000260.1:0-4161 GCA_964642935.1 uncultured Rhodobacterales bacterium | reverse complement strand
TCGACATCCATGGAAGCCCCATCATCCCATGTGCCGATCATTTGCAAGCTCAACGGCCCTTGCTTTGACCAGAACCAGAGGGGCTCCAAATTCGCGGCCTCTTTGTCTGCGATGGCCGCCGCTGCCAGGTTTGCGGATCTGTTGGCATAAGCCCAGCTTTCAATGGGCGGGGTGCTTTCGTGCCTCGCACAATCACCGATCGCGTAGACATCCGCATGCGATGACAGTTGGTTGGCATCCACCAAAACACCACCATCGGTTTTCAGGCCAGCGCCATGGGCGAGGGCATCGTTGGCCTCCATCCCGATACAGGCAATCATCAGATCATGCTGGCTGGCCAAAGCCTCCAAGTCTGGCGCTTGACCGAGCTTAAAGGCAACTCCGGTATCCTCATGGGCTTGTTGGAGGTATGTGCTCACGGGCTCTGGGAGAACCCTTGCACAGAGCCGGTCTGCCATTTCATAGACCGTGACCGATTTATCCAAACTGCGCATATGCTGGGCCAGTTCCAATCCCAACCAACCCGCACCAATAATTCCGACCGAGCGCGCATTGGGAAGTTTTGTCCGCAGAAGATCGGCATCGGCCAGAGTGCGGATCGTGAGGCAGTTGGGCAAACGGCGCGCCTCTCCTCCGGTGGCAATCACCAGATGGTCGTAATCCAAAGTCTCGGTGTTGGAGAGAATGACCTGCTTTTGAGCGATATCAAGGCGTGTGGCGGACGTGTTGGGGCGGAAGGAGATGTCCAACTCTTCCAACTCCTTCCCGCTCAAGACCTCCAGATTTTCTGCACTCACCTTATCGCACAAATAGCCCTTGGATAATTCGGGGCGCTCATAGGGGCGCTCTGGTTCGGCTCCGATCATGGTGATCTCGCCTCCAAACCCATAAGAGCGCAGAGACTTGGCGCATACGGCGGCAGCTTGCCCCGCCCCGATAATAATGAGTTTGTTTTTATCGCTCGCCATTTTCATACCCTCGTTAACATTCTATACTGTGCAGTATGCCTCGTAATTCGCCTCAAACCCGCGCCGCGACCAAACGCCATAAAGCCATGCCACTGAGTGAAAGTGACTGGGTGGAGGCCGCGACTGAAATTCTGACCGAAGAGAACGTGCGCGGCATTCGCATTGATGCGCTGTGCACAAAACTTGGCGTCACCAAGGGCAGCTTTTATTGGCATTTCGCCAACCGCGCCGAATTGCTTCAGGCGATGCTCTCGGACTGGCGTCGGCGCATGACCTTGAACATCATTCAGGGTCTGAGCCGGGAAGGGAGCAGCTTTGATCGCCTGCGTTCCTTGATGACTTTGCCCCGTCGCGACAAGTCGCCGACCTTTGCGCGGGTGGAGCAATCCATTCGCGATTGGGGCCGTCGCGTTGAAAGCGCGAATGAAGCGGTGACCGAGGTTGATCGCATTCGCTTTGAGTACTTCACCCAGCTGTTTATCGAGCAAGGCTTTAGCCCCGAAGAGGCCAAAACCCGAGCCTATCTGGCCTATACGATCATGATGGGTGACTCGATCCTGCTGCACACCATCAAAGATGCCGACATGGCCGATGTCATGGATGATGCGCTTCATTTGCTCACACAGCCCGCTTCGGAAAAGCAGCAACAGGACTAAGCGCCTGCTGCTTCTTTCTCTTTGACCAGATCAAGGGCGACGTCGACGATCATATCTTCTTGGCCTCCCACCATGCGGCGTTTGCCGAGCTCCATCAAAATCTCCCGCGTGTCGATGCCATAGGTCTCACTGGCCTTTTCGGCGTGACGTAAGAACGAGGAATAGACACCTGCATAACCCAAAGTCAGGGTTTCGCGATCAACCCGAACGGGGCGATCCTGAAGCGGTCGCACCAAGGTCTCGGCGGCATCCTGAAGCTTGAAAATATCGCACCCGTGCTCGAACTCATAAAGATCGGCTACGGCCACAAAGGCTTCGATGGGCGTATTGCCTGCGCCCGCGCCCATTCCCGCCAACGAGGCATCAATCCGAAACGCGCCATGTTGGGCGGCCACAACAGAGTTTGCCACAGAGAGCGACAGGTTCTCATGCATATGCGCCCCGCGCTCGGTCTCGGGCTTAAGCGCGTTGGAATAGGCGTCAAACCGGTCCTTCACGCCACCCATCGTCAACCCGCCACCTGAATCGGTCACGTAGATACAATCGGCCCCGTAACTCTCCATCTTGACGGCCTCAGAGGCGAGGCTTTGCGGGTCGGTCATATGGGCCATCATCAAAAAGCCAGCCACGTCCAATCCCATGTCCTTGGCTGCCGCAATATGCTGAGCGGAGACATCAGCCTCTGTGCAATGGGTCGCAATGCGCACGGATTTCACACCATTGTCTCGCGCCCGCTTGAGGTCCTCGATCGTACCAATCCCCGGTATCAAAAGCGTGGTCAGCTTTGCGGACTTACAGACCTTAGCAGCCTCGGCGATCCATTGATCATCCGTGCATTTGCCAAACCCGTAGTTAAAGGTGGAGCCCATAAGCCCATCCCCGTGAGAGACCTCAATGGCATCCACACCTGCCTCATCCAACGCCGCCGCAATATCGCGCACATGGCCCAGATCGAATTGGTGGCGCAAGGCGTGCATCCCGTCGCGCAGGGTCACATCCTGAATGTATAGCTTGGCCATTATGCGCTCTCCTCTGCCCAGCCACGACGGATCGACAGGCGTTCAGCCGTTTTCATGGCCGCTGATGTCATGATGTCCAAATTGCCAGCATAAGCGGGCAGGTAATGCGCCGCGCCTTCGACCTCTAGGAAGATCGTGACTTTGAGGCCGGTGAACTCTTGGTCCATCTCAGGGAGGAACAAGGGCGCATTCGCACCAATACGTTCAAACTGAACCTGCTGCTTCAAACGATAGCCCGGCACATAGCTTTGCACGTCCTTGACCATCTCATCAATGGAGGCGGTGATGGCGTCCTGATCCGCGTCATCACAGAGACAAAATACCGTGTCGCGCATGATCAGAGGCGGCTCGGCCGGGTTCAAAACGATGATCGCTTTACCGCGTGTGGCACCCCCAACCTGCTCAATGGCATGGGCCGTGGTCTCGGTGAATTCGTCGATATTGGCGCGTGTGCCGGGGCCTGCAGATTTCGAGGCAATCGAGGCAACAATCTCACCGTAATGCACCTTTGAGATACGGTTCACGGCCGCCACCATCGGAATGGTCGCTTGTCCACCGCAGGTGACCATATTGACGTTCATCGCATCAAGCTGGTCATCAAGGTTCACCGGAGGAACCGTAAACGGCCCTATGGCGGCTGGCGTAAGGTCGATCACCTGCTTCCCATCCGCCTGCAAAACCGCATCATGCTTTTTGTGAGCGCCAGCGGAGGTGGCATCGAATACGATCTGGATATCTTTGTACTCCGGGAGGTTGGTCAGCCCCTCAATCCCGTCCGAGGTGATCGCCACGCCCATACGTTCAGCGCGGGCCAAGCCGTCGGAGGCCGGATCAATACCGACCATGGCGGCACATTCCAAAGTGGGCGACATGCGCATGATTTTGATCATCAGATCGGTGCCAATATTGCCCGAGCCGATGATCGCACTTTTAACTTTGCTCATGAGAGATCACCAAATTTTACAGAAGTTTCGCCCAAGCCCTCAAAGCTCGCGGTGTAGCTCGCACCCGGTTCTGCATCGACCATCTTGGCCAATGCGCCCGACAGAACAATGTCACCCGCACGCATGGGCGTCCCGCCTTTGGCCATCACACGAGCCAGCCATTGCACGGCGTTCAAAGGACTGGACAGGCAGGCACGCCCCGTGCCTTTGCCAATCACCTCATCACCCTTTTTCAAGACCATCTCGCTGTTGAGAAGATCAACATCCTCAAGCCGTTTGGCAAAGGGTCCATGGGTGAAAAACGCTGAAGAGCCGTTGTCCGCCACCGTATCCACAAACTGGATATCCCAATTGGCAATCCGTGAGCCGACGATTTCAAGTGAGGGCAGTACGTAGTCAATCGCCTGCATCACCTGTCCCATCGATGGGTTCGCGTCCGTGATGTCATGCTTGAGAAGAAAGGCATATTCCGCCTCAACCCGCATTTGCGCACCCGGATTCCAAGCGATCTCACCGCCATGGGGGATCTCCATATCATCAAAGAGAGTGCCATAATCCGGCTGGTCGACGCCCA
>CAZXRG010000259.1:0-4170 GCA_964642935.1 uncultured Rhodobacterales bacterium | reverse complement strand
GTGGGCAAAGAGGTCGTGATTATCGGAGCAGGCGGCATCGGCTTTGATGTGGCCGAATATCTGGCCCATGAAGGCGAAAGCCCCACCGAAAATCTGGACCTCTGGAAAGAGGAATGGGGCGTGGGCGATCCTTCCAAAACCCGCGGCGGACTTGCGGAAACAGGCCCGCAACCCGAACCACCGGCGCGAAACATCACACTCCTGCAACGCAAATCCCAACGCCCCGGAAAGAGCCTCGGGAAAACCACCGGCTGGATCCACCGCGCCTCTCTCAAAGCCAAAGGCGTCGCCATGATCGGCGGGGTGAACTACGAGAAGATCGACACGGACGGCCTTTGGGTCTCCACCGGAGAAGCCCGCGAAGATATCCGCCTGATGAAAGCCGACACCATCGTGCTTTGCGTCGGCCAAGTACCAGAGCGCAGCCTCGCGGACACCCTCCAGAACGCCCATATCATCGGGGGCGCCGACGTGGCCGCAGAACTCGACGCCAAACGCGCCATCGACCAAGGCGCACGGCTCGCAGCCACCCTGTGACACCGATTGTCTTTGATCTTGATGGCACGCTCATCCACAGCCTGCCCGACATTGCCGCGGCCGCAAACAAGATGCTCGCAGACTTCGGCAAAGCGCCCCTAAGCGAGGCCAAAATCGGAAGCTTTGTGGGTAACGGCCTGCCCGTCTTGGTGGACCGCGTGAAAGCGGAAACGGGCCTTACGGAAGACGGCGCATTCCAATCCGCCCTTACCCATTACAACGCCGCCCCTTCCGATCTGACCACGCTTTATCCGGGCGTTCTGGACGCGCTTGAAGCCCTCAAAGCCAAGGGCCACCCATTGGGCATCTGCACCAACAAAGAATACGAGCTCACCCTCCCGATCCTCGACACCCTCAACATCGCGCAATATTTCGAGGTGGTCATCGGCGGCAACTCCAGACCCACCCGCAAACCGGACCCAGAACCGCTCCTCCACAGCTTTTCTAAACTCGGCGCAACCTCCGGCATCTTCATCGGTGACAGCGAAGTGGACGCAGAAACCGGACAAAACGCCAAAGCCCTCTTCGGCCTCTACACCAAAGGCTACCGGAAAAGCCCCATAGAAAGCCTCCCCCACACATTCAGTTTTGATGATTTCAGAGACCTGCCAGAGCTGATCGCAAAGACCTAACCACCCGTCCCGCGTAGCCCATCCATATGGCTCAGCAACTCCGCCGCAATCCCCGGCTCGCTCAACGCATGCCCGTCACGCGGCAGAATTCTAATCGTCGCACGGGGCCAAAGATCATAGAGTTTCTGCGCATGATGAGGCGGACAGATCATATCATAACGCCCCTGCACAATATGCCCCGGAATATTGGCCAGCTTGTCCATATTGTCCAAAATCTGCTGATCCGCCGAGAGGAACCCGCCATTGATGAAATAATGGTTCTCCAACCGCGCAAAGGCCCGCGCGTAAGCCCCCGAAGGCGTCCCGTGCCCACGCGGCTCCAACGCCGCCAAAGCGCTCTCCCAACCGGCCCAAGCCCGCGCATATTTCGTCTGAACCGCCTGATCCGGCGAAAACAGCCGCTTGTGATACGCCGCAATCAAGTCGCCCTGTTCGTCCTCTGGAATGACCCCCGAAAATGCCGCCCATTCCCGCGGCCAGAACTTCGACGCCCCGCCCCCGTAAAACCAATCGAGCTCCTCTGCAGACATCAGGAACACACCGCGCAAAATCAACCGCGCCGCCGCCTCTGGGTGGGCTTGGGCATAAATCAACGCCAAAGCCGCCCCCCAAGAGCCGCCAAAGACCATCCAGCTTTCAAGGCCCAGATACACCCTGATCCGCTCGATATCTGCGACCAAATCCCAAGTGGTATTATTCTCCACCGAGGCCGTGGGCCGCGACCGTCCGCACCCGCGCTGATCAAACAGGATCACGCGATAATATTCCGGATCAAAAAACCGCCGCATGGTCGGGGAACACCCGCCACCGGGCCCTCCATGAAGCACCACAACAGGCACCCCCTCAGGATTACCGCATTGCTCCACATAGATCGAATGGCCACCGGGCATCTCAAGCATCGTCTGATCAAACGGCTCGATAGGCGGATAAAGCCTCGGAGCCTCACCTCTGCCGCCTTGGCCCGCATTTTCACGCATGATCGCTCTTTAACCCCGAAAAAATCGGCCTATTCTTACAAATGTACGTCATGGAGTAAGCGTAATGGAAAGCCAAACCACAGTCGACCCCGCCGAGATCGCAAAATTCGAGGCGATGGCCGCCGAATGGTGGGACCCCAACGGGAAATTCAAGCCGCTCCATATGCTCAACCCGTGCAGGCTCGACTATATTGTCGACCAGATCAGCGCCGAGTTCAGCCGCGATCCGCGCCAGCCAAAACCGTTCGAGGGCCTGCGTATCTTGGACATCGGCTGTGGCGGAGGCCTCCTGTGCGAGCCCATGGCAAGACTGGGTGCCACCATCGTCGGCGTAGACGCGGCCCTGCGCAACATCCCCGTGGCCGAGGCCCATGCCAAGCAATCGGGCCTTGAGATCGACTATCGCCACACCACCGCGGAAGATATGGCCGCCAATGGCGAGCAATTTGACGTGGTGCTCAACATGGAAGTGGTCGAGCACGTCGCCGACCCGCTGGCCTATCTGACCGCCTGCCAAGAGCTTTTGAAACCGGGCGGCCTGATGATCTGCTCGACCATCAACCGCAATCCCAAAAGCTACATGATGGCCATCATCGGCGCGGAACATATCATGCGCTGGCTGCCCAAAGGCACCCATGAGTTCTCCAAATTCATCACCCCCGACGAACTCTTCGCGCTGATCACTGACGCAGGCCTGGAGCCTGTGGATCGCAAGGGCTTCGTGTTCAATCCATTGGGGTGGAGCTGGTCTCTCTCCCACAAAGACCTATCGGTCAATTATGTAACGGCCTCCCTAAAACCACGCGCCTAGCCCCGCCCGTTACTTGGCAATCCCTAAAAACCACGCTTGAATGGCTCCAATCAAAGGAGCCATCCATGCGTATCTTCACCGCCATCCTGTGCAGCCTCACACTCTGGTCCACCAGTGCCTTCGCCCAAACCATCTCGGGGCAAGACGACCCCAGATTTGAAAGCGCGGTAGTGGCATGGCTTGACGGCGACAACAGCACGGCCCTCCCTGAATTTTCCGAGCTTGCCAACTCCGGCAACGCAGCCGCGCAGCTATTTTTGGGCTCCCTTGAACAATATACCTACCTCCACCACGACTATACCTCCGCTTTGGATCGCAAAGAGCGCATCCAACTCTTGCGCGACGACAAAGGCGTCTCTGGCCGCTCATGGCTCAAGGTCCTCGCCCCCGAATTGCCCCTCGCCCAAGGACTGCTGGACGCCCGCCAGATCGGCGCACGCGAAGAGGGCATCGGGGTGCTCTATGAGGCGTTCCACCATCGGCAAATCCTTGAGAACCTTGAAGCCGTTGTTGAAAATGGCAATCACAACTTCGCCCTCAACGTCGCCCTCGCCCCCGACCTCAAACCCATAGCCGGTCCTTTGGCGGTTGAGATCCTTCATTGGGCGGAGATCCAAGGCGCACCCGCCGACCAATTGGATCAACTGGCAGCCATTATTCAAGCCGACCCGCAGATCAGCGACGCTGCAATCGCGTCATGGTCCCGCGTGAAATCCTACTACGACAAGCTGGTCAGCACGACAGACGGGGTCGAAGCCGCCATGGCCGCGCTTCCCGAATTGGCCCCCGCCAAGCGCCTCTGTGAAGCCCAATGCCCGAGCGAGGTGCCAACTTGCGTGGCCGATATGAATCACTTCTCAAACCAGCCCATCAGCTTCACCTCCATGAGCCCTGCCGAGACCCTGATCTCGACCGAGGCCTATCGCGCCTCAAAACGAATTGATCGGGACTTTCGGACCTATCTCAAAACCAGCGTCATGATGTTGCCGCCAGAAAAGCGATTGTCCCAATGCGACTATGGGAGCCTGTTTTTGAGCGCCCAATAGTTGATGGCGCGATTTTTGAGGGGTGAGGGACGTTTTGAGCGCACGGCGCGTTAACCCCGCCGTCGCCCCCGAAAAAGTCATATGCGTTTCACGCGGAAATCATATGCAAATCATACGGCCATTTTTGGCGTCTCTGAAGCGTTAACCTATATAAACAAAGGGTTTCA
>CAZXRG010000258.1:0-4180 GCA_964642935.1 uncultured Rhodobacterales bacterium | reverse complement strand
TTTTTGAAGATGAACTCTGGCACATGCATGATGATGAGCATGATGTAGCGCCAGAACCATGGGGTGTAGATGGTGTTTTTCTTTTTGCGCACCGCTTTGAGTAGGTCATCGGCCACGCTTTCCGGAGCGGCCACAAGGAACATGCCTTCAATCCCCCAAGTCATCGCCGTGTCCACAAAGCCCGGTTTGACGGTCACAACATGAACGCCGCTGCGTCCGAGCCTGTTGCGAAGGCCCGCCAGATAGGTGTGAAACCCTGCCTTGGCCGAGCCGTAGACGTAGTTGGACAGGCGTCCGCGATCGCCCGCGACCGAGCCCACGCCGATGACCGTTCCTCGTCCGCGCTCTTCCATGATCGGGGCGAGGCGGTGGAGCAATTGTGCGGGGCCTGTGAAACTGTCTTGGATGGTCCCGTCAATCAGGGTCGGGTCTTCGTCGATGGCCGATTGTTCGGGCATGGAGCCGATAAAGACGGCCACATTGATCTCGCCATCTTGAAGGGCCGCTTTCATGCTGATCTCGTCAAATGTGCCGGGCTTTCGCGCGTCAAACATTACGGCGAACGCGGAAGGTGCGCCGCGAAGTTCGCAGTCCTTTTTGGTGCGTTTCATGTCCGCCATATCGCGGCCAGCCAGGAGGACGTGACAGCCCTCTTCGGCCACTTTGCGCGCAAAAGCGCGAGCCATGGAAGAGGTGGCTCCGATGATGATCCAAGTCCGGTTCATGACAGGCCTCTCAGGTTGAGGCGCTCGACCATGGCGGAGTTGAATTTCCCGTCCGGGTCGACTTTGCGCACTTGAGTTCGGAACTTTTCGATCTCGGGGTACATTGTTGAAATGGCATTGGCTGAAACGGCGCCATCTTTGGCCAGATAGATGCGGCCTTTGTATTTTTCCGTGATCTCTGCCAGATCGCTGAGGATGTCGAGGGTTTGGGGGCGGTTCGGCAGATCAATGGCGAGTGTGTATCCGGCCATGGGGAAGCTGAGATACCCCGAGCGGCCCTCGCCCATTTTCTTCAGCACCGCCAAAGGTGAGGCGATGCCGCCGTCCGATACGATCTCCAAAAGGTCCGATAGGCCGTCTTTTACGTTCTGGGCAGGCAGTACGGCTTGGAATTGGTAGAAGCCCTTTTTGCCGTAAAGCTTGTTCCAATCGGCAATTTTATCGAGCGGGAAGAAAAATTCGTTGATGCTGCGTTCCACAACGCGACCGTCCACGGGGACGCGGCGCAGATAAAGGGCGTTGAACAGTTTGACGATTGGCCCCGATAGCGCGAACCCCGGTGGGGTGATTGGCACGGATTTGGTCTTACCGGTCATGATCGCTTGGGGTGGAGCAGTGGCAAAAACCGCCTCCTCCATAATCCCGCGTCCCATGTCAGGCCCTTTGGCCAGAGCGTCAATCCAGCCCACCTGATAGGGAGCGTCGGATGTTTCAAATGCATCCACGAAGTCCGACAGATTTGCGATCCGGTTTTCGGTCACGCTCATGGTTGTGGAGGGGCAGGGGGACAGGCGCAGCACGGCGGATGTGATCAATCCAGTTTGCCCGACGCCGCCCAAAGTGGCTTTGAAGAGACCGGTTTCTTTCTTGGCACTGATCCGGCGGGACGTGCCGTCGGCGGTCAGTAGGACTAGGCTTTCCACATGCTGGCCAAAGCTGCCGTCGATATGGTGGTTTTTCCCGTGCACATCATTGGCGATGGCGCCGCCCACGGTGGTCATTCCGGTGCCCGGCACCACAGCGGGTTTCCATCCGCGCGGGGCGAACAGTCGGAGTATCTCGCCAAGCTTGATGCCTGCTTCAACTTCCAGACGGCCCGTTTCTGGATCAAAGTCCAAAAGGCGGTCCATGCGTTCGGTTTTAAGGCCCTTCCCCTCTGCCACCAAAGCGGCGTCCCCATAGGAGCGCGCACTGCCGATGGGGAGGATTTGGGCGCTGTCAGAGATCAGACTTTCGAGCGCCGAGTGGCGTTCGGGTCTCGCAATCTCGGCGGTTGCGGACAGGACTTTACCCCAACCCGCATAGGTCTGTTTGTTCCAACGCATGGGATTAGGCCTCGTTTAGTCGGCTTGTGGACATTCGCTCTGCAAAGGGGAACATGAGCAGACCGACGATTATCGCGAACCAGAGCGTTGTGATGCGGATGATCGCTGTTGCCGGAAGGGCGATTTCCAAGGGCACGTTAAAGAGTGTGAGGAGCGCAATCATCGCGGCCTCTGCCCCTCCGATGCCCCCCGGTAGGCCCGTAGCGCTGCCTGAAAGCATCGCAAAGAAGAAGATGGCGATGGCTGTGGTCAGGGTAATGTCTCCGCCCAGCCAGATGATGAGCAGGTAGAAGGCGACTGCCTCTGCGGTCCAGCCGATGATCCCGCAAATGGTGGTGGGGATCAGGACTTTTGGTTTTGAGAAGACGGCAAGGCCAGAGGCGGCGCGGCGCATCATGGCAAAGAACCTTGGGAACCGACCTACGATTTTCCAGCCGATGGTGATGGCGCCTTTGAACAGGCTCGGACGTGTTGCCAGCCAAGCGACCATGAGCGAGATGATCGCAACTGTCCAACCGCCTTGGATGCCTGCGGTTGAAATGGCGATGGTGAAGGCAAGAATGAGGCCCACGGCAGTGAGATCAGCGGCGCGATCCACCAGTACCAGCGAGCCCGTGCTGTCGGGGCGTCGGCCTGTTTCGCGCCAAATCCAACGCAGGCGGATGAGTTCTCCGATCCGCCCCGGTGTGGCCGTTAACGCGAAGCCGCCAATGTAGTGGCGGGCGCTGCTGGCGAAGGACAGGTCGATGTCCATGGCTTGGGTGTAAATGTGCCAGCGTGCGCATCGAAAGCCGTAGTTGAGCAATGAAAGGCCCAGAAGAATCGAGAGTTGTTCTGCGGTCAGCCGAAAGAATGCGTCGATTGTGTCTTCCCAGCCGGTCGCCGCAGCGATGCCCAGCAATCCAAACAGGAATGCTGCGAAAAGCAAAACGGGGATCCATATCTTGGAACTGGTGTTTTTTATAGCGTTCATATGGCTCGGCTAGGCTTGAAAATCGACCACAACATGGCTCGTACATGGCGATCCGTCCTTTATCCACAAATAGTTGTTGGTTTTGTTCGGGATTCTGTCGCGATGTATCACAAAAGGTTCACGTTCTATTGATCGGTGATCGTTTTCTTTTGGGTTCATGATCTGGTAGGTCTGATTAATGGGAAAATTTCCCATTATGCTTTTGCTACATGGTTGTGGGGTGCTTCCCCGCGTTTTTTCTGGCTTTTGAAGGTTATTTCGAGCCAGCAACGGAGGATAGAAAATGTTCAAATTTAGTATTTCCAAGTGGATTGCGGCGCCCTTGATGGCAGCGGCTTTGGTGTCTGGGGCGGGGGTGGCTTCGGCGGTTTCTTTGAAGATTAGTGTGACCAATAATTCCGGTGTTGGGGGGCTGACGTTAACACCTCTCTATACGGCGTTTCACGATGGGTCGTTTGATACGTTCGACGTAGGTTCTGCGGCGTCGGCGGGGATTGAAGCTCTGGCGGAGGACGGGAACTTTGCGCCGATCAGAGATGCGCGTCTGGCGTCTCATCCAAGCTCTCAAGGGGCGGTTGTGACCGCACCTCAGGGGTTTGCAGGAGCGCCTTTGATTGAGCCGGGTGAGACCGGGTCGGTGATTGTGGATGTGGACAGCTCCAACATGTTCCTCTCCTTCCTGTCAATGATCTTACCGTCCAATGACCAGTTCATCGGGAACGGAGACCCTATGGCCCATCAGATCTTTGATGCCTCCGGAAATTTCCTTGGTAATCAGACGATTAACGTGACGGGCCTGAATGCTTATGATGCAGGGACCGAGGTGAATAACGGTCTTGGATCACCATTTGCGCAGACAGGCGCGGGTGCGGCGAGCGATGAGGGCGGTGTTGTGACACTGGCCTCTGGCATCGACAATTATGCGGGCATCACGCTTCCAAACGGTCAGACACTTGACCTTGGAGCCATCGGCTTTGCGGGCAATGGAAACTTCGATATTGCGTCGATTTCCATTGCGGCAGTGCCAGTGCCAGCAGCCCTTCCTTTGATGCTGGGAGGCCTAGGTTTGATGGGCTTCGCGGCGCGTCGTCGTAAGAGCTGAGACTGGTAATTTAAGCGGTTCAGGGTCGCCTTCGGGCGGCCCTTTTTTGTGCAAA
>CAZXRG010000257.1:0-4282 GCA_964642935.1 uncultured Rhodobacterales bacterium | reverse complement strand
GCCGGATGTGGGTCGTGCTCGGCTGTTTGCCCGTCTGGGGCTATCAGCTATGACGCACCGCCTGTTGATGCGATTTTCCGTCGGGTCTCTACGCTGGCTTCAACATTCCTCAAAGCGGGCGGGAAAGATGCACGACTGCTTGTGCATGATGCCACCTTTGGAAACGAAATGATCAGCCTGGCCGCGCGTTTTGGCAGGGGATTGCCCGCCGATGTGATACCGCTTGAGGTCGACGCATTGTCGGGATTTGGACATGCTGAGATGCTGGCTGCATTGTCGTCAGGCTTTGGCCATGTGGATGTGTTGCTGTCCCCGAAAACGGAGCGTGAGACATTGGAAAGTCAGGCCGAGCTGGCCTGCGCAATGGCCGGCGCGGATGCGGTGCGATTGCTGGATTTGAACGACCCTGATGCGCTTAGTGAGGTACTTTATGATGGGATCGCAACTTGCGTAAAATGCGATCCGGTTCTTCCAATGGGCACCCGCCGCCAAGTCGCAAGACTGGCCGCAAAAGCTTTGCAGCCGGAAGCGGAGACCCTAGCACTTCCCCAAAGCGCGCCCTATGGAGCAATTGTTGTGGACACGGATGCCTGTACGCTCTGCCTGTCCTGCGTATCACTTTGCCCGTCCGGCGCACTCGGCGATAATTCGGACCTGCCACAATTGCGGTTCCAAGAAGACGCCTGCCTGCAATGCGGTCTTTGCGTCAACATTTGCCCAGAAGATGCACTCACCTTGAAACCACAAATGGACCTCACCGATGCAGCACTGAGCCAGAAAGTTCTCAATGAGGAGGAACCCTTTGCCTGCATTGAATGTGGCAGCCTGTTTGGGTCAAAATCAACCATCGCAAAGATCACAGAAAAACTGGCAGGCAACCATCCGATGTTCGCGAGTTCGGACGCCGCAAAGATGATCCAGATGTGCGAAAACTGCCGCGTTCAAGCGCAGTTCCATTCCGACAACAACCCCTTTCAGGGCAAGGAACGCCCCCGTGTGCGCACGTCAGACGACTATTTTACCAAGCGCAAAGATCACTGAGATTTTAAAGGCGCGCCCAAATCAGCGGGCGTGATGGAGCCGACGTAAGCGGTGATCGCCTCGATGTCTTCCCATGTGACTTCAATGGGGGCGATGGGGGATGGTCGATCGATTGGAAACGGTTCGGTGATACCCACCACTTGTGTGAAGGCCGGGTGAGGCTTGAGAATAAAGAACGTCTCAAACCGTTCCTGCCAGTCGGGAAATGTGCGCATCAATGCAAAAGATGGGGACGAGCCGATGGCATTCATGCGGTTGGTGTCGTTCACCACATGACAGCGGCCACATTGCTGAAGGCTGGTTTTCTCACCCAAGACCGCGTCTCCGCTAAGCGCAACTGTTTGAACAGCAACATCAGCCGCGACATCCGAACTGAACATGGCAGTGCCCTCTGGAGCAAAGGCCTCAATCGTCCGCTTCCCAACATCAGACAACAACCACTCTTGAAACGCTTCAGGGTGCACACCCTCCTCATAAGAGAAATGCCAGACCGTTTCGCCTTGGCGAAAAACAGGTATGCCTTCCTCGCCAAAAGCAGCAGTGCCGTCCTCAGCAATCGTGATCCTTACGCCGGTTTTTAAGGAAAAGCGGGGCAGCAGATGTTTCAGGAAACCCGTGTCGACCAAGGTATTTGGCGCTTTTAGCGAAAATGCCTTTTCTTGTGCAAATACTGGACCACCAAAGAAAGCAATACAGACCGTCAACCATTTCAACATCGCGTGTCCTTCCTCCTTAAGCCGCTTGCGCATTAGCCTAGGGACGCTAGGGTACTTGCGTCAATCATAAGAAACGGGGGGATGAAGATGAGCGAAGATTTCAACATGTCGATGCGAAAATTTCTCAAGCAGGTCGGTGTGACTTCACAACAAGCGATTGAAGAAGCCATGCGAAATACGGGCGAGACCGAGGGCAAAACATTCGAGGCCAAGATGGTGTTGACCGTTGATGGGATCGATCTCGAACACGTCGTCACCGGCAAAATCGAAGGCGCATAAGTGAGCATTTCTCGGGAGGACGTGCTGAATTGCCTAAAAGGCGTCAAAGCTCCGTCTGGCGTTGATCTGGTTGAAGCAGGGCTGGTCCGTGCGTTGAATGTCGAAGACGGCGCTGTTCGGTTTGTTATGGAAGTAGACACGCCCGAGCCGTTCATGGCATCCAAGGAGGAGGCCGAGGCGAAGCTGAAAGATTTGGGTGCGACGTCCGTTGCAGTGGTCATGACAGCCCATAGCAAACCAACGCCACCTCCCGATTTGAAAGCGGGTCGTCCAGCGGAACCTTCGGGACCAGAAAAGATACCGGGGATTGATCGGATCATCGCTGTTGCCTCGGGCAAAGGAGGCGTTGGTAAATCGACTGTGTCAGCCAACCTCGCCTGCGCTTTGGCAGCTGAAGGTCGCCGCGTCGGAATTCTGGACGCAGACGTCTATGGCCCTTCACAGCCCCGGATGCTGGGGGTCTCTGGACGCCCACAAAGCCCGGATGGGAAGATCATTCTGCCATTGCGGAACTTCGGCGTGACCATGATGTCCATCGGTTTGATGACAAATGAAGATCAGGCTGTGGTCTGGCGTGGCCCGATGCTCATGGGCGCGCTGCAACAGATGCTCAATCAAGTGCAATGGGGTGCTTTAGATGTCCTGATTGTGGACCTGCCTCCGGGCACCGGTG
The DNA here is from genome assembly GCA_964642935.1 of uncultured Rhodobacterales bacterium. Classification (GTDB taxonomy): domain Bacteria; phylum Pseudomonadota; class Alphaproteobacteria; order Rhodobacterales; family Rhodobacteraceae; genus CAKZTM01. The sequence goes on along the minus strand of CAZXRG010000257.1, from coordinate 1,573 downwards.
ACGTCCAGATGACGCTGGCGCAAAAGGCGCATCTTGATGGCGCAATCATTGTCTCAACGCCCCAAGATGTAGCGCTGCTGGATGCCCGCAAAGGCATAGACATGTTCAATCAAATGAAGACCCCCGTGATTGGCATGATCGAAAACATGAGCACACACATTTGCTCCAAATGCGGGAATGAGGAACATGTGTTTGGCCATGGCGGCGTAAAGGCGGAAGCTGAAAAGCTGGGCGTGCCGCTGCTGGCAGAAATCCCGCTTCATTTGGATATCAGGATAGCAGCAGACGGCGGTGCCCCCATTGTGGTGTCAAAGCCGGAGTCCGCTCAAGCCCAAAGCTTCCGCACCGTCGCAAAGGCACTCATAGAAGCGGACAAAGCATGACAATGCCGACCTTCCCACCGCTGTTCAGCGGGCTTTCTGTAGAGGGACAACTTGATCCTTTCAGTAAAGCCTGTGCTGAGGCTGCGCGGGGATGTGATGCAGGGCTTGTTGTCTATAATCTGGGGGCCAGCACTCTGCGCGCGGCAATCGTATTTGCACCTGACGTGGCGCTAAAAGACGCCATCGCGATGCTACCGCTCTGCGGTGTTGGCTTCCAAAATGCACTCGGTGCACTCGCCCCACCCGAGGTCGCGGTGCATTTGGATTGGCAGGGTGGAATCCGCGTGAACGGCGCTTCTTGTGGCAGATTGCGCACTGCGGCTTCAGGCAGCGATCCAAAGGCCGAACCAGACTGGCTGGTCGTGGGGCTAGAACTGTCGCTTTGGCCCGAAAGAGATGACACAGGTCATACGCCAGATCAGACCGCGCTCTATGCTGAAGGCTGTGCCGATGTGAATGCGGTTGAGCTGCTTGAAGCATGGGTGCGCCATACGCTTGTGGGGATTAACACATGGACCGAAAGCGGGGCTGCTACGCTGCACAAAGACTGGCGCGGTTTGGCACATGGGATCGGAGAAGATGCATCGCAAGGCAACATCAGTGGCACATTTGTCGGCATCGACGAACACTTCGGGATGTTGTTGCGCGATACCGAAACCACGCACCTGTTTCCACTGACCATCGTTCTGGAGGACTGACACGATGATGTTGGCACGCGCAATCCACTTTGACGAAAGTGATATGAACATCTTTCATTCTCCAGCACGGACAAGCGAATGGTGCGTCTCTGGAGGCTTTGAGTTTTCCAACTGGTCCGAGGCAGATTTGACCGGTAAAGCCCGCCAAGCATTCACAAACGGATGGCTGGGTATCGAAACGTTCGGGCGTGTTTCAATCGTTGCTGTGACGCAGATCGAAGCATCAGAGCTACAGGCTCTCACACAGGCCTTGGCGCAACATTTCATGGAGATGTATGGCGCCCCCTCAATCGAAGCTGCCACGCCCGTTGCGACAGAAGAGCTGCAGCATATGGCCGAGCTTTGTGAAGCACAGGCCCCCAACACCTTATTGATGGTCGCGCGTGAATTGACCGACGCAGGCGTAAAAGAGAGCTTTCGCATGATCGAACCGCGCGACGCAGGCTTGGATCAATTCGCAATTCATGGCTCACTGGACGACGAACCTCATAG
>CAZXRG010000256.1:1657-4315 GCA_964642935.1 uncultured Rhodobacterales bacterium | reverse complement strand
TTTGCGCACAATCGCAAAGGACTGCCGATAGATGGCCGCCGGATCACGTTCATATCTCAAAGCCGGAACCGGCCTGTCCTGAGCCCCCTTGGTCACGGTTTGCGCACGCTCAATGGCCCAAGCGGGTGTTTCGCGTGCGGGTACTCAGGATGCGCGTGATCATGGTCATGGTGGTGATGATCGTCGCCGTGGTGATGGTGGTGGTGGTGGTGGTGGTCATGAGCCTCCTGCATCACCAAACGACACTCACCCGTGCAAAACGTATCACAAAGCGCACAATCCGCCACGTTCGAGCCCGGAGCCGATGCCCCCTGCCCCTCAACATGGTGGTGATGACTTTCCTGAACCGAACCAACTTCGCCCTCAAACCCGAGAACTTGAGTGCGATACTTGCACAAAACGCACGTGGGCGGGGGAATGGCACCAAACGCCGGATGACCTTTGCCTTTTTCAAGCGCCAAAGCCGCGCGCTCGGCAGGCGTCACTGTCACAGTCTCGCCCCCCTCCATGGCCAGCACCTGTGTGCGGTACTGACAGGTTCCACAATTTGGCGGAGGCACCTCGCCCACAAGCTCCGTGATCCGCTCGGCAAAGGTTTCAAGCACCTTTTCATGGTCATTAAGATAGCTGGCCTTCACGAACTGAATGTCCGGATGGGCCTCAGCGACACGGTCTGTAAAGCCATAAATTCGATCAATCAGAATGCCCGTGAACAGGAAATAGGGGAACACGATGACCCGCTTGTAACCAAGTTTGCTCACATGCTCCAAACAGGGCTCAACCAGCGGGAAGGTCACACCGGAATAGCCGGTTTCAGCCCAGCCAAAGCCCATTCCTTCCCACAAAAGCCGCGTGATTTTGGACACGTTGGAATTGGCATCCGGATCAGAGGCGCCCCGCCCGATGACAACCAAAGCAGTGTCCTCAAGGGCCATCTCGCCAAGCTCTGAATTGGCGCGGTCCACCGCATCACGCACGCGCCCAGCGGCCGCCGCGATCATCTTTGGATCAACCCCCAATTCGCGCCCGAACATGATGTCCATGTCATGCTTTGCACCATAAGTGTTGAGCACCGTCGGAATATCGTTCTTTGCATGCATGGCCGCAAACAACATGCCGGGGACCGCTAAGATCCGCTCACATCCCGCCTCGCGCAATTTGTCCAAACCATCACGAATGACCGGATTGGCAAATTCGAGATAGCCGTAATCCACTAGCCAATCCTCGGGCAGAAGCGCTGGCAATTTCTCGGCCAGAACCGCAAATTCGTCGACGGCCGCTTGGGAGCGCGAGCCGTGACCGCAAATCATGACACCTGTCTTCACCATATCAAGCCTCGCTCAATTCGGTTTCATCATCCGAGGCCTCATCGGCCTCCTCATCCTTCTCACCGCGCCCCTTCAGGGCACCCGCCACACCAATCGCAATGGCAATTCCAATAGCCGCGCCTGCCAACAGATGATCATGGCCAGCCACATCCACCCAATGCCCGGCATGAGCCATAGCCGCTCCCGGAGCAGTCATCAGACAAAGAAACACAACAGGGGGTCTCATCACGGCTTCTCTCTTTCATTCACTCGGAGAAGACCTCACCCACGCCAAACGGCGCTCAAGTCATGTAATGTTGAGCCAGAATGCCCCTCATTTGGTCAGCACGCCGCCTCACACCTCTCCGGCCCCGAGGTTCGGAGCAACATTACAGTGTCTGAACTCTATAGGGGGCCACCTTGAGAGCCGCAACTCTGATTCCGGCGTAACGGCCCCGCTTCACGACCCGCTTTGTTTCCGTCACGACAACACTCTTATGGCCAATGAACCGATGCACGAGCGAGGCAAATGCTCTATCCAGTCTTCCAAAGGAGAAGCTCATGGGACGCATGCTAGACGGAAAATGGATCACAGACGACGCGGCCATCACCAACAAAAGCGGCGCCTTTGATCGCAAACCGGTCACCTTTCGCAACTGGATCACGCCAAGCGGGGAGGCTGGCCCAAGCGGGAATGGCGGCTTTAAGGCGGAAAGCGGTCGCTATCATCTCTATGTGGCAGGCGCCTGCCCTTGGGCCCATCGCACCCGCATTTTCCGCACACTAAAGGGACTTGAAGATCATATCACACTCGACATTGCCCATCCTGACATGATGGAGGACGGCTGGACCTTTGCCACCGACGTCCCGCACACCACTGGCGACAGTCTCTTTGGTGCTGAGTTTGTCCGCGAGATTTACGCCAAAGCGGATCCGAAGTTCACAGGCCGCGTCACGGTCCCGATTGTCTGGGACAAAGACACTGGTCAGATCGTCTCCAATGAATCCTCTGAGATTATCCGTATGTTCAACTCCGCTTTTGACGGGATCACAGGCAACACGGCGGACTATTGGCCGGAACCCTTGCGCGCCTCTATCGAGCCGATCAATGACCGGATTTACGATACTCTGAACAATGGGGTCTATCGCTGCGGTTTTGCAAAATCCCAAGAGGCTTACGACACCGCCGTAACGGAGCTATTTAACACACTCGACTGGCTGGAAGAGATTTTGTCGCAAAAAAGGTACCTGCTGGGCGATCAACAAACCGAAGCCGACTGGCGTCTATTCCCGACGCTTTACCGGTTCGATGCGGTCTATAACACCCACTTCAAATGCAACAAAAAACGGC
>CAZXRG010000256.1:0-1557 GCA_964642935.1 uncultured Rhodobacterales bacterium | reverse complement strand
ACGGACTGGCTCAGCCCGCATGAAAGAGGCTAGCTGACCTTCTTGTGCAAAGCCCGAGCCCCTTTAGGGTCGCAATGCTCCAACAATGCCGCCAGATCATCGGGTTGAAACGGTGTGCGCATCAAACCACGGGCATTAGGCATGAGTTGAAAAATGGACCCATCTGAAAAAAAACTGCTGCTGGTCACTGTGATGATCGGAATATCCGGGAAGCGATACGTCGCATAATCGGAGATCGCAATGGCCCCGCCGTCAGGCAAAACCAGCTCCAGAACCAATGCGTCAAAATCGTTGAAGCGCATGTTCGCAATCGCTTCTTTCTGACTGGTTGCCACTTCAACCGTCAGACCGCGATGCTCCAGAAACCGCGCCCAAACGAGCCCCAGCTCCTCATTATGCTCTACAATTAAAACTCTCATCTTGTACCCTTCCCCAAGGTTTATCTTCTTCCCTCGTTCTGGGTATGCGCCTTAATTCTTAACATAGAGTTAATCATGTCTCGACTTTTGGGCAAATTAGCGGCAAATCCCGCAGGGCGACGTGATATCACCTAACCCGACACCCGTCCGCACAAACAGCTTAGAGAGAAAAAATGTCAACGATATTAACGATTTGCGACACTTGTAAGCAGGAAAACTGGAGCGAGGAAACCAACGAGACGCCCCATGGCGAGCAGCTTTTGGACCTCGTTAACCATGCCGCAAAGGCTTACCCGGAATTAACAATTAAGAGCCGATCCTGCCTGATGGGCTGTGATTTCGCCTGTAATGTCACCCTGCAATCGCCCGGAAAAATCAGCTATGTGATCGGAACCTTCGAGCCGACCCAAGAGGCAGCCGAGGCAATTTTGGATTATGCCGCCAAATATCGCGAGAGCGAGACCGGCCAAGTGCCCTATAAAACCTGGCCCCAAGGCATCAAGGGCCATTTCAGAGCGCGGATCTATCCAGAGACATGACGCAAACGCGCGATCATGGCGGCGGGATCGACAGGGCCATTGCCGAATTTGGCGGCACCCGCGCCTCTTGGATCGATCTTTCCACGGGGATCAACCCGACCCCCTACCCGCTTCCGGAGATTTCACCCGAGGCTTGGGCAACGCTTCCAGATCGACGCGCCATTAGCGGTCTTGAACAGGCCGCCCGACGGTTCTGGCACGTGCCCGACACTCTGGAGGTTGTTGCAGCCGGTGGAGCCTCCGCTCTCATCGCCGCAATGCCCCGCGTTCTTCAGGGCCAAACCGCCCACATCCCAGAACCCACCTACAACGAGCATCGCGCCGCCTTTGAGGCCTGTCACTGGTCGCTCAGCAATCAGACGCCGGATGTGGCGGTCGTGATCAATCCCAACAATCCCGACGGGCGCTTTTGGGGAGTCGACACAATCCCGAACGCCAAGCAAACCATCATCGACGAAAGTTTCTGTGATGTAGCGCCCGATCAGTCCCTTTTGACCAAACTCCCCAAGCAAAACACAATCATCCTAAAGAGCTTTGGGAAATTTTGGGGCCTCGCCGGACTGCGCCTTGGCTTCGCCATCTGTCCCCCAGACATCGCC
>CAZXRG010000255.1:2372-4334 GCA_964642935.1 uncultured Rhodobacterales bacterium | reverse complement strand
GCGATCATGGTGACCGGATTTTGACGCAGTACGTAGCCCACATGGGCGGCGAATGATGTGGAGGAGGCCGAGCTCATGCGCTTTCAAATCCAATGCGCGGGTCGATCACCGCATAGGCCAGATCAATGATCAGGTTGAGGGCGACAAACAGGAGCGCCATGGCCAGTACGAAGCCTTGAACAGCCGCATAGTCGGAGGCCACGAGAGCGTCGACGGCGTAAGAGCCGATGCCCGGCCATGCGAAGACTTTTTCCACGAGCACGTTGGCTCCTAGGGCGAAGGAGAACACCATTCCTAATGTGGTGACCACAGGTAGGAGGGCATTGCGCAGGGCGTAGCCGATCAGGATTTTTCGGCGCGAGAGGCCAGCAGCGCGTGCGGTTCGGATGAAGTCGGAGGACAGGGCTTGCAGCATTGCCGCGCGGGTCATTCGGGCGATGGGGGCCAGTGTGAAAATGGCCATGGTGGCCGCTGGCAGGACCAGTTGTTTGGCGGCACCTATAAAGGTCTCCCAATCGCCCGCGATGGCACTGTCGATGAGGTAGAAACCGGTCACTCGGTCAGGCTCGATGAACAGGAAGTCGAGGCGGCCAAGGGGGGAGGGCGCTATGTCGAGCAGATAGTAGAAGACGTAGATCAGAAGGATGCCTGTGAAGAATGTGGGCAGGGAGACGCCTGCGGTGACCAGAACGCGGCACAGATGGTCGCGCCATGAGCCCGGTTTGGTGGCTGCCATGACGCCCAAGGGGACGGCGATGGCGCAAGACAGGAGGAGGGCGATGAGGGTTAGTTCTAATGATGCGGGTAGGCGCCTTGCGATATCCGAGAGGACTGGCTGGCCTGTGGAGAGGCTATCGCCCCAATCGCCGCGCACCAGATCGACCACGTAGCGCATGAATTGTTGGGGGAGCGGCTTGTCCAGCCCTAGGGTTTCGCGCACCTGTTGAATGGAGGCCTCGTCCGCCGCGTCTCCGGCGAAATAGACCGCAGGATCGCCGGGGAGGGCGCGGGTGAGGAGGAATGTGATAATGACCACCCCGATAACAACCGGGATGGCCTGTAGCAGTCGTGCGCCAATAAGTTTCGCACGTGTTGACATCACGCAGGCTTAATGGGCCGCACGTCAAGCTGGCGGTGGAACCAGAACTCGTAGTCGGTTGCGCCATTCAGAGCGACGTTCAAGGCTGGCTGCCAAAGCGGGATGCGCGGCAGTTCGTCAAGTGCGATCTCTAGCATACGTTTGACGTTTGGTTCATAGGCCGGATCGCTCGTTTCCATGGGGAGGGTGGTGTCCACAAGGGTCTCGATCTCCTCGTTCCTGTAGTTCGAGGAGTTGAACAAATGGCCCTCTTTGTAAGCCCAGAAGAAGTAGTAATCCGGCGTGTCGAGCCAGCCGCCAAAGCCTTCAAGGTGGAAGGCCAGACGTTTCTCAACGAGCGAGGCTGTGCGCCAGTCCGCTCCGGGGATTTTGTCGATTGTGACCGTGATCCCGATTTTGGCGAGGCTTTCCTGAATGAGAAGCGCTGTTGGCTCCATCCAGTCAAGCTGGTTGAGACTGATGGAGAACGGCACTTCGAAGCCGTCTGGGAAACCGGATTTGGCGAGGTGCTCTTTGGCTTTGTCGAGGTCTTCCATGTAGCCGGTTTTGCGCGGCCAAGCGATGTCGGAGCGCTCTGTCTCTTCGCCCCAAAGGGGTGCGCCTCGACCGTAAGCAGCAGCCTCAAAGATTGCCTCGTAGGGGATGGCATAGGCCACGGCTTTGCGCACGTCGCTGTCTTGGAATGGCTCGAAGTTTGTGTTCAGGCCAACACAGTTGATGCAATTGGCGATGGGCGTGGAGTTCACTTCCATCTTGTCGGACAGCTCCAAAGCGTCCTTGCTTGGGATGTTGAAGGAGACCTGCGCATCACCGCGCTCGATCACTGCGCGACGGGTGGCCGCTGATGGGACTTCGCGGATCAC
>CAZXRG010000255.1:0-2272 GCA_964642935.1 uncultured Rhodobacterales bacterium | reverse complement strand
GTGCCCGTGCGATGCAGATCAAGGCTGTTGATGGTTTGCCCGTTTACGGCCACCAGCACGTCGGTGCTTTGCGCGTTTGCAGGGAGGGCCCGCAGGAAGGGAAGGCTGGCCGCTGTGAGCGCGCCTGTCTGTAAAAAGCGTCTTCTGGAAGTGTCTGTCATCTCGTCTCTCCGTGTTGGAAGCGCTTTTGATGCGCTGGTGTTTTCAGGCCTGTTTGGCGAGGTATTTCCGCCAATCGGCCAGATCTGTAATGTCTTCTGCCCCGCTCACGGCGATGGCTTCGCACAAGAAACCTTGCGCGGTGGAGCCGTCGGCAAGTGTGAGCGTGCCGATGCCTAAAGGAGCGGGGATTGTTTTCATGAAGCTGCCAAAGGCGGCCACGGGCATGTCCCAAAGTTCAAGCGCGATGGCCGCGCCTTTGCCTGCTTCAACCCGCACCATGCCCGGTCGGGCGACGCCTGCGCCTGGCAGGGCGTGAAACGTGTAGTCGGGTGCGGAGGTGTCGCTGCGCACGAAGCTTGCGCGTCTGTCTGTTAGGGTGTGGTTCAAAGGGAGGCCGGACATATGGGCGCCGCAGACTGCGATGCGGATGGCATCCTCTGGCGCTTCGTTTTCGAGTGCGGCTGGCTCAAGCGACCACTCGGTGGCACCAAGCTTGCGGTTGCCCCAAGCCTCGATCTTTGTGGCCAATGCGGCGACTTTGGCGTCGGCTCCGGCCTCCGCTAGAATGGTCACGCTTCCGGGGCGTCCGTCCGAGCGGGCGGGCGTGGGCACGGCGATGCCGCACATGTCCATGAGGTTCACAAAGTTCGTATAGGTCCCGAGCATGTTGTTGGGGCCCATGGGATCTGCCTCCAGGTCGGCCACGCTGGCGAATGTCGGGATGGACGGCACACAGAGTGCATCGCAGCTGTCGATGGCCGGTTTGACCGAGGCGATCAGGTCTTTGAGTTTGTAGAAGTCCTTGAACGTATCCGCGGCGGTTTTCCCGACTGCGGAGCCGATGATTTTCTGAGTGACTGGATAAAGGGATTGAGGCGTCGTTGCCATGAGGCTTTCCGTGGCCACGTAACGCTCTGCTACCCATGCTCCGAAATAGAGCATTTGGGCGATTTCATAGAGCGGGCTGAAGTCGATCTCTGTGATCGTCGCACCGCTGGCTTTGAGTGCTTTCACGGTGTCGTCAAAGGATTGAGCCTGCGCCGCGTCGCCCTCAAACCGGATGCTTTTCGCGCTTGGAATTCCGATTTTTGGGGCGAGCGGCGGGGCGACCATCGTGGGAGTGGCGATGTCGCGTGCATAGCTGTCTTTTGGGTCGTAAACGGCGGCCACGCTATAGGCCGCATAGGCGTCCGAGACTGTCATCGCAAAGACCGAGACAGTGTCCAAGGTGCGGCAAGCCGGAACGACGCCAGATGCCGAGAGAGCGCCCAGAGTGGGTTTGAGGCCGACGATGTTGTTCAGGGCTGCTGGAACGCGTCCGGAGCCCGCTGTGTCAGTACCGAGCGAAAAGCTGGCAATGCCATGGGCCACGGCCACGCCGGAGCCGCCCGACGAGCCTCCGGGCACGATATCAGGGTCGATGGCGTTTTTCGGAGCGCCGTATGGGGTGCGCACGCCCACAAGGCCGGTGGCGAATTGATCGAGGTTGGTTTTCCCGATCAGAAGCGCTCCGGCATCGAGCAATCTCTGGACCAGAAAGGCGGTCTCTGTGGGGGTATAGGTGAAGTCAGGACAGGCGGCGGTGGTTGGGTGTCCGGCCACGTCGATGTTGTCCTTGATGACAAAGGGAACGCCCCAAAGCGGCTTCTCGGGATCGTAAGCGCCTAGGCTATTTGCCTGTTCCAAAAGCTGTTCTTTGGGGAAAAGGCACAGGAAAATTCCGGGGTCACCGACCTCTTCGATGCGCGTGTAAACCTGTTCGATGATGGTCTTGGGCGAGGTGCCAGCGGAATAGGCCTCTGCCAAAGATGGCAAGGTGAGCGGGATTCCAGCGCTCATGCCTGTTTTCCCGATCTTTTGCTTAACATTCACGATTCTCCGTCTTGATTAGAGGAGGATCGTAGGGCAGGAGTGATAACGCAAATGCTAAAAATTCACAAAAGCGGTGCAAAATTTGCACCGCTTAGGAGCGGGTCATGCGTCATCTAAAAGACTTCGAGTTCATTGAAGGCGTGATCCGTGCTGGTTCGATCCGAAAGGCGTCGGAGGATATGAACATCACGGCCTCGGCCTTGAACCGGCGGATCAACCGGTTTGAGGATGAGTTCGG
>CAZXRG010000254.1:0-4354 GCA_964642935.1 uncultured Rhodobacterales bacterium | reverse complement strand
CCGCCCAGCACATCGCCTACGTCCTTGGCCAATTGGCCGATCTGCCATGTCCAATCCTGAGAGCCTACGTTGACCTCAACATGTGTCTCGCCGTCACGGGTGCAGGCCCATTCGATGGCGCGGGCCATGTCCTCGACGTGGATCAACGGGCGCCATGGGGAGCCGTCTGAGAGCACCTCGATTTTCCCGGTGCGCAATGCGGTGGCCACAAAGTCGTTCAGGACCAGATCAAGGCGCAGCATGGGGGAGGCTCCACAGGCCGTGGAAAAACGCAGGCTTGTGACCATGAACGCGTCCGTGGCCATGCCCCGAAGGCCTTCTTCGGTGGCCACTTTGGAGCGGGCGTAGGCGGTGAGCGGGTTGAGCGTATCGGTCTCTTTGCGCAGACTGTCCGATCCGGCCCCGTACATGGAGCAGGAGGAGGCGAAGACGAAGCGCTTCACGCCAGCCTCTTTGGCCAGTTTAGCCGTGGCAATGGCGGCCTCGGCGTTGATGCCCATGGTGGCACCTTCGAACTCTTTTCCGATTGGGTCGTTTGAAACGGCGGCCAATTGCACGACCGCATCATAGCCTTGAAGGTCAGAGGCGCTCAGATCGCGGGTGTCCGCTTTGGTTTCGCTTGTGAATGCATCGGCTGGAAAGGGAATCGCTTCGGAACCTTCAAACCAGTTGCTGTCGATCCCATGGACCTCAATTCCGCCCCCAAGGGACGCAAAGTGATTTGCAACAACCGGGCCAATGTACCCGCGATGACCAACAACCAAGATTTTCATGAAACCGATGTCCTTTAACAATTACGCTCTTTGGCCGTGTCGCTACCATAGGGGGGCGCTTTCATCCAACACCCCTGATGCTTTCTTTGGCCGCTTCATGGAAAAAGACGCAAAATAGTAACGCTTCTCTGCGATGTATTTGAAATGTCTATACAGGTTGCGATCGTTCCGCTTAAACGAGGCTTTCAGGGCGTTTCGACGTTTTGCTTGTGTGATAGCGATTGCAGTCCAGCGATTGAACCGAGTGAGCCGTGGCGCAACTGCGTATCCATTCCAATTGGAGCGCTTTAGTAAGGGGTTTTTGGCGTTATGAAAGCTGTTATTCTTGCCGGTGGGTTCGGCACGCGATTGGCCGAAGAGACGGTCCGCATTCCAAAGCCGATGGTTGAGATCGGTGGGCGTCCCATTTTGTGGCATATCATGAAGATTTATGCGGCCCATGGGATCAATGATTTCGTCATTTGTCTTGGTTACAAAGGCTATGTGATCAAAGAATATTTCGCGAATTATTACCTGCATGGCTCGGACGTGACCTTTGATCTGCGCGACGGGAACATGGAAGTGATCCAGAACCAGACAGAGCCTTGGCGGGTCACTCTGATTGATACCGGTCTTGAGAGCATGACAGGCGGACGTCTTCGCCGCGTGATGCCGCATCTTAAGGATGAGGAAGCCTTTTGCATGACATATGGTGATGGTGTGGGGGACATGAATGTTTCCGACGCTATCAAGTTCCACAAGTCCCATGGCAAGCTTGCGACTGTGACCGCAGCCCCGCCGGCGGCCCGTTTTGGGCGTTTGGAAATTACCGACGGTCAGGTTCAGGAATTCTCGGAAAAGCCTGCGGATGATGGTGGGTTGATCAATGGCGGGTATTTTGTGCTGTCTCCGGACGTGGCCAAATATCTTGATGACGACAAGACCATCTGGGAGCGTAAGCCTTTGATGGAATTGGCAAATGATGGTGAATTGATGGCCTATCAGCACAAAGGCTTTTGGCAACCCATGGATACAATCCGTGAGCGTCAGGAGCTTGAGGAGCATTGGTCGGGCGGCAACGCCCCTTGGAAGATTTGGAAAGACTAAGTGGAGTATTCAGTGTGAGCGCGTTTCCAATATGCAGACATTGCGGGTCAGAGATGCCGCAAACTTTCGTGGACCTTGGCACGCAAGCGGTGGCCAATTCCTATGTGCCCATGGAGAAAGCGGGCGAGGTCGAGCCTGAGTACACGCTTCACACGCGGGTCTGCCAGAATTGCTGGTTGGTTCAGGTGGATGAGGATGTGCCTGCCGATCTGATATTTACCTCCGATTACGCGTATTTCTCTTCGTTTTCAGCAAGTTGGCTGGAGCATGCGAAGACCTATGCGGAAAAAATGACGGCTGAGTTGGGCTTGGGCTCTGACAGTTTGGTCATCGAAATTGCGTCTAATGACGGCTATCTTTTGAAGAATTTCGTGGCGGCTGGTGTGCCTGTTTTGGGTGTGGAGCCTTCGGGGTCCGTGGCTGCTGCTGCTGAGAAAATTGGTGTTCCCACGATTGTTGAATTTTTCGGGGAAGGCGTGGCAACCAAGCTGTTTGCGGACGGGAAACGGCCTGATCTGATATGCTCGGCCAATGTTCTGGCGCATGTGCCGGACATTAACGATTTCGTGGCCGGTGTGGCGAAGCTTTTGACGGGGGATGCGATCTATACGGTTGAATTCCCGCATCTTTTGAACCTGATCAACCATGTTCAGTTCGACACGATTTATCACGAGCATTATTCCTATCTGTCGCTTTTGGCGGTTGAGAGTGTTTTTGCCAAATATGGTCTTCGGGTGTTTGAGGTTGAAGAGTTCAATACCCATGGCGGCTCGCTTCGGGTTTATGCCTGTCTTGAAGGTGCCTCCCACGTCGAGCGTTCTGGTGTTGGAAAAGTGCGCGCTGATGAAGCGGCGGCCAAGCTTGGTGAGATTGACGGCTACACGGGCTTTACGACGCGGGTTGAAGCGGTGCGTGATGGGCTGTTGGCTTTCCTCAAAACGGCGAAAAGTGAAGGAAAAACAGTGGCGTCTTATGGGGCGGCTGCCAAGGGCAATACGTTGTTGAACTATTGTCAGGTGGGTCCTGAGGATATCGCACTTTGCGTCGATAAGAACCCGGCCAAGCAGAACACTCTGCTTCCAGGCTCTAAAATTCCGGTGAAGGACGTGGATGCGCTTTATGCGATGAAGCCGGATTACGTGTTGATTTTGCCGTGGAATTTGAAGCGGGAAATCAGTGAGCAGTTGAGCGATTTGCGCGCCCATGGCACGCAGTTTGTGACGGCTGTTCCCGAGATTTCGATCAGCTGATGGGAAAGACCGTCCTTCTGACCGGAGCGACGGGGCTGATTGGGCGCCAAACTATTGCCCCTCTACAAGCGCTTGGATTTCATGTGCTGGCTGGATCGCGGTCCGGTCGGGATGTGGACGGGGCGACTGGTGTTGCTTTGAACATTCTTGATCCCGAGCAGCCCAAACAGGTGTTTTCGGGTGGATCGATCACCCATTTGGTGCATTTGGCGTGGCATGACCACCCTGTGGATCGCTGGTCTTCGCCTGCGAACTTGGATTGGGCGGCGGCCAGTTTGCGGCTGGTTCGGTCCTTTGCCGAGGCTGGTGGGACGCGGGTCGTGGCGGCTGGCTCTTGTGCGGAATATGAATGGGGTGATGAGGTGTTAACCGAGTCTAGTCCCTTGAAACAAAACAGCTTATACGGCGCGGCCAAGGCGACCACAGGCATGGCTTTGATGGCGGCGGCACCCTCTTTGGGGGTGTCTCTGGCTTGGGCGCGGATCTTTTTCTGCTATGGTCCCGGTGAGCCCAAGGGGCGGCTTTTGGGTGATCTGATCAAAGGCATTGCGGCGGGGGAGACTGTGGATTGCACCGATGGTCTTCAGGAACGCGATTTTCTTCATACGGGTGATATTGGGCGGGCTTTGGCTGCTGTTTTGGCGGCGGATGTGAGCGGAGCGATCAATGTGGCCAGTGGTCAATCGACGCCTGTTAAGGATTTGATCGGCGCGGTTTCTGGGCAAATGGGACATCCCGAGCGGGTGAATTTGGGCGCGCGCAAACGCCCGGAGAATGACCCGAAGCGAGTGTTGGCGGATGTGACCAGATTGCGCGAAGAGGTTGATTTTAAACCGATTTTTGACATTAAATCCGGCGTTGCAGATGTGTTGAAATCGGAGGGTCTATGATCGGGAGGCTCCGCCAGAACGAGGGTCTTTGGCGGTTCATCAAGTTCCTGATTGTCGGCGTTTTCAATACGGCTTTTGGGGTCATCGTCTATGAGATTTTGGTGATTTCGGGCATGGCCCCGCAGCCTGCTTTGGCCCTTGCCTATTTCATCGGGATCATTTGGAATTATTTCACGCACGGAAAAATAGTGTTTCAAAATCAGGGGTTTGGGAAGTTTCCGGCCTATCTAGGGTCGTATTTTGTCATCTATCTGATGAACTCGGCGGGGCTTTATCTGATGCTCAATGCGGGTGTGTCGAAATATCTGGCACAGCCGATCCTTGCAGTGATCATGGCGGTGCCGACCTTCTTTTT
>CAZXRG010000253.1:2289-4388 GCA_964642935.1 uncultured Rhodobacterales bacterium | reverse complement strand
CCCACGGGCAGTCTTGTACTCTCACATTGAGGCTGTGCCCTGCACTGACGGAGGTGCGCCAGCCCACGGGCAGTCTTTAAACCCACTCCGATGTGGTTCTTGCTCAATGCATAGTTTTACCGATTATTCCTCCTAAAGAAGCCGTTGTGTCTCTTTAATGTTATGTTATAACGTTTCGAATATTGCGACGCTGATAGCCCACCCAAGACAGCTCTTTCAGCCTCGCTCCCATGGACACAAAGGAAACGACCCGATGGCTCAACAAGATCGCCTCCCTGTTACTGTTCTCTCCGGCTTTCTGGGTGCCGGGAAGACCACGCTTCTGAACAAGGTTCTGAACAATCGGGACGGGCGGCGCGTGGCGGTGATTGTGAATGATATGTCCGAGGTGAACATTGATGCGGATCTGGTGCGCGCGGATACGGAGCTGAGCCGGACCGATGAAACTCTGGTTGAGATGTCCAATGGCTGTATTTGTTGCACGCTTCGCGATGATCTTCTGGATGAGGTGCGCAAGCTGGCGGCTGAAAAGCGTTTCGATTATTTGTTGATTGAATCCACGGGGATTTCAGAGCCTCTTCCTGTGGCCGCGACCTTTGATTTTCGTGATGAGAACGGGTTGAGCCTGTCGGATGTCTCAAGGCTCGATACGATGGTGACGGTGGTGGATGCGGTGAACCTGCTTAATGATTATGCCTCCCACGACTTTTTGCGGGATCGCGGTGAGATGATGGGGGAGGAGGACAATCGCACGCTTGTGCATCTTCTGACCGATCAGATCGAGTTTGCTGATGTGGTGATCCTCAATAAGGTGGATGATGCGGGGCCTCAGAAGACCGATGCGGCTCGGAAGATCATTCGGGCGTTGAACGGGGATGCGGAGATTATCGAGACCAATCATTCCGATGTTGCCGCTGAGAAAATTCTCGACACGGGGTTGTTTGATTTTGAGGAGGCCCATGATCATCCCATGTGGGCCAAGGAGCTTTATGGTTTTGCCGATCATGTTCCGGAGACCGAGGAATACGGGGTGACCTCGCATGTGTATCGCGCGCGTCTTCCGTTCATTCCCGAGCGGATTGTGGCGGTCTTGAATGCGGAGATGCCCGGGGTGATCCGTTCCAAGGGGCATTTCTGGATTTCGTCTCGTCCCAAGTGGGTGATCGAGTTCTCGCTGGCGGGGGCCTTGTCGACTTGTAAGCCATTGGGCACTTGGTGGGCGGCGGCTCCGGCTGAGATGCGGCCTGATAGCGGGAGTGCAAAGGATTATCTGGACCAGCATTGGCAGGAGCCTTGGGGGGATCGTCGCCAAGAGATTGTGTTTATCGGTTCAGGCATTGACTGGCCTGCATTGAAGGCGAAGCTGGATGCTTGTTTGGTTCCGGAAATTGTCGCGCAGGGGCCGGATAATCTGCCTGAATATCATGATCCGTTTCCGGTCTGGGACAAGTCGGAGGCAGCGGCATGAGTGTGGCTATTGAGCAGGTGAGCGCGGAGCAAAGCGGCATTCACATCGGGGACAGTCGGGATGCGCTTGGCACTATTTTGATGCCCGATTGTGCGGCGGCCATTTGGCGGCGGCAAATTCCACAGAGCGTTATTAATGCGCTGGAGGCTATGGATGATGAGCAGCTCCCACGGGGGCGGGTTATCATGGCCTCGGATGAGGTTGGGCGGACCATCGCGCGGCTTTTGGAGGAGTCTGGTCTGGAAGAGGGGCCGGATCGGGCGTGGTTGCTACAGGATATCACCGCGCTGGCGCGTAGCTTTGCCAAGATGATGACCTCGCCTTATCTTCGGGTGCGTCTGGCTGTGGTGACGAATAATGCCTGTCGGAAGTTTCATATTGATGCGCTGTCGGCCCGTTTGATCTGCGCCTATCGCGGGACGGGGACACAATACGGGATATCCCATGACGAACATGATCCCAAACGGGTGTTTACGGTTCAGACCGGGGCTCCGATTGTGCTGAGAGGGACGCTTTGGCCGGAACAGCCGCCCTCAGGCTTGCGCCATCGCTCCCCGCCCATTGAGGGGACGGGGGAGACGCGTTTGGTTCTGGTTCTTGATCCGGTGTTTGATCTGGAGGGGGAGGCTTA
>CAZXRG010000253.1:0-2189 GCA_964642935.1 uncultured Rhodobacterales bacterium | reverse complement strand
GCTTTCAGCGATAAGTAGCGGTAGGTGGCAATGGGCATTGCCACAATGCCTTGAAGTGCATCTGGAAGGGCGCGGATACGATCTGATGTGATCCAGAGGGAGGCCGCTTGATCCTTCAGGCAGAAGGTTCCCGAGTGGTGGATATAATCCAGCCCCTGACCGTTGAGCGCACGAGTGTCGAGATATTCGGTTCCTGATTGTGCGCCCGACGCGCGATAGGCCGCTTGGATTTCAGGGGTGAGCCATTCCTCGAGCAAGGAGCGTGGCGGGTGGGGGACGGTGAGGTCCACGGCGCCGGACAAGGCTTGGTAAAGCTCCTCCATCAACAGACCCTCAAAGCGGGGCTCCATATAGGTGAGTTCCGGGGCGGTAAATGTGTTGAGGGAGATATAGGAACGCGAAGCCTGTCCGGGCACGACCGCGCGCACATAAAATCCCCTTATGTTTTGCAGGTTCTTCATCTCTTTAAGGTCGTCTTGGATGTCTGCGGGCATGACGTGCGGCAGATCGTCAAGAAACGGCAGGTCCTCGCGCTTGGTTGCGGAATGGAGGCGGAGGAAGGCGCGGGTCGTTTTCGGGCAGTCCTTGGGGGCTTTGGCTTTTGTCAATTCCAGCGGATACCCGATGTGAATCAGGGTTTGGATGACCCTACTGACGGAGGCTTCGCGGGTGCTGTCATCGCCCAGAATGCAGACCAGTTGCGCACCGCTGATCCCGCTTTGGCGCAGCATGTCACCGTGGCCTTTGCTCAATAGCGGGCGGATCGTGAGCATCCAGTAGAGGGTCGAGATCAGGGCCGATATGAGAAGCAGCGCGAGGGCTGACCAGAGCAGTGCTCGGCCTGTGTTTCGTCTCGCTGATTTGGGAGGGGTGTGATTGGCCAAGCTAATCCCGACTTTAAAGCGCAATCTTTTGGGGGTGCATGACCGCTGATGCGCGGTCATGCGTTTATTTTGGGTGGGCCTACAGAGTTACTGCGTGTTGGCCTTATGGTCTTTGAGGTGACGCAGAACGATCTGGAACCAGTCGCCGGAGGATTTCAGCTCGTTCAAAGCTGTGTTGAACTGGGTGAGCAGCTCGTCCTTGCGCGGGTGGTTCTTGGAGATCACGGCAGAGATCGGGATCACTTTGGCGAGCGCTTCCACATAGTGGGTTTTGGAGGTGGAGCCGATCTCGGTCATGGCGACCTCAGCGGTTTCAGGCGCGATTACGACCACGTCAAAACGTCCGTCCTGCAGACCTTGCATACATTCCACAACCGTTGTGGGCTGGGCCATGGTGACGTTCGGCTCTTTGAGGTTATCCGCCTCTAGGAAGAAGAGAGAGTAGCCCGCAGGGCGACACACGGTCTTCCCGATAAAGTCACTATAGCTTGTGGGGATCGGATCAGAAGAGCGCACATAATAGCCGATGATTTGTTCGTAGATCGGGTCGGCCCAATCAAAGTTGTTGCAGCGGAACTGGCTGTCCTCGCCAAGGCGGGCCACAACGTCGCAATCTGGCTGGAACCAGGCGATTGAGAAATCATAGGCAATATCTGTGAGCATGGGGGAGAGATGTGCGCCCCAGTCGTTCACAAAGTCGATCTTATAGTCGTTCTTGAGCGAGGAGTTGGACATGGCCACATTGACCATTTCCACCAGCATTCCGCCTTGTTCCTGATCCTCATCCGTGAACGGCGCCCAGCCGGTTCCGGTCACAAAACGCATTTCTTTTTGGTTGGGAAAGGGCAGGCGCTCGACACCGGTTTCAACTGTCAGCTCAGGGGCAACTGAGACCGTTTCGGCATCCAGACATGGAATTGAGAATGTGTCACCGACCTTGATCAAACCGGGGTTTGATCCGATGGTCGCGGAGTTGGCAGTGTAGATGAACTGGAACGCTTTGGCGTCGCCATAGGCGCGGGTGGCGATGCCTGTGAGGCTGTCACCGGGGCGCACCTCATAGTTGCTCCCACAAGAGACGGATTGTGCCTGCGCCGTCATGGGCAGGGCAGTGAGGCCGAGGCTTGCAAGAAAGCCGGCGGCCATAAGAGATTTCGCTGAATTGATCATTTGGGTGTCCTTCGCAAGCTGAGGGCAATCTATTAACTAATTCGGGATGTGAAAAGGCTTGGTTTTGACTTGGGGGCGTCTTCGGCGGATTTTTGAAGCTTTTAGGGTGAACTACCCTTGTCCGCCGCGAAATTT
>CAZXRG010000252.1:0-4404 GCA_964642935.1 uncultured Rhodobacterales bacterium | reverse complement strand
AAAAAGCGCTTGAAACACATCCATGACACTCATTCTCGCACTCATCCTTGACGCAATCCTTGGCGAGCCCAAGCAGATTTGGGACCGTATCCCGCACCCGGCAATCCTCATGGGTCGCCTCATTGATCGCGCGGATATCGCCTTTAACAATGGCCGCCACAAACGCCTCAAAGGCACCGCTCTTATCGCCGCCCTTTCCATCGCCGCCTATCTGATCGGCAAAATCATCGCTTGGATACCGGATTTTGGCCTTCTGGAAGTGCTCGTCGCTGCCATTCTTCTGGCCCACCGCTCCCTCATCGACCATGTCTCAGCAGTCGCAACGGCACTCCGCATCAACACCGAAGAAGGCCGTACTGCGGTTGCCCGTATCGTCGGGCGCGACACAAGCACCCTTGATCAAAGCGGCATTTCCCGTGCGGCCATTGAAAGTGCCGCTGAAAACTTCTCTGACGGAGTAATTGCCCCCGCCTTCTGGTTCCTCCTCCTCGGCCTTCCCGGCATCCTGATCTATAAAATCGTAAACACAGCCGACAGTATGATCGGCTACCTCACCCCCAAACATGCAGAGTTCGGCTGGGCCTCAGCCCGCCTTGACGATCTGATGAACTGGGTCCCGGCACGCCTGACAGGGGCGCTCTTCTGCCTGATCAGCCGGAAAACCGCCACATGGGCCACCATGCGCGAAGACGCAGAGTACCACCGCTCCCCCAATGCCGGTTGGCCTGAGGCCGCCATGGCCGGAACCCTTGATATCGCCCTCTCCGGCCCACGCAGCTATGACGGCCAACTCACACAGGACCCGTTTGTGAACGCCGCGGGACGACGCGACCTCACCGCGAAAGACATTGAACGCTCGATTTCGGTGCTCTGGAAGGCATGGGGGCTATTTCTGGCCCTCACATTCCTGCTCGTCGCACTTGCAACTATCTTGTAACAAGGGGCGCTAGGGGTAGAAATCGTGCGCAAACACCATATATTCAGGCCACGAATCACAGGAAGCCGGATTTACCTGCTATCTCAAGACTGATAAGAGATAACCAAGCCGATCAGGCCTCCACCTAATTTCTAAACAATTGAAGGAATTGCTCAAATAGCCCGAAGACCACATAACGCGCCACCACAGCGCGACACCGGACCACGCGCCAACGAGCGTATCCGCGCAGACGAAATCAGATTAATCGGAGCCGAAGGCGAAAACGTAGGCGTGGTGACACCCGCTCGCGGCATGGAACTTGCTGACGAAGCAGGCCTCGATCTGGTTGAAATTTCTCCGAATGCTTCCCCGCCTGTCTGTAAGATTATGGACTTTGGTAAGTTCAAATATGAGACGCAAAAGCGTGAGGCTGAGGCTCGGAAAAAGCAAAAGATCATCGAGATCAAAGAGATCAAATTCCGTCCCAACACAGATACGCATGACTATGACGTCAAAATGCGCTCGATCCGCAAGTTTTTGGATGAGGGCGATAAGGTCAAAGTCACCCTGCGCTTCCGTGGCCGTGAGATGGCCCACCTTCAGCTAGGTCGCGAGTTGCTCGAACGCGTAGCGGCCGATCTTGAAGACGAAGCAAAGGTTGAGAATATGCCCAAGATGGAAGGACGCCAGATGATCATGATGATCGCTCCGGCCAAGACCTAAGGCATCAAGCGATCAACAACATCAGGAAGGCCGCCCTTGGGGCGGCTTTTTTGTTTCAAGGTCTAATACCCTCAGGATCAGAATTGCTAAACGAGGCTACCCGCAATAGGGTCAGATGAAATCACACGGGAATTATGATGACGGACCAGACCGGACGACGTTGGCATGATATGGGTGGCCTCAAGGGCGACACCGTGAACCCCGAAACCCATGATTTTGCGCTTTGGGAAAAACGGGTGGACGCACTGCAAGTCATCACCTCCACTAAGGGGTTGTTCACCGTGGACGGCCTTAGACGCGTTCTGGAAGACATGGGCGAAGAGGCTTTTGAGACCATGAGCTATTACGAGCGCTGGACCGCCTCCGTAAACCAGAACCTGATCGAAGCGGGAACTTACACGCTTGAAGAGCTGGGCGCGAAGATGGCCGAAGTCTCTGCCCGCGGCACCACCTACGGCGAGGCGCAATCAGATGGCTGAAACCGTCAAAGTCCGCGCCATGTTCCCACCGGGCCATGTGCGCACGCCCTATTACCTGCGCGGCAAAACGGGCACCGTTGAACGCGCTCTTGGCCCGTTTGGCAATCCCGAAGTGCAGGCCTATGGGCGCAAGACGGACAAGCGCGACCTTTATCGCGTCCGTTTCACCATGGAGGAAATCTGGGGAAAAGACGCGGAAAACCCGACAGATACGCTTGATGCGGAAATCTACGCCCATTGGCTCGAAAGGCTCGACTGATGCCCCATGATCATCACGACCACGACCATTTGAGCCCCTCAGGGCACCCTTACCGCGCCGATCAGGACGCCCCGCTGACCTATTGGCAGACCATGGAAATTGCCATGCGTGAGTTGCTGGTGGAAAAAGGGATCACCACCCAAGCCGAAATCACTGCCCAGATCGAGGCGATGGATCGCCGCTCCCCAGCCGATGGCGCAAAAGTCATTGCGCGCGCATGGAGCGAGCCGGATTTCAAGGAGCGCCTTCTCAAAGACGGGCGGCAAACCCTGCTTGAAGAAGGCTACGAACTTGGCCCCATGAACCTGATCGTTGTGGAAAACACAGCCAACATTCACAACGTGATCGTCTGCACCCTGTGCTCTTGTTATCCGCGAAACCTTTTGGGCCTGCCACCGGATTGGTACAAACAACGCGCCTACCGCGCACGCGTGGTGAAAGAACCCCGCAAGGTCCTCTCGGAATTTGGCCTGACACTCAGCGATGACGTGCAAGTCAGGGTCCACGACAGCACCGCTGACATGCGCTACATCGTGCTCCCAGAACGCCCGCCAAACTCCGAGGACCTGCCACCCGAAGACCTCGCCAAACTGGTCAACCGAGACAGTATGATCGGCGTTGCCCGGGCCAGCGCCCCCTGATGCGCACAATTTGGGAGAGCCTCTCCCCTGAAAAAAAGGGCATCTGGCTCTTCTGTCTGGCCGTCTTTCTGTTCTCGACCATGGATCTTGTGGCCAAAGAACTGATGACCCGCCATTCCTCCTTTCAGATCGTGTGGGCGCGCTATGCCAGCCAGTTTTTCTGGACCGTCATCGTCCTTTCACCGCGCCTTTTCAGCTTGATCCGCACAAAACACTTGGGCCTGCAACTGATCCGCTCGGCCTGTTTGTTTGGGGCCACCGTGTTCTTCTTTTCCTCGGTCAAGTTCCTCGACCTCGCCGAGGCCACGGCAATCTTCAACATCTCCCCGCTGGTCATCACCATCCTGTCCGTCCTCATCCTCAAAGAAGCCGTCGGCATTCGCCGCTGGCTGGGGGTCATGATCGGACTGGCAGGCGCGATCATCATCATCTCACCGGGTGCTGAAGTCTTTAAACCGGCCTCAATCCTTCCCATCGGGGCCGCCATCTGCTTTGCGGGTTATGCCATATCAACCCGCTTTCTGGGCAGCGACGAACCCCATGCCACCTCCTTCTTTTACACAACATTAATCGGAACAATTGCAGCCACGCTCGTCGTGCCGTTCGCCTGGGACACCCCGAACCTCACCGACGCCATCACCATGTCCACCTTCGGAATCATCGGCGCCTGCGGTCATATCCTGCTGATCATCGCCCTTTCCCATGCCCAAGCCTCGGCTCTCGCCCCCTTCACATATCTGGGCGTGCTCTTAGGAGCCGTCTGGGGCTTCCTCATATTCGCTGAATTTCCGAGCACTTCCACATGGATTGGCGCTTTTGTGATCATCGGAGCTGGCTTATACGTGTGGCATCGGGAGAAATCTGTTAAAGTCTCAAAATGACGAACGCTGTGGCATCATACAAAAACCAAACCTTCGGGGTTGGTGATTTTGCACTCAATGGCCTGCATCTGGCCATTCGCAGCGGCAGTCTGGCCATGTCTTATGAAAAGCGGATCAATCGCGCCCGCGCGGTCGCCAATCGGCTGCTGAACCTATCCTCGGATCAGAAAAAGCGGGTCGACCATAATCTGGAACTGATTTTTCCGGATATGTCGGACGACTGGAAGCTGGAGATGCGCGAGGAGTGCTTTCGCAACATCGGCCAAAGTCTGATGGAACATATGCATATGTCCGAGTTTGCCAGTCGCATTGGCAATCTCAACATCACCGGCGAAGGCGTGAAAAGCCTCGATGCAGATCAGGGCGCGATACTGGTCTCGGGCCATTTTGGCCAATGGGAAGCCGTACGTCTGGCGTGGCGGCATCTCATCGAAAAAGACTGCGCCTTCTTCTTTCGCCCCAACAACAACGGGTTCTATGACCGCCACTGGCAAAGCTACCTCCG
>CAZXRG010000251.1:0-4431 GCA_964642935.1 uncultured Rhodobacterales bacterium | reverse complement strand
ATCGGCTACGGCATCGACATCCTCATGCGCCGTGCCGAGGACTTCTTGGTGCCATGGAAAGGCAAAGGCTAACCCCAAACCAACCGACAAAAACGCTCAAAAGCCGATGTGGAAACGCATCGGCTTTTTTGTTGGCTCCCCGCCCGAACAGTCGCGTAAATCAACCCGAAAAATCTGGCAATTTTCCTCGTTTTTGAGCCGATACGGTTAAACTTTGAACATATTTCAGGGCTATCCCAAAACCCAATAGCCCCCAATACGAGTTTGCCCCATGACCGCGTACCACACCCAAACCCTCACCGCCGCCCTGCTTTACAGCGCCCATGATCCGCTGAATTTCAAACATCTGGCGACCACGTTGAACATGATTTTGGAACCTGCCAAGATCAAATTCCGGGTCATCCACGAGCGCCCCGGTCAGGCGGCGGTTCTGTCCTGCCGGAAGCTCCATGTGGCAATCAGTGCGAACAACGCCCCGCAAGCCTCTGACCAACTGAAAAATGCACTGCTGGCCCATAAAGACGCCCCTTACGCAGATACCCTGCGCAACAAGATCACAGGCCATCTGCGCAGCATTGAAGTCTCTGTGGGCAGCGGCCCCTTGCCCCATTCTATCGACGCGGGCGAACCCAAAGACAGCAGCCTTTTGTCCCTGCTCGCACAGATGGTGGTTAATCATCTGTTGAACATGAACCCCGCTGACGCCATCTATTGGCAGGCCAACGACCAGTTCATGTCCCCCCGCTCATTCCTAGCCATGATCAACGCGCCTGTCCCTGCAAGGCCAAGCACACAGCGCCCTCAGCCAGCGCGCAATAACGCTCCAAAAGAAGCCAACCCGATTGTATCGGCACGGTTCGACAGCTACGCCCGCCCCACGCCCAATGTATTGCGCCGCGAGATCATCAAAGAGCGCGAGAACAACGTCACACCCCTGACTGATCACTCGCTCAATAACGCCAAGCCAAACCAGCCTGACAGCACCGCGCCAACTCCGGGCCATCTGTCCCCAAGTTTCATCAACGGACATATGGACGGACCAATGGTCGGTGAGGAAACCCCTCAAACCAGCATCGAACTGTCCAATCAATTGCGCAGCCACTACAACACCGCTCTGAAAGGCCCCAAAGGCCCCTTCGTGCTCAGTGTCGCAACAATGCTCGTGGCCCCAATCGTGGGCGCACTTCTGGTGGTCTATAACTTCTCAGGCGGCGCACGCATCCGCCAAACCGCAGCATTTGCTGTTGTTGCCGCTGCAGTGAGCTTGGTCGCAGAATACGCCCCCCAGCAAAGCGCCAATGCCCAAGCCGCCGCTCCAGCGGTCGCAAGCGAGACGTCACAGCTTTAATCGTCGGCTGGCTCCAACTGGATATCAGCCGTCACCCCACGATGATCCGACCCCCATCCCGGCGTTAAAACCGCCTTCACGTTTGCGCCGATGGGGGCGACCACATGGTCAATCCGAAACCGCGGCCATGCCCATTTGAACAGATAACTGCGCTCAAGCCCCTTCGCCACGCGCCCCTTTGCCGCCTTCGCGGTCGAGCGCACGGTAAACGCCCAAGGCACATTGTTGAAATCACCCGCCATGATCACAGGGGCTGGAAGCTCGGCAATAGCTTCCGACAAAATCTCCTTCTGCCAGAACTGACCCTTGGGCCAAGGCCAAAGCTGATGCACAGAGACCGCCGTCACAGGCCCGTGTTCGGTCTCCACCTGCATCCACGCCATACGCCCTTTGGCCGCACAGCCATGTTCCAGAATAGAGCCCGGACTGCGCATCATCACAGCCACCCCACCCCGATTATATAGACAGACCTGATAATGGGGATATTGATCCAGCAATCCGGCCTCAAGACGGGTAAAATTGGTCTCGCTGATCTCTTGAAACGTCAGAATATCCGCATCAATCTTGGACACCTCGGCAATGAGCTGATCCAGATCATCATTCCCATAAAGCACATTATGCTGATGCAGCCGCAAATCCGCAGGTCCGCTTAAAGCGCCTTCTCCCATAAACGGAAGCATGCTCCAAATCGACAAAGCCACGGTCAAGCCACCCGTAGCCGGAAGCAGCGCCCGCCCCAGATAGAGAGCAATCGCGGCTGCTAAAGCCAAGAGCACCGTGAACTCGATGCGAAACACCGCCAAACTGTCTCCAACGGGAATAATACCGCCAAAAAACCCCAGCAAAACGGCCATGGTCAGCCCGTGGCAGGCCAGCCGAAACAGATCTAACCAGAAGACCCCCTCTGGCGTCCAAATACGCTTCACAACATCTCCTTGGGCAATTGGTCACGCGCGCCTTGGGGCAAATTCTCCATAGGCACAACATAGGTATGGATCGAAAACACGACCGAGCCGGATTGAGGCAAGCGCACCAGACATTGCCGCTCAACCCGCATAAACAAAGCCCGCTCATCATGGCGCCGATTGGCCTCTGGTCGTGGGTGAAACAGATCGGGACTTTCATAGGTCAGAAAATTGGCCCGCATCATCGGGCGACCCGCTTTGATCCCGTCAAACAAGCGCTGCACCCGCGCACCAAGACCCGCGTCATATTCCGCAACAGGGGCGTGAAGACCCATCAAATTGCGCCCGACTTTCTCCGACAAGGTCCAACTGGCCGGAAAGCACAAAACACCCCCAACCAGCCCGTGCACATCTCCAAAAGAGCGATGGATCAACAGATCCTCCTGCACCAATTGCCGTGCGATGATCAGCGGATGATCCCCATCCAAATCCACCACGACCCCGTCAGGGCGCTCCACTTGGGCCTCCGAAACCCGATATCCGTCCCCCAACTGAGCAAGGATCAACGCCAAAAGCTCCTCGCCCTCCGCCTCAACGCCCTCAAGCGCGGCGACATCCAAACGCCGCTCCTCAATCAACCGATCCGAGCACGCCATTTGCCCGTCATAAGCCTCATCACGCACCAACCAATCGGACATCCCCACAGGGACCATCCCCGGCAGTCGCGCAAGACGCGGCTCCATCCATGGATAAAACGGCAAAGAGGACTGACAGATCACGCGCGAAAAACCCTATTCGTTCACACTCTGAAAACGACACTAAATTGACGATAATAAGACATCCCTTAACCCGTTCTTGCGCATACCCTAAAGAAAAATCGGAAGGGTAGACCATGAACCAGCATTTTTCCGACACCCGCAAGATCAATGCGGTTGGCACGCGCCCTGATGGCACCCCTGATGATGACAACCGCATCGAAATCGGTCCCACGCCTTTGGCCTTCGCTGAATGGGCCGAGGCAGGCATCCCGATCCCCAATCTGGCCAATATGCGCAAATTCCGCCACACCCGCCTTGTGGAGCAGATCAATAAGCGCGATCTGGCAGGTGTTCTGGTGTTCGATCCGCTCAACATCCGCTACGCCACCGACAGCACCTCCATGCAGCTTTGGAACACCCACAATCCGTTTCGCGCCTGTTTGATCTGCGCCGACGGGCACATGGTTCTGTTTGATTATAAAAACTCCCAGTTCCTTGCCGATTTCAACCCGCTCGTCCGCGAAACCCGCTCAGGCGCGTCCATGTTCTACTTTTCCGGTGGCGACAAAGGCGACCATCTGGCCTCCGAGTTCATGGGCCAAGTCAAAGAGCTTCTCGACGCCCATGCCCCCGGCAACAATCGCCTCGCCATCGACAAAATCATGCCCCGAGGGCTGCGAGCCTTCGAGGCCGCTGGCTACATCGTGCCTGACGGCGAGGAGGTGATGGAGAAAACCCGCGTCATAAAAGGCCCCGATGAAATCAAAGCCATGCGCTGCTCCATGCGCGCCTGCGAAGCGTCCATCGCGATCATGGAAGCCGAGACCAGACCGGGCATGACCGAGGACGACGTCTGGGCGCATATGCACGCGGAAAACATCAAACGGGGCGGGGAATGGATCGAAACCCGCCTTCTGGCCTCCGGCCCGCGCACCAACCCGTGGTTCCAGGAATGCGGTCCGCGCATCATCCAGAACAATGAGATCATCGCCTATGACACCGACCTGATCGGCGCTTACGGCATCTGCTCGGATATCTCGCGCACCTATTGGCTGGGAGATGAAAAACCTCGCCAAGACATGATCGACGCCATGAACCTTGGCATTGAACATATCGCCCACAACATGGAGCTGATGAAACCGGGCGCCTATATCCCCGACATCATCGAAAACGGCCATGTGCTGCCGGACAATATGCAAAAGCAGAAATACTCCTGCGCCGCCCATGGCGTTGGTCTGTGCGATGAATGGCCCCTGATCGCCTATAAGGACGAGGCCATGGCCGACGCCTTCAACTACCATCTGGAACCGGGCATGACCCTTTGCGTCGAGGCGCTGATCTCACCGGAAGGTGGGGATTTCTCGATCAAACTGGAAGACCAGATCGTGATCACCGAAACCGGCTATGAGAACCTCACCAT
>CAZXRG010000250.1:0-4472 GCA_964642935.1 uncultured Rhodobacterales bacterium | reverse complement strand
CAAGAGCTTCTGTCCAATGACCCAAACCCGTAGTTTCCAAGCCAGCTTAACGTCCTTTCTTGAGCAAATTTATCCCGACGCCGACAGTGCGTCACTTGCAGAGGGGGTCATTGCCGCCTTCTGGCCTGAGGGGAAGGAGCGTCTGGAGACGGGCCGCACGCCAAGCAATGATCTGTGGTGCGAAGAGGATGCGCTTCTGATCACCTACGGGAATTCGATTATTGATGGTTCCCACAAGCCGCTTGATCTTTTGCATGATTTTTTGCTGCGCCGCTTGAAGGGTGCTGTGAACGGGGTGCATATTCTGCCGTTTTTCCCGTCGACCTCGGACGATGGTTTTGCGGTATCCGATTTCCGCGCGGTGAACCCGCAGTTGGGGGATTGGCCGGATATCAACCGGATCAGTGAGGACTTTGATCTGATGTCCGATCTGGTGCTCAACCATGTGTCCAGTCAGGGCCATTGGTTCAACAGCTATCGGCAGGGGCAAGAGCCTTACGACAAGTATTTTTTCGAGGCCAGTCCTGAGGATGAGCTGAGCATGGTGGTTCGCCCGCGCACCACGCCTCTTTTGCAGGAGATCGAGACCGCCAATGGGCCGCGGCATGTGTGGTGTACGTTCAGTCACGACCAGATTGATCTGGATTTCCGCAATCCTGAGGTGCTCCTTGAGATGCTGCGGATCATTCGGCTGCATGTGGACAATGGCGTGCAGATTATCCGGCTGGATGCGGTGGCGTTTCTTTGGAAGGAGATCGGCTCGCCCTCGATCCATCTGCCCCAGACCCATGCGGTGATCAAGCTGATGCGGCTGTTGTGTGATTATGCGGCGGAGAAGATCATTCTGCTGACCGAGACCAATGTGCCCAAGGCGGAGAACCTCAGTTACTTTGGCAAACATGATGAGGCCCATGCCATTTATAACTTCCCGCTGCCGCCGCTGATTTTGCATGCGGTGATGTCGGGTTCGGCCCATTATTTGCGGCGTTGGCAAAGTGGGATGCCGCCTGCGCCCATGGGTTGCGCTTATCTCAATTTCACCGCCAGCCATGACGGGATCGGGATGCGACCTGCCGAAGGTATCCTCCCGCCGGAAGAGCAGGCGCGGATGATTGATACGATCAAGGACATTGGTGGATTGGTCTCTATGCGAGCGCTCCCTGATGGGGGCGAGGCGCCTTATGAGATCAACACCACCTTCTTTGAGGCCACGGCGCAGACGTTTGCGGGCAAGGATGATCATCAGTTTGATCGGTTCATTTGCACCCAGACTATTCCCATGTCTCTGGAGGGTATTCCGGCGTTTTACATCCATTCCATGCTGGCCACGCCCAATGATCATGCGCAGGTGGAGCATCGCGGGATGAACCGTGGCATCAATCGGCATCGCTGGGATTATCAGGCGCTCAATGCGCTGCTTGATGATCCTGAGACGGATCAGGCGAAGGTTTTGGCGGCCTTGTCGGATCGCTTGAAAATCCGCGCCCAACAGCCTGCCTTCCACCCCAATGCGACGCAATTCACGATCCCGCTCGATGACAGTATTTTCGGGGTCTGGCGTCAGAGCCTTGATCGCCGCCAGTCGATCTTTGCGCTTCACAATGTGAGCGACCAGCCGGTGGTTCTCTCCCATATGTCCATGAACCTGATCGAGGACGAGAACTGGTTTGATCTCATTAGCGGGGATCAGATCGACATGACCCAAGAGGCGGTCAGCTTTGCGCCTTATCAGTGTCGTTGGATCACCAATCAGGGCCGCCTAGTCTGAGAAATCCGCCTCATCGGCCTTCGCGGCGGCGTTCATATCCGACAGAAAGGTCGGATCGGCGGCGTGCACACGGCTCCACGTGGGGATGAACGGGGTTTCATTGGGGTTCTCTAGCAACATTTGACCGGCCCGCATGATGTTCTCGGCAAAGAGCTCAATGGAGCGCTCCTCCGAGTGGCGGTCAATCGACAGGCCGTTCATTTTGGCATCGCTGCAATAGCTGTCCAAAAGGTCCAAGGCGCAGCGGTAATAGGTGGCCTTTAGGGTGCGGAACACATTGGGTGTGAACACCGTCCCGTCAGCGGCCAGTTTGCGGAAAATGGCGCGGCAAATATCCGTGGACATGCGGTTGAGACCGGCTGTGGCTTCTTCCGAGCTGAGTTCTTGGTGCTTGTGATCGTAAGCGTCGGAAATCTCGACCTGACAGACCGCCTTTGGGGCCAGATTGCGCCAAGCCTCCGAGAGCACTCCGATCTCAAGTCCCCAATCAGAGGGCATTCTGAGATCGGGCAGGACGGCGGTGCGCATGGCGAACTCGCCCGAGAGCGGGTAGCGGAAGCTGCGCAGGTAATCGATGTAATCGCGCGAGCCGATGACGCGATTGAGCGCGATCAATATGGGGCTGACCAGAAGGCGGGTGACGCGACCGTTGATCTTATTGTCCCCGATCCGCGCGTAATAGCCTTTGGCCAGTTGGAAGGGGAAGGAGGGGTTGGCCATAGGGTAGACCAATCGGGCCAGCATTTCCTTGTTGTAGGTGAGAATATCGCAATCGTGGATGGCCATGACCGCACTGTCCGCACAGCTCATCAGATAGCCCAGAGCCGACCAGACGTTTTTGCCCTTCCCCTGCTCGCTTGGAGCAAGGCCCAGCTTGTCCAGACGTGCACCCAATTCCAACATGCGCGGGCTGTCGTTCCAGATCACGATGTGGTTCTGGTTGAGGCCCTTGAAGAACTTTTTGGCATGGCGGTATTGCTGCTCGTTGGCGGCATCCAGACCGATGATGATCCGGTGCAGATAATCGACCTGTTTGAGCTCGTTGAGGATGTTGGGCATGGCGTTGCCCTCAAGCTCGGAATAGAGGCAGGGCAGGACCAATGTGATCTTGCGGGTGTCAGCGAAAGTGCGCAGTTCCGCTTCCAACTCTTCGACGTTGCGGGTCCGCAAATTATGCAGCGTCGTGATATTACCGTTTTGATGGAAGTCGGCCATTGGTGAGTTTTCCTATGCAAGCCCAAGGGTGTTGAGCGTGTCCAATACTGCCGAATTCCATCCGGTGGGACCAGCCTCTTTTGTCCGGATGATACGGCCTTCTGGTTCGGTTTTTAAATGCGGCAAAGGTGCGCGTGCGGGGTTTGCGATGACGATCCCTGTATCCGCGTATTCCAGCATGGCAATGTCGTTGGGGGCATCCCCAAGCGCAATTGTGTGGCGTGGCTTATGGGTGTCGATAAGCGAGCGCATTTGATCGACTTTGTTGTGGCCCAGAGAGAGCGTCAGAAAGCGCCCGCCCTGTTGGGCTGAGATGCCTTTTTTGGCGAGCTCTTCCAAGAAGGCCTCTTTTTCAGTGGGTGTTCCCGACCATAGGCCCGGTTCCGAGAAGCTTCGGTCTTGGGCGAGCGCGGCGGCGTCTATTGAAAGTCCTGTCATATCAACGACGCCTTGCGCGGAAACATCGCCAAATCCGAGGAAATGCGCACGGAGGTCTTTGGGCAGGGCATCAAGGGCTGATCTGACGGTTTGGTACTCAAGCGCGTCCGCGCATTCGGTGACATTGGGCGGGAGGAGACCGGCTCCGTTCTCAACGATGGCAGGCCAGTTTTCGCAGCCGACCTCTTGTCGCAGAGAGCTGATTTCAGGAGCGGTTTTGCTGCTGGCAAGAACGAGGCCAGCGGAGATATTTTTGAGCGCTTCAAGGGCTGGAAGAGCGGGGGAAAACCCATAGGTGTCGTGATCAATCAGAGTTCCATCGAGATCGGTGAAAACCAACAAGTCACACGTAATTACCATCCTCTGACTCTGGCTTGTTCGGTGGGAAAATACAAGTGACGGCGCCTGTCTGGCAGGGGGCACACCGGAAAACTGCCGCAAATTTCATCAGGGTTGAATGTAGCGATCAGCCTTCTTAAGTCATCGGCTCGACGCCAGCTTTTCTTTGGCGAATTTTCATTCATCATCAAAAAGGGCCAGAAAACCCAGAAGAGACCATCATGGCACATGTTGACCTTCCCAAGTTCCCGACACGACCCGGGTATATGACCGAAAAGATCCAGCAGGATTACATCAAATCTGCGATCTCCAAAGGGCTTTTGCCTAAAGACGCGCATCGCATGGCGGAGATTGTGTCGCTGACGGCGTCAAGCAATGCCTCAAAGCCGATCCAGTTCTGGCAGCTTTATTCGGTGCTGGGTCAGGACCCGATTGTGGAGATTGTCACGGACTTCTATGGGCGTGTTTTTGAGCAGGACGATTGGTTCAAATCGGTTTTCGAGCGTGTGGGTGGCGTTAATCATCATATTGCCACGCAGGCTTCCATGTGGGTCGATGTGATGGGCGGTGGGCCGTATTATCATGGTGCGGAATATCGGCTGAATTTTCATCACACCCATAACGCGATGGCGCTGATGAATGATCAGGGGGCGGAGCTGTGGTCCAAGCTGATGTTGGAGGCGTTGGATGGGTCTAAGCCGATTGCTGCGGA
>CAZXRG010000249.1:0-4492 GCA_964642935.1 uncultured Rhodobacterales bacterium | reverse complement strand
TGAGGTGTCTCTAAAACGTCGAGCCTAAAGCGCCCGACCTTTAACTTGAGTTACACGGCCCTCCACATGAAAAAGGCCCCGCAGATGCAGGGCCTTTCTTTTGGCGGATGAGGCCGCCTATGTCATCAGGTGTGAACCCGCTTAGTGAACAAGCACCGCATAAAAGCGTGCGTCAAAGTCGACCGAGTTGATGGAAGCGGCATTCACCAGCTCCACGTCCAGATTAACTTCGGTCACTTCATTGTTCGGGCACAGGAAGTTGCTGTCAGGATCGTCTGAAACAATCGGGAAGCACTCGGTCACTTGTGGAGGTGTCACCATGAACAGATCAACCACATCCACAACTTCACCCATGTAAGTGTCGTTGAACCCGCTGGACGCATCGCCCGTGGCCGCCGCATAAGTCTCGGCTGCCTCACAGTTCACCACGGTCACCCGCTGAACACGACGCTCTTCAGAGCCTGCAGGGATCGCGCCATAAACACTCGTATAGTTCACAGGTCCCACTTGCGTACCCGCCGTACCATAATGCACGTCATCGTCGTCAAACTCGATGTCCGTATCCGGATCAAGCGTATCACCTTTGTAATCCACATCCACATGAGCACCACTTGCATCCTCACGGTCATGTCCGGCAATCGCATCGCTGGCATGAAGGTCCGTGTTTACGCGCTCTACATTGCTGTAAAAGCTGTAGTAGGTCGTGTGGCCATTCACCAAGGGGGTCACATCAATGCTTGGCGAGGCGTCATACCAGTTTGGATAAACGCCAGGGTTTGCCGCATCAGCCTGTCTCAGAAGATAGGGACCATAAAGAGCCGCCGCATAGTTCTCGACCTCGTTCACACCGGGCGAAGACCTATAGATTGTCGGATAGGACGAGCCTTGCGTTGTGTCACAATTTTCGACCTCCAAACATGTCCGCGCAGGCGCTGGACCCCATTCGGACCGCTTACCGGTCTCAAACGGGTGATTGAGACGCGATGCAGACGGGATCGTATTGGGACTAGGCGTTCCATAGGCCGCCCGCTGCGCATCGATGTTTGCCAACTTACCGTTGACGATGAAGTTATTCAAAAACGCGTTTTGGCTATTATAAACCGTATTGCTGGTCACATATTCTTGGTTGTTGAGATGAATATCAAACTGCTCACGGTTCATACGGCCATGGCCAGAGACGATATCAGGGTAAAACAGGCTTGAACGTTCAATGTCAGACGCCCATCCCAATGAAGACGGGAAAGAATGCGTGAAGACCGGATCGAAAGGCTCGTAAAGAACATCCGCGATGCTGTCATCATACATGTCAAACACCACACCCAGACCGGTTGTGATCGCCTCAGGATGCGCCGTTTTATAGGCCACCTGATCATTCACACAGGACAGACCCGCCTCAATAGAGGCCAACAGGCAAATATCCTTGCGCATCTCGCTTGACGAACTGGAGGTCGCACCGGGCAACAGGCTCGTATTCGTGCAAACCGTATTGCGCACATTCATCAATGTCTCAGGCGTTTTGAGCATTCCAAGACGGATCTGGGTAAACCCACCGTTGGCATCCGCATTGGACGGTTTACCACCGTTCGGATCATTGGCCGTCAGTTTCATCCGATAGCCGATACCGTTGGAAATCTCTTGCTGCCAGCTTGTGTCCGTGGCCGTCTCGTAAGGGTTACACATGACCATGGGCGTCAGACCGCCACAGGTCACACGACGACTTGTCGCAACCGCTGAGGCCTCGATATTAATCTCGGTCAAACCACCTGTCGAAGAGGCAAAATTGAGCATCTTGGCGGACACCGACGCAGAGGTAGCGCGGGCCATAACAAACTTCGCCAGTTCAGGCTGCGTTGTATTATGGGTCGCAGCCAAAGACTTGCTGAACTCGCCATTCGCATCTGTGGGTGAATTCACCATAAACGTAATGCTGCTCAGGCTGAACGAGCCATCGCCCGTGACAAATGCGCTATTCTTGCTGACCGCATTCGCGGCCGCCGTTGCGCGGCTGATTGAATCTGACTTGCCGTCAAGCTGTTGTGCTGCTGCCAAAGCCACCTGATCAATATAGCCCTGCATCTGGGAATGGGCCGAATAGGCACGCCCGAAATCCATCATCAGGCCAATGCCACCAAATATGATTACGGAAAACATAACCATTTGAACGGTCACAATACCGCTCTCGTCATCCTTAAACCCAATGGATGTTGATTTCTTGCGCCAGAACTTGGCGAAGGGGTTAAACAAAACACTCATAACACGTATCCCTCATGATACTCATGCCCCCACACGACGTATCCGAGAGAGTTCTATAGGCGAATTAACCGGTTTGGTCAATGTTTTTGCCCCAAAACGGAGCAATTCGGAAACGCTAAATGCCTTGGTTTTATTGGGTATTTGACTCGAAAGGTTAACGTTAAGGTACCGTCGTGTTTTTTCGATCACAGTGCTTTTGCCCGAATCGTCTGGATTTTTTGAGATGCATTCAGTATCCCGCCCCCCATGAGCACCTACCTTGTCGCAGCCCTTTATAAGTTCGTGTCCTTTGACGCTCTGGAGCCTATTCAGGCCCGACTTCAGGCCGCCTGCAAAGCCCATGGCATCAAGGGCTCGCTGCTGATCGCCCATGAGGGCATCAACGGCACAATTGCGGGCCTTCCCGATCAAATGGCGCTTATGCTCGCCGAAATCCGCGCCCTACCCGGATGTAATGACCTTGAGCACAAAGAAAGCTGGGCGGAGGCTATGCCTTTCCTACGCATGAAGGTCCGTCTCAAAAAAGAGATCGTCACCATGGGCCAGCCCGTGGCCGACCCCTCCAAGATCGTCGGCACCTATGTGGAGCCTCAGGACTGGAACGCGCTCATCGCCCGCGACGACGTGGTCGTGATCGACACCCGCAATGATTATGAGGTGGACATAGGCACCTTCAAAGGCGCCATCGACCCTGAGACCGCCTCCTTTGGAGAGTTCCCCGACTGGTGGGCGCGCCATCACAATGAATTCGCCGGAAAGAAAGTCGCCATGTTCTGCACAGGCGGCATCCGTTGCGAGAAATCCACCAGCTTTCTGAAAACCCAAGGCGTGGAGGATGTGTTCCACCTCAAAGGGGGCATCCTCAAATACCTCGAAGAGGTGCCAGAGGACGACAGCCAATGGGACGGGCAGTGTTTCGTCTTCGACCAACGGGTCTCCGTGGGCCACGGGTTAGAGCAAGGCGAATACGAACTTTGCTACGCCTGCCGCATGCCCATCACCCAAGCGGACAAACAACGCGAAGAATTCGAGCGCGGCGTGAGCTGCCATCAGTGCATCACCACTCAAACCGACGCCCAACGCGCCGCCTTTCGCGAACGCCAGAAACAAGTGGCTCTGGCCGAGGCGCGGGGCATGAAGCATCTGGGTATGGAAGACGAAACCCAGATCCACAAGTCCAAGGTTCTCCCGCGCGGGTAATACAAACGTGCTCTGCCAATTAAGCGATACCCCTTGATCACGCACCAAATTCCGCGCAGGCTTTGAGATAAGCCGAAACAGGGGGAAGAGATGACACAGATCAAACGGATGCTTCGCACGAGTGTTCTGACCGCCAGTCTAGCCGTCAGTTGCGTGGCGGCCCATGCTGCCAGCGTGTTGAGCGACTACACCAGCTTTTGGGTGATGGGCGACAGTCTGAGCGACACTGGCAATATCGCAGGGGCCACAGGTGGCGCCATTCCGGGCCCTGCCTATTTCAACAATCGCTTCTCCAACGGCCCGATCTGGGCGGATTATATCTCTCAAGAGTTTCAAAACGCCGGGAAGGCCACGGGCAATGTGGCATTTGGAGGTGCCACTGCGGTCACCAACGGGGATCTGGTGCCTGATTTGACCGCTCAAACCGACCTTTACCGCCTGATTAGTGCAGGGCGCAGGGGCACCCGCCCGTTGGTGGCGTTGTGGTTTGGCGGAAATGATATCAGCAACGCGGCGAGCTCTGGTAACGCAGCCGCCGCCGCAACGGCTGCGGTCACCACGATTGTCGATCAAGCCATTGGCCTGCTTGATACAACCACAGATTTTCTGATCCTGAATATGGCCGATGTGGGTGCCACACCGCTTTTCTCTTTGTTTGATCCTGCATCCGCCCCCGCCGCGAGTGCTGCCTCCGACCAATTCAACACCCAAATGGCCTCTGATCTGGCCCGTTTGAGTTCCGCCGGAGGGAATATCACGCTCGTTGATCTGCCAAGCTTGGATAGCGTGGGTGCTCAGGCGGGAATTGTGAACACGACCCAGCCTTGCCTTTTTAACGGAGTGGTCCTGTGCACCGATCAAGAGCTTGCGGTCAGCCGGTATTTCGACGCGCTCCATCCGACGGCTGCGGCGCATGCGATCATCGGTCAACAGGCTCTGTCCCAACTCAACGCGGCTCCGGTTCCGATCCCATCCAGCGCCCCTTTACTGCTCCTTGGTCTTGGATTGGCCGGATGGGCGTCGCGAAAGCGCGTGCAAA
>CAZXRG010000248.1:0-4506 GCA_964642935.1 uncultured Rhodobacterales bacterium | reverse complement strand
TCGCGGTCGATGAAATGCGGCCCTCCCCCTCAAAGAGACGACTTGTCGTTTCCGCAGAACCCTTCTTTGCCGCATCATGGCTCGTCCCGCGATTGAACCGTTTCAAAGAACTCCGGGGGTCTGCTGACGTATTGATCGACAGCTCCATGGAAGTCGTTGATCTGGAACGAGGCGACGCCGACATTGCCATTCGCTACGGCGTGCCCAAGAACCCTAAGCTTGCTCAGTTTCGACTATTTGAAGACCGCATATTTCCAGCCTGCAGTCCAAGGCTTGTTGAGGGGTCTCCTTATTTGAAATCGGTTGATGATCTCCGCAAAACAACGCTCCTCCACTGGGACTTGTCCCATAAACCTCAGGCAGGCGAGACGGCTCGATGGTTTAGTTTTTCAAACTGGCTGGAGCACGCTGGCGCCGAGATTTTTGAACCCGTTCAAAACCTCTATTTCAGCGATTACAACCAAGCCATTCAAGCAGCGATCGCTGGCCAAGGCGTCGTGCTTGGCAGTTGGCCTATTTTGCGAGACACAGTTGACGCTGGGCTACTCGTGACGCCTTTTTCAAACGCTGTTTCAACTGATATCGGATATGACTTGGTGTCGACCTCACATGCACTCGCGTCTCCTCATGTGGATCACTTCAAAACTTGGCTACTTGATGAAGCGGCAGCGCAACCAGCTTGGCGGCATGGACCGTTCCGTTGAGGATGCCCACCCATAGCGATTGGTTCTTGAGCGGCTCAAAGCGCGGCGCTTTATAGATGATGGGAGTTTGATCAAACCGGTTCAGACTCAAGACTTGTAGGAGCGCGGCTGTTAGACCACGCCCCTTCTCAACGCCGTTTATTCCGCTTTTTATCCATCCAAGGCGGTGGAATATCTCCCGCCATAATACAGCCGTAAGGATCGATATAGTCTTCAATCTCTGCCAAACTGTATTTGTAGATCTGGCCAACGACAGTGTCCGCCTTCTTGTAGCTCGATGGGAGCTCTGAAGGGTCGATCTTTCCGGCATGGAACCGGATATCAAGACCTTGCGTCTCGGCTTCCAGCATCTGCTCGGCAGTCACCGAACCCATGCGTCTGCGATGCTCTGATCGTGAGAAGTTACGGCCAGCGCCATGAGGAGAAAACCCAAGCGCGTGATCTGCATCTGACCCTTTGACGACAAGAACTGGCTCGGACATGTTGAGCGGCACCAAAGTTAGACCGGTCGCGTCTGGTGCATAACCGCCCCAAGCAGGTGTCGCCCCTTTGCCATGAAGATAGATATCATCACGTTTGAAGACAAAGTTGTGCTCGTTCCAGAACCGGTTTTCCATCTGTGCCTTCGCCGTTTCAAGCGTAGCCTGATGGATAGCGTTGTGGTTTGCTTTGGTCCACTTTCGGATAAGCTGCAGAGCCTCCCAATATGCCACACCCTCGTCGCTATCTGCAGGAATCCAGGCGTTTTGCTTCAAGGTCGCAGGAGAGAGCTGCTTTCTAAACTTCTCCGCCACAGCCATCCCCTCTTTATAAAGCATCGCACCGGGCCCGCGAGAACCGTGATGGGTTACCATAGCCGTCCGGCCGGTTTTGCGTGACCTACCTACAAACAAGAAGTGATTGCCGTC
Source organism: uncultured Rhodobacterales bacterium (assembly GCA_964642935.1). Classification (GTDB taxonomy): domain Bacteria; phylum Pseudomonadota; class Alphaproteobacteria; order Rhodobacterales; family Rhodobacteraceae; genus CAKZTM01. The sequence continues at coordinate 2,894 of CAZXRG010000248.1, read as the reverse complement.
TCCTTGGGTACCCATGTGCTCTTGCGCCATGCGAACGGTTCGAGGTCCGTTCAAAAAACGATTTTCACGAAACGCATCCAACATCTTCAAAGACGTTGTGAACCGTTGCCCGTTACGCCGCCCACCGGGCCCGAAATGAGTCACAGATTGCGCCGCATCAAGCACAGCTTTCGGATCCGCATCGCCCATATCAGTAAGCATGACCGAACAACAAATATCCGCCGAATGCATACCCGGATGGATCGCATTTCTTGCAGCCACAACACCCCCAACGGGGATCGTGCCAACAGGACCGGCTGGACAGGCATCCGGCATGACCGCACCCCCAATAACAGTCGGTGTACGCATCACAACACTCATGGTTTCGCGCACTTTGCCAACATTGTCAGCCTCGTCCTCATCAGTCACATCGATATTCATGTGGTAAGGAATGGACCCCGCCTCGTTCAAAGGCAGATGGACCGGCGCAGGCACTACCAAAGGCGTCAGAAGCTCTTCGACGGCCTTGCGGCTGCCAGAGCCCTCAAGAGCGGCATTTGCCTGATCCAGAAGCTTCGGGAAATCCGGGCCGGGTTGGTGGCCCCATGAAATAAGATCGGTTCCGCTAATCGGTGTCTGCGTTTCTTCAATAATAGTCATCATACTTACTCTTTATTTATCGTTGCCGCCTTATGCGGCCTTTCGAAATGTTGGCTCGACCGGCAGGGTTCGAACCTGCGACCTGCCGGTTAACAGCCGGCTGCTCTTCCAACTGAGCTACGGTCAATCACTTGGCTGGAAGAGCTGGGCTCGAACCAGCAACCGACGGGATCAAAACCCGGTACTCTACCAATTGAGCTATCTTCCAATCAAACCGGTGCTAAAGACATGACGATGTTTAAATCACGCCCCAGCACCGGCCCTCTTCCACCTAGCAAACACTGATTTGTTTGCTCTTTTGCTTCTCTCTTTTGTGTAAGGGTATGATTCTTGATTTTGCGAAACGGATAAAGAAAAAACCAAAACAAGCTTAACTCTTTGTTTTCATAAAGCTTTATGCCGCAGGTCGAAATCACGCTCCTTAAAATTGTATCTATTGATATATGCTTTTATCCAAAATAATATGAATCTATGAGAAACGTAGTCATCGGGTTCCTTGGAACACAACTTGATGCGGGCAAGCGCCGAAAGTGGAAGCCCTCCGTTTCCTTATGCTTGCACGACAATTTGGATGTCGATCGTCTGGAACTCCTCCATGATCGCAAATTCACGCGTTTAGCAAAATCCGTCCAGCGAGAGGTGGAGTTAGCATCGCCAGAGACTGAGGTGCTTTTACGCGTGGTGGATCTCAATGACCCTTGGGATTTTCAGGAGATGTATGGTGCCTTGTTTGATTTTGCCCAAGACTACGGCTTTGATGAGGATCGCGAGCAGTATCATGTGCATCTGACAACTGGCACGCATGTGGCGCAGATTTGCTGGTTCCTGTTGACGGAGTCTCGTCACGTGCCTGCGCGGCTGTTGCAAACTTCTCCGCCGAGACAAGATGAAGATGGTCCAAACGGGTCTTTCAACATTATCGATCTTGATCTTCGACAGTACGATGCGCTTCAGCAAAGGTTTGATCTCGCAGCGGCAGAGTCGAATTCGTTGCTGAAAGGTGGAATTGAAACCAAGAACCCAACGTTCAACGCGCTGATTGATAAGGTTGATCACATCGCAACGACGTCTAACGCACCCATACTCCTGATGGGCGCGACAGGAACCGGGAAATCGGAACTGGCTAAACGGATTTACGAGCTGAAGTTACAACGCAGGCGGGTCAAAGGCCGATTTGTACACGTAAATTGCTCCACTCTTAAAGGTGAGCAAGGCATGGCTACGCTGTTTGGTCACCGTCGCGCAGCCCTGGGAAGCAGCGGTCAGGACCGGCGCGGACTACTGCGGGAGGCGGATGGGGGCATTCTGTTTTTGGATGAAATTGACCAACTTGGCCTAGATGAACAGGCAATCATCCTACATGCAGTGGAAACTGGGTCCTTCTACCCCTTAGGCTCTGATCACGAGATTACAGCACGTTTCCAACTTATCGCGGGGGCAAACCGCGACCTTGCCAAACTGACGGCGAAAGAAGCGTTTCGTGCAGATCTTTTTGCGCGGCTCAATTTATGGACAGTAGCGTTGCCGACCCTTCGAGACCGTCGCGAAGATATTCAGGCAAATATAGAATACGAACTTAACAGAGCGGAGCGCAGTTTGGGTATTCGGGTTGGGTTTAACAAGGATGCAGCAGATGCGTATTTGCGGTTCGCCCGCGACCCGGCTTCGGAGTGGTATGGAAATTTTCGTGATTTGGGCGCTTCGATTATGAGGCTATGTACACTCGCTCAGCGTGGGCGGATAACAGTTGCGATGGTTGAAGAGGAAATTCTCGATCTTCAAACGCAATGGCGAAGTTCGACAGATGACGCTGACCATCAACTTATCAGCCAATATCTGGGTGAAGCCACAAGCCAAATTGATCCATTTGACGTTCCTCAACTGGCCAATGCCATTCGCGTCTGCGGCAAATCCGCCAGCTTGAGTGCAGCAGGCCGGTCGCTCTTTGCAAATTCTCGAAGAGAGAAAACCAGCAAAAACGATGCCGACCGGCTTAGAAAATACCTCGATCGTTTCGGTTTATCTTGGGGACAAATAGGATCTCAATAACGCTTTGCCAGTTATCGTTGGTCAGACGAACTTGACAGTTTTACACGTTGTAATGACGCAAGCCGCTATTAGAAGAGCAGCGATCTCAAGCGCGCCTAATAGCCTCCACAGCCGTTGAAACAGCGGCTCTCGTTTGCTCGAGGTCAGCGCCGGTGATGGCCAGAGACGGGTAGAGTTTTCCGGGGGATTTGAACACGCCGCTTTCG
>CAZXRG010000247.1:0-4544 GCA_964642935.1 uncultured Rhodobacterales bacterium | reverse complement strand
ACTGTCCCTCCCCGTGGTGATTGTCGCCACAGTGGTCGGGCTGGTCATCGGCATCCTACAAGCGCTCACCCAAATTCAGGACCAAACCCTTCCCCATGCGGTCAAACTCACCGCTGTGGCCATCACCATCATCGCCATGGGCGCGCTTTTGTCCCAAAGACTTCTACAATTCACGGTCGATGTGTTTGACCGGATCGCTTTGGGCTGATGATAGAGGAAATCCTCATGGGCCGCGCGCCCGAGGTGTTTCTGATCGCGCTGGCTCTGTCAGCCGCCCGCCCACTTGCTTTTATCATGGTCACCCCCATTTTCACCCGCTTCGGACTGCAAGCGGGGCTGATCAGAGGCGCCCTCCTTTTGGCGTTTTCTGCCCCCGTTTTCATCAACCTGCAATTTGAACTGGCGACCGTTCCGCCCCTCTCAAACTTCCAATTCGTCGTCCTTTTGGCCAAAGAACTTCTGATCGGACTGCTGCTGGCCTTAACCTTGGGCATCCCCCTTTGGGCCGTGGCCGCCGCCGGAGACTTCATCGACTTCCAGCGTGGAGCCTCCATGGCAGAGCTCGTCGAGCCCGGATCAGGCGACACAACCACCCCCACAGGCACCCTGTTCTTTCTGCTCACCGCACTGCTTCTAGCCTCCTCGGACTGGTTTCGAGATGTGCTGCTGGACAACCTCTACCTCACCTACCACCACTGGCCGGTCCTCGAACCAATCCCGGCCCTCACACTCGCCGCAGGTGCCGGCGTTCTGGCGTTTCTCGACGATATCATCCGCACGGGCCTGATCCTGTCGATCCCCGTGTTCGGCTCCATGCTGCTGACCGAAATCTCCCTCGCACTGGCGGGAAAATACATCCAACAACTCAACATCATGTTTCTGGCCATGGGCGTGAAACAAGTTGTCTACGCCATTCTGCTCCCGATCTACTTCCTGTCACTCATGTACTTCATGCGCGGAGAAATTGCCGAGCTGACCGGAACAATTGATATCCTCAAAGGCTTCCTAAACCCCTCAGAGGTCCCCCAATGAGCGGCAGTAATTCCGAGGAAAAAACCCTTCCCCCCACCCAGAACAAGCTCAAAAAGCAACGGGAAAAGGGCAATGTGGTCACCTCCAAAGAAACCGTCAGTTCGGTGATCATCGCCTGCGTTCTGATCTACCTGTTCTTCCGCCGAGACTGGCTAGGGGAGAAAATGGTCCAACTCTTCCTGCTCAACGACGAGGATTATGATCGCGGTTTCTGGTATATGCTGCAGGTCAAGTCCGACCTGATCTGGACCATCGGAATACAAATCATCCTGCCGATCTTCTTCTTGGTCATCGCCGTGAGCATCCTGTTGGGAATGGCGGTCGCAGGCGGGCCGCTTTTCTCCGTCGAACCCCTCACACCCAAATTCGAGAAAATCAATCCAGCCTCCGGCTTCAAGAAAATCTTCGGACGCCGCGCCATGATGACCTTTTTGATGCATATGGTCCGCCTGATGCTCATGCTCACGGTCTTCTCCTTTATAATCGTTTCCGGCTGGTCCGCCCTGATCCGCGCCCCCATTTGCGGATTTGGCTGCATCACCCAAGCACTAGAGGCCAACGCGTTCCCCCTGATCGTGGCCGCAGCCGTCCTGATGTTCTCCACCGCCATCGTCGATTTTCTAGTGCAAAAATTCGAATTCCTGCGAGAGCAGAAAATGTCGATCACCGAGATGCGGCGGGAATACAAAGACATGGAAGGGGATGCCCTGATAAAATCTCGCCGCGAAATGATCGGCTTTGAAATGATGGAGACCCCAACAGGAGCGGGCCGGGCCGTGGTCCTGATTTCCAACGCCCCGGATGTCGTGGTCGGCATCCGATATGTGGAAGAAGAAACCCCCGCCCCTCTCGTCGTGATCCGCGCCAAAGGTGCCGACGCCTGTCGCCGTCTGGCCTCCAGCGTGGATGTCCCAAGCTATATCGACAGCGATCTGGCAGCGACCTTGGCAAAAACGCCAGTTGGCGAATATGTGGTAGATGAACCCACAGTCATGAGCTTGGCAGGCTATCTGCAACGCGCCATTGCCGAGGGCAACTGAGCCCCATCAACCTACCAGCAAAAACGAAAAAACCGCCCGAAATTCATCGGGCGGTCCAGATCATTCAAACAAGGCCTTAACCCGTTAGGTTCTCCAAGCACGACTGCTGGGCTGAGCAAACTGCGCTTCCAGAAGGCTCATGGTCAACGCCCCAAACGCCATCTGAGACGTCAGGAATGCATAGCTGTCCTTGAGATCCTGAGCACTAAACTCAGGGCCACCCCGCATTGGGCCATAACGAGAGAAGAGCCCCTCTCCAACCGCATGCATGCTACCAACTTCATAGCTGCCCACAGTGGTTTTATCGCCAGCTTCCGTAAAGCTGCCACCGACAGTCTCGATCGCGCCGCCACCTTGAGCACCGCGGCCCTTGTCGCCATTGCGCGCCTCGCCGTCTCCGTCAAAGCTCTGACCCAAAAGACCGTGAGGCTTCACACCATCAGCCACCGCATTCTCAGTGGAGACATCCATGTTGAGATATTTACCATGACGCGAATTGACGGACTGGAACTCCACATCCCACTCGCCGGACTTCACCTCAACTTTATTGCCTTTCTTGGAAACCTCGGTGCCATCGCCAAGCGTGATGGACTGACCATCGCGCAGATAGCGCCCGTTGACCTTGACGTCTCCGTCCTTCTCAACAGTGATCCGGTTCCCATTGGCAACAATACCAACCTCGCCAACAACCGTGGCTCCACCAGAGCCCCAAGCGTCAAACCGACCATTCATCTGGAACCCTTGGTCAGACAGCAGATTATACATGCCCCCTGCCCGTCCCTGAATATCGTACTTACCGCCGTCAGCACCGATGAAATGTGGATCACCCCAAATGCGGGCCTTACCTGCAATCGGGTCCATTTCCTCAGGCATCTCCGGCGCTTCGCTGCCATCAAGACCGTAATAAGTGTCGAGAACTTCAGATCCGGTCGTCCCTGGAAGTGTGCCAGTCGCCGTATCATTGGTCGCGGCCGTTTGCTGGGGATCCACGCTGTTGATCAATTTCTCTAGAGCGTCAAAGAACTTGCTGAGCGCCCCAAACAATGTGCCCATCTGTCGAGATTGAAGCTGCGGTCCGGGAAAGGGCATTGGGTAACGCCCATAGTGGCTCTCGCTCGGAAGAGAGCGGAACCCGTGATTTCCAGCTAAAGGTGTTTGGTTCTGTGTTGCGTTAATCGTCATCCTATATCACCATGACTAAAAATAGTCGCCAGCGAGATTAGAATGTACGAATACTCGATAAAATTGGGATTCTTTTTCAGGGTCGCAATGAATTAGCAGAATTTCGCCTATAATCTCGGATACACTCGCAGAATAACATCATTTTATGCTATCCGTTCCTTACAGGAGAACGGACTATGTTGGAAAAAACCGAATTTCAGGCAGGTGTAAACGGCTCAGAGATAGGTGCCGTCCAACCCATCGCCCAGACTTTTCCAGACCTCCCCAAAATGATCGAAGAAGAGAAAGTTCGCGACGCGCTTTCTGTCGCCTCAGATGTGCTCAAAGACCTGTCAGAATCGATCCGCGATGAGAGCCTGATAAACTCGCCCGACACTGACAGAAGCCAGGGTCGTATCACAGCTGATGTGCTCGATTTGCTCAGCAGCTAGACGGGTCTGAGCCAGTCAAATCTCCATAATTTCGTTGCGACTCACCTCGATTTCCACATTTCAAAACCGTTAAATCTGTGGACGACCCCCTTGGTTACGCCATCAATTACCCGCAATTCGTGAGAAATATGCGAGAATTTACCGCACGCAGCGAGGAAAAAGCGGCAAAACTGCATTTTTCGCACTTTCGAATTGAACTCCGACTGCAACCTGTTACCCCAAGTTAACACGCACGACGTAGCCTAATGAAGCAGGCGCGAAGAAACTGGGATCAATGGAATGGAATTACAGTCAGCTCTTCCTGAGGGGGCGATGGTCGATCAAGACATATATAAGGCAATTGGAAAACAGCTCAAGCATTTCCGACGCAGCAAACGCCTCACACAAGCTGAGGTTGCAAAGTTCATTGAGATAAGCCCCCAACAATATCAAAAATACGAAGACGCACAGAGCAAATGTAACCTGAATTACCTGACCAAACTGGCAGAGCTCTTCGGGACGTCCATCACGGTTCTAATCGGCGATGAAAGCCATAAAACAAGTGTAGTTGAAGAACAGACCTTATCTGACTCTGATGTGCTCGCCAGAATGATAAGCGCCTTCGTTCAGCTTAAGACCTACGACCAAAAAATGAGACTGGTGCAGTTGGTTGAAACGATAACTGATCCCAAGTGATAAAAATCACTCTACACCAGAGGTTGAGCAACGTTAGTTAGATCTCGGCAATAACCTGGGGCCCTTACGCGCGATCATGACTCGTTTTCCGAGCACGCCAGCCAGCCCCGCACAAGCTCCTGTTAGTGGCCAAAGGTAATCCGCTCCACGGGCCCCAGCTCCGCCTCTATGGCTCCTGTCAGCT
>CAZXRG010000246.1:0-4562 GCA_964642935.1 uncultured Rhodobacterales bacterium | reverse complement strand
TCGAAGCCTTTGTCGGTGAGGAAGCCTTTGAGGACGGGGGTCATCAGCGAGATCAGACCGTCGGCGGCTTCGTCTTCGGACCTTAGAGAGTCGTCGACCAGTTTGGCACCCCAGAGCATGAAGGCGCGTGCGCCCTCGATGAAGGCTTTTTGGGTCATGAGCATGCGACGGATGTCCGGATGCACGATCAAAGGATCGGCGGGGCCATCGGGGTTTTTCACGCCCGTGACATCGCGCCCTTGCAGGCGGTCCTTGGCGTAGATCACCGCGTTTTGATAGGCCGCTTCCGCTTGGGCGAGGCCTTGCATGGCCACGTTGATCCGCGCTTCGTTCATCATGGTGAACATGGCACGAAGGCCCTTGTGCTCGGTCCCCAGCAGGAAGCCGGTGGCACCGTCGTAGTTCATCACAGCGGTGGAATTGCCGTGGATGCCCATTTTCTCTTCCAGTTTGCCGCATGCCAGCGCATTGCGCTCGCCCAAGGAGCCGTCGTCTTTGACCATGAATTTAGGCACGATGAAGAGCGAGATGCCTTTGACGCCCTCCGGGCCGCCTGGAATTTTGGCCAAGACGAGATGGATGATATTGTCGGCCATGTCATGCTCACCTGCGGAGATGAAGATCTTCTGGCCGGTGATTTTGAAGGAGCCGTCGTCTTGGGGTTCGGCCTTGGTGCGTAAAAGGCCAAGATCAGTGCCGCAATGAGGCTCGGTCAGGTTCATGGTGCCTGTCCATGTGCAATTGACCATATTTGGCAGATAGGTCTGTTTTTGCTGGTCCGAGCCATGGGCGTGGATGGCGGAATAGGCGCCATGGGTCAGGCCGGAATACATCGCAAACGACATATTGGCCGCCGACATCATCTCACCCACGGCCGTGTTGAGCATGAAGGGCATGCCTTGGCCGCCATATTCGGGATCGCAATCAAGGCCGGTCCAGCCGCCCTCTTTAAGGGTGTCGAAAGCCTCTTTAAAGCCGGTGGGGGTGCGCACCACGCCGTTTTCCAGAACACAGCCTTCCTGATCGCCCACTTGGTTGAGCGGGGCCAGAACGTCACGGCAGATTTTTCCGGCTTCTTCTAACACAGCGCTTGTGAAATCGGGGCTTAATTCGGAGTAGCCGTCTGTCTCACTGTTTTCGACTTTCAAAACGTCATGGAGGACGAAATTCATGTCTTTGAGCGGTGCTGTGTAGCTTGGCATGTGTGGGTTGCCTTTCGGTTGGGAGTTATTCAGCGGCGCGAGCGACACCACGATCTTTGAGGACTTGTCGGCCCCAGTGGAGTTGCTCGCCCAAATCTTCAATGGCTTCGGTGAGTTCGTCGCGTTGTTCGATCATCGCATCTCTGCGTTCAACTGCAAGTTCATAAACGCGCTGGAGTTGTGCGGTGCCTTGATCGTCAAGTTCGTACATGTCCAGAAGTTGGCGGATTTCTTCGAGGGAAAATCCGAAGCGTTTGCCGCGCAGGATCAGCTTGAGGCGGGCGCGGTCGCGCCGTGAGAACAGTCGCTTCTGGCCTTCGCGCTGCGGGAACAGAAGTTCTTTGGCTTCATAGAAGCGCAAAGTTCTCGGTGTTACATCGAAAGCCCGACACATCTCACCGATCGTCAAGAAATCATTGTCCATTGTGACCACCTTTGTTGTTGCCCTGAAAGGGTGGCAGATCAGCTTTACGCGACGCAAGGGGAAAGGTTACGCGAACGTCAGCTATGATGCAAGCGTCGGAATTTTCCCCCTAAAACCGGTTATAATATCTCAATATTAGAAGATATTTGGTAAGAAGACGTAAAATCCATAGGCAACAAGCAGGGCCGGGATGGCGCTATAGGCGGTCGCGAGCACAGCGACTTTCGGGTTGAGCGCGATGGCCGGGAAGAGCGCATCTCCGTCATTGGAGATCGCATTGCCCATGAGGGCGGCGAAGGGAATGAGGCCGTTTATATAGAGGGTTGTGACCAGAACTTGCGGGCCACAACCGGGGATGAAGCCGATCAAAACGCCCATGAGAGGTAATAGGAGTGCGATGGAGGAGAAGGCGTCGGCCAGATCCACGCCGCTGAAGGCGATAATGTAGTCATAGGCCAGATAGGCGAAGATAACCCAGATCGAGATGAAGCTGGTTTCCTCGGCCATGCGGGTGATGGCGCTGTCTTGTTGGTGGCTCATGGCTTGTAGGGGCGAGGTGGCCCAAATGTAGAGGCCAACGGCGATGCCTGCGAGGCCTACAATTTCTGGGAGGCGACCGAAGGTTTCAAAGTCGACTTGGAAGAGTTGGTTGATGCCCAAGAACAGGCCCGGGATGGCGATGGCCAGATAGAGGTAGTCTTTGAGGCGGGTGCGACCGATCATCGGGGCCAACTCGCATTGGGCGCGGGCACTATCGCGGAAGTCTCTTTTGTCAAAACGGTCGACTAGCATGCCGGTGATGACGCCAACGATCAGGGAGACGGGCAGGACGACGAGAGCCACGTCTGGACGCGTGGCGATCAGCAGAAAGGCAGCGTCGCCCATGGTGGCGGTGAGAGCTGCGACGACTGCGCCCAAGCCTACATTTCCGGAGGAATAAGCCGCAACGACGACCACTGCGCCTCCACAGCCAGGCGTGGCGCCCAATAGGGCGGCGGCGGGAACTTGGAAGCCTTTTGCGCCTTTCAGCGCTTTACCGAGATCGAAGTTGAAGACCTTCTCCGCTCCATAGAATAGCAAAAGCGTGGCGGCCACGAAGGCGCTTACTTGGATATAGGCGTCTGTGAGGAGGGTGCGAGTGAGTTCACCCAATTCGCCGGGAAAGAGCGCAAGAACAACGACCAGCAAGGCGATCAGGGCGCGTTTGGTGCGGAAGGGGCCGATGGTTGTCCCGATGGAGGGTGCCACGGTCTCCGAGGAGATTTGATCTTGGACGGACATGATCAGCCTTTGCGATTGCGAATTATTCTCAATTGCAAGTTAAGGCCTTGGCGGGGGAAATCAAGGAAAATGTGACCTGTTGGATGGGGTGGGGCGGTAGGATGCGTTTTAAACGCATCCTACAAAGCGGCTCTTAGGCCGCGCGTTTCTTTTTGCGCTTCTTGCTTTGCGCATTGCGCCGCTGATGCCATGGCTGCTTTTTGTTGCGGGCATCTTTGCGCGACGGCTCTGCCGTTGGCGCATGGGCAATTTCAGGCGCATGGAACGGATGATCCACGACCACGTCCAGTTTCTGACGCGTGGCCTTCTCGATGGCCTTTAGGTAGGCGCGCTCTTCACTGTCACACAAGGACAGAGCGATACCTTTTGCACCACCACGCGCTGTCCGGCCGATCCGGTGCACATAGCTTTCCGGCTCGTTTGGCAGCTCGTAATTGATCACATGGGTCACGTTTTCCACGTCAATCCCGCGTGCCGCAATGTCTGTGGCGACCAGTGCGCGGATTTTGCCGGCCTTAAAGTCTCGCAGGGCACGTTGGCGTGCGGATTGTTTTTTATCCCCATGGATCGCGTCGGCTTTGATCTCGATCTGGTTGAGGAATTTGGTGACCCGATCTGCGCCCCGTTTGGTGCGCGTAAAGACCAGAACGCGCTCAAGCTTGGGGTCTTTCAAGAGATCGCCCAAGAGGCTGCGCTTACGGTCTTTGGGGAGGAAGTAGATCTTCTGCTCGACCTTCTCGGCAGTTGTGGATTCCGGATCAACGGAGACCCGCACCGGATTGTCCAGAAGCTCTTCCGCCAGTTTGGCCACCTGTTTTGGCATGGTTGCCGAGAACAGAACCGTTTGGCGACCATCTGGCATCATAGTGGCCAGTTTCTTCACGTCATTGATGAAGCCCATGTCGAGCATCCGGTCGGCTTCGTCCAGAATGAAGGTTTTGACCCCGTCAAACCGCACGAACTTCTGGTTGTAGAGGTCCATCAAACGGCCCGGAGTGGCCACGAGGATATGAACACCCTTGTCCAAGGCGCGCATCTGGTTGCGGATGGATGCGCCTCCGAAAACGACGGTCGAGCGCAATCGTAGCCCTTTTCCGTAGGATTGGATGCTGTCGTGGATTTGCACAGCCAGTTCGCGTGTGGGGGCCAGGATCAGAGCCAGTGGTTGGCGCGGTTCGGCCCAATCGCGGGTGGCGGACAAGCGGTGCAGGAGTGGCAGCGCAAAGGCCGCCGTTTTTCCGGTTCCGGTTTGGGCCACACCCATCACGTCTTTCCCGTCCATCAAAGCGGGAATGGTTTGCGCCTGAATGGGAGTGGCGTTGGTGTAGCCTTCCGTCTCAATCGCTTGCATCAGCTGATTGGACAGGTTGAGCTTTTTAAATTCGGTCATGTGTGTCTTGTCTTTCTCGTACACAGTTTTTGGCCCGCGAGCACCTATGGTGTCTCACGTGCCTGCAAGCAGGGTGCCAGCGTTGGCCGCTTATCCCGCGAAATCGGGATGTATGCGGAACGAGACGCCATAAATCTGTTAGAGAACAAAAGTTGTGGGCGCTCGTTGGCCCACCTGAGGTCATTTTTTGACCTGAATGGAGTGTCGTTGGCGCTCTTAGGCGTCATTAGGGCTCTAAAGTCAAGGTTTCTTTTGTGCGCTGCAA
>CAZXRG010000245.1:0-4564 GCA_964642935.1 uncultured Rhodobacterales bacterium | reverse complement strand
GACGTTGGTTGCATGTTGAAAGTTTCAGCGCCAAACCAGTTTCCAGTCCGCCCAAAGCCGCAGATCACCTCGTCGGAAATGCAAAGGATATCATGGGCTTGAAGGATTGGCATGATCGCTTCAAAGTAGCCTTTTGGCGGCGTGATGACACCCCCCGCGCCCATGACAGGTTCAGCGATGAAGGCGGCGATTGTCTCGGGGCCTTCCTCTTCGATGAGATTGATTAAGTCTTGAGCCAATCTTGCGGAGAACTCTTCCTCGGTTTCGCCAGGCATGCCTTCGCGCCAATAATGAGGGGTAGATGTGTGTTTGATCCTATCAACCGGCAGGTCGAAATCTGCATGATTATAGGGCAGGCCGGTCATGGACGCGGCAACGATGGTCACCCCGTGATAACCCTTTTTTCGCGATATGATCTTCTTCTTATTCGGGCGGCCCAAGGCGTTATTGTAGTACCAAGCCAGTTTGACTTGGGTGTCATTGGCCTCTGATCCGGAGGATTGATAGATGACACGCGCCATTTGACCGGGTGTGACCTCTTTGATCTTTTCGGCGAGTTCGACCGCTGGTTCGTGGGATTTACCTGAGAAGATGTGATAATAGGGCAGATCGCGCATTTGTTTGGTGGCAGCCTCCACCAGTTCTTCATTGCCAAAGCCAAGGCCTGCACACCACAGTCCGGACATGCCCTCTATGTAGGGTTTTCCCGCATCATCATAGACGTGAATACCGGAGCCTTTTGCGATCATATGTGCGCCCGTTTCTCGCAAGCTAGGCGTGTTGGTATAGGCGTGCAAAAGCGCTTCGGCATCACGCATCTGGGTGTTTGTGAGTGGCTGATTCACGACGGGCCTCCGGGCTGTTCAGCTCAGAGCGTGGACCTATTGAGGAAAAGCGTCAATAGTCATGTAATGGCTTACATTGCTCTTGTTGTGGGGAATTAACCGTCTGCCGGAAGCAGGCCGAGACCGCGCAGATAAATACCGGTGCCGCTTTCAAGGAGGTCTTCGGGCGAGAAGGGCGCACGCGAGCCAGGCTCTGCCCGTGCGAATAACTCCACAACTCCGTGAGACATGGCCCAGATATGATGCGCGATCATCGATGCGGGCGGTCGTTTGTCCTCTGGAATATGGGCGGTTATATCTTTGGCCGCATCTGTGAGCACATTCATGGCCGTTTCGGATGCCAGCGCCAGATCAGGGTCTTTGGCAATTGAAAGCGATGATTCAAACATCGTGATGTAATAGCCTGGATGTTCGTTGGCGAAGTCTAGATAAGCACGGCCCGTGGCCTCAAAAGCCTTTAGCGGGTCGGGCCCTGCCGTGTCGCTGGCTAGTTTCAGTTTATCAGCGAAAATCAAAAAGCCTTGGCGGGCTGCCTCCGAGAGGATGTCCTGCTGGTTTTTGAAGTGGCGATAGGGAGCGGCCGGAGAGACCTCTGCCCGTCGCGCGGCTTCCGCCATGGTGAAACCTTGCGGACCTTTCTCGACCACAAGATCAAGGGCGGCTTCAACGAGCGTTTGGCGCAGGTTGCCATGATGATAGCCCCGTCGGGTGGATTTATCGGACATTTTTCTCAGCCATTGGCCATCAATTCGGGCGTGCCTGAGATTTCCGTATCGGGTGCACAGGCCCATTTTCCGTCTTTCCCGTCGTAGTCAAATTGGCTGAGCACGGTGCGAATAGCTGCGATCCGTGCGCGATTTTTGTCATCGGAACGGATGATGGTCCAAGGGGCAGCCTCGTGATGGGTCTTGGTGAAATTTTCGTTGATTGCGCTTGAGTATTCGTCCCAAAGCGAGAGCCCTTTGACGTCGATGCCCGAAAGCTTCCACTGTTTGAGCGGATCACTTTCTCGCTTAAGAAAGCGGCGTAATTGTTCTGCGCGGCCAACGTTGAGCCAGAGCTTGATCAGATGGATGCCATCGTTGGTCAGCATCGTTTCAAATTGGGGCACTTGTTTGAAAAAGCGGTCGCGGGCGTCGTCCTCAACCCAGCCGAAAACCTTTTCAACGACCCCTCGATTGTACCATGAGCGGTCGAAAAATGCGATTTCTCCGCCGGCTGGGAGGTGTTGGATGTAGCGCTGGAAATACCATTGGGTCCGCTCAACATCGGAGGGTTTTGACAGGGCCACGACACGTGCAGAGCGGGGATTAAGGTTTTCGCGGAAGCGTTTGATCGTGCCCCCTTTTCCAGCAGCATCCCGCCCCTCATACACGATCGCAACCCGCGTGCCGCTTTCCCGCACCCAAGTTTGGAACTTCACCAGCTCGATCTGGAGCGCTTCCATGGTGTCGTTGTATTCGTCCTTATCCATGCGCTTTTTGTAAGGATAAGTCGGGTTCAGGATCTCGGATTTCTTGGCGTCCTTGATGGCAGAACGCATGTCAGCTGGGGCGTCATTGTTCAGGAACTTTGAAATTGCGCCGTCGAACGGTTTTGGAAAGTCGGATTTGCTCATCAATGCCCTCATGCTCTGCTGGGCGTCATTATCAGGTTTGCGAGAAGGATTGGCAACGGGCGGATTTTCGGAGGAAATTGTGAGGCTGGAAAATGGTTAACACCTTTTCACTCAACTAGTTGAGTCGAATTGAGAGATATGGTGAAAATATCGCAAAACCAGATGGTTAACCCATGATTTTGATGTAAAATTCTACCAAATTAACGTTTGTTAACCCGCCCAAATGCCTCGAAAAACGTCTCAGGTGCTGCGTGATGGGGCATATGTCCGATCCCGTCCAAAAGAGTGAGGCCCGCATTGGGCATTTTTTTGGCGAACTCGACGGAATGCAGGTCAGCGGGCACGATCGTATCCTCCTTCCCATGCACCAATTCGATGGGCATGGGCAGGCTGGAGTATCGCGGGATCATCTTCGCAATCTGGGGTTTGAGGGTCGCCACCTGAATAGCGTTGGTCCGGTATCGGGTTGGGTTTGCCGACAGAATAGAGCGCACAAATTTGATGTAGCCCTCCGGCATTGGTTGGGGTTCAAAGATGGTATCAACCGCCTGTTGGATACGGTTTTCGGTCGCCAAAAATGGAATGAGCCGCGAAAACGCAAAGCCGAGGACGGGCGTATTTGCCAAGTCATATAACCGCCCAGCAGTTCCCGGCCATAACATCGAAGGTGCCGAGAGTAACAAAAGACCGCTCACAGTTTCCGGCGCATCTAAGGCCCATGCGAGCGCCACAGCGCCTCCAAAGGAATGCCCGACAACGATTGCCCGTTCCATCCCGAGCTTTCCTGCAGCCTTACGCATCAAAGCGGCTTGATCAGACAGGCTGGGGCTTTCCGCAGGATCGGAAAACCCCAAGCCAGGGCGGTCAAATGCAAGGACGCGGTGGGTTTTTGCAAGCTCGTTAAACCGCCCGAACGTCCAGTCCAAAAAGTTGCCAGAAGCACCATGGAGCAAGATCACAGGTGGCCCATCTCCGGCCATCGTATAATGGAGCCTCTTTCCCGAGACCGTGATAAATTGCCCTGCTGGAGTGTCACGCATCGGCTGGGGTTACCCTTTTGGCACACCAATGTCATTCATATCAAAAGGTGCTGTCTGATAAATCTGGTTCAGCCAATTGCCATAAAGCAAATGCCCATGGGAGCGCCAGCGGTTCTCCGGTTTGCGGGTCGGATCATCGTTGGGGTAATAATTGCTTGGCACGTCAATTGGGCCGCCCTCTGAGACATCGCGGTCGTACTCCTCTTTGAGCGTGCCGCTGTCGTACTCCAGATGGTTGAAAATATAGAGCGCTCGATGCTCAGGATCCGCCACCAGACCAACGCCGACTTCATCAGAGGACATCAAAATCTCAAGCCCGTCCTTGGAGGCGATCTCCGCGTCTTTCATTTCGGTCCAGCGCGAGACAGGCATGACAAAATCGTCCGAAAACCCGCGCAGGTAGGGCGAAGCCGGTGTCAGGTTCTTATGGCGGAAACAGCCGAATGCCTTTGCGTCGAGCAGATGTTTCTTAACGCCGTGGAAATGGTTGATCATCGCCATCCCACCCCAGCAAACCCCAAAGGTGGAATGCACATTGGTTTGGGTCCAGTCGAAAACCTCGCTCAGCTCGTCGATGTAGGAGACCTGATCAAAATCCAGATGCTCAATAGGTGCTCCGGTGATGATCAGCCCGTCAAACTTCTGCGCGCGGGCCTCTGCGAAGGTCTTATAGAACGCCTCCATATGCTCGGGCGCTGTGTGTTTGCTTTCATGCTCTGACATGCGCAAAAGCGTCAGTTCGATCTGCAAAGGCGTGGCACCGATCAGACGGGCAAACTGCGTTTCCGTTTGCACCTTCTTGGGCATCAGGTTCAACAGACCGATCTGAAGCGGGCGAATGTCCTGACGGGACGCATGCTCTTCTGACATCACCATCACGCCCTCATTGGTGAGAACGTCATGGGCAGGTAAGGACTGCGGAATTTTGATCGGCATGGGTTTGATCCGTCGCTATGGAGGGTGGGAGATAAGAGGTATCGCCAATGGGATCAAGTGTTGCGCGTTTTCGAGGGTAACGAAAAAGTTAATCCGCTCCAAATATGCTCGGTGGTTTGTGACAT
>CAZXRG010000244.1:0-4566 GCA_964642935.1 uncultured Rhodobacterales bacterium | reverse complement strand
TAAAAATTGCGCCAACCGCGACGCTGTTTGCCTTTATGGTAGGGATTACTCTAGGACTTCCCGCCGGATACTTCGACAGCCCTGCCCTACGCGATAAACTGTTGATTATCGCGATCACGGTGCTCACCGCACTCCTGTTGTTTATGGCGGGTATGCCGATCGGACTTCCTTTCGTCCTGACGATCTTGGTGCTCGTATTTATTGTCACCATGGTCAAGATTGATACGGTCCTGTCCTTCCTCGCCAATCTGGTGCTAGCGTTTCCGGTGATCCTTCTGTTTTACCTTCTTGTGACGCCGGAGATCAGATCAACGGGCATCCCCATCTATCTGGCGGCGGTTCTGTTCCTTTTCCCGATTATCTTCTTTGTAGTCCTGATTCAGACCAAGCTCTTCACCCAGCCCCAAAAGATGTGGACATGGCTGGCGGTGGTTCTGGTGCTGGGCTTTTGGGCCTACTCGGGCCTTGCATTTAATAGCGACCCGTTCGGAGTGTTCTCCATGGACCCGAACCTCTTGAACATCTTCGTGTCGGTCGTCTTTGTAAACTCACCCACGGTGTTCCGGATCGTGCGCGGCCTGACCATGGACATCAAAACTCGCGATTATGTGGCTGCGGCTCAGACCCGAGGCGAGGGGCCGTGGTACATCATGCTTTGGGAGATCCTTCCCAATGCCAGAGGCCCCCTGATCGTCGATTTCTGCCTGCGCATTGGATACACGACGATCCTCTTGGGAACGCTCGGGTTCTTTGGTCTGGGTGTGAGCCCTGAAAGCCCCGATTGGGGGATGACCATCAATGAGGGGCGCAAGCTCTTGTCGATCTATCCCCACCCTGCCCTGCCGCCTGCTTTGGCTTTGATGTCGCTGGTCTTGGGTCTGAACCTGCTGGCGGATGGGTTGCGTGAACAGAGTTTGAAGGATTGATGGCAATGATATTTTCTAGTCCCTCTTTGCTGTGTGCGGACCGTCCCGAAGGTGCATTGGAAATGCACCCTACAGATGCCGCACCCTGCGGTAGGATGGGTTTAAAACCCATCATCCTTGCGATTGAGGAGATGCTTTGATGAGCAAGACCGAGTATGACGGCCCGATCCTGGAGATCGACAACCTCTCCATCTCCTTCTTCACCCGCGCGGGCGAAATTCCCGCCGTCATGGACTTCTCCTGCACGGTCATGCCCGGCGAGGCTATGGGGCTTGTGGGTGAATCCGGTTGCGGCAAATCCACAGTGGCCCTCGGTGTCATGCAAGACCTCGGCGTGAACGGAAAGATCGTGGGGGGCTCCATCAAGTTCAAAGGCCGCGACCTTTCGACGTTCTCGCCAAAGGAACTGCGCGACATTCGCGGCTCTGAAATTGCGATGATCTATCAGGAGCCCATGGCCTCCCTGAACCCGGCCATGAAGATCGGGAAACAACTGGCCGAAGTGCCGATGATCCATGAAGGTGTGTCCGAAGCAGAGGCTCTCTCACAGGCCCGCGAGATGATTGAAAGCGTGCGTCTGCCCGACCCTGATCGCATCCTCAAATCCTACCCCCATCAGCTATCGGGCGGTCAGCAACAGCGCATCGTGATCGCAATGGCGCTCATGTCAAAGCCCTCACTCCTGATCCTTGATGAGCCCACCACGGCGCTTGATGTGACCGTTGAGGCGGGCATCGTGGACCTCGTGAAAGAACTTGGACGCACCACAGGCACCTCCATGCTGTTCATTTCCCATAATCTGGGGCTGGTTATGGACACTTGTGACCGCCTTTGTGTGATGTATTCCGGCGAGGCTGTGGAAACAGGCTCCATCGGGGATGTGTTTGACCATATGCGCCACCCCTATACGCAGGCCCTCTTCCGCTCGATCCCGCTTCCGGGTGCGGACAAAAATGCAAGGCCCCTTGTGGCCATTCCCGGGAACTTCCCGCTGCCCCATGAGCGTCCACCGGGGTGCAACTTCGGCCCCCGGTGCGATTACTTCGCGAGCGGACGTTGCGACAAAGGCGTCATCCCCATGGCCGATGTGCCCGGAGACAATCGCGACCGTCACGAGACCCGATGTGTCAAATGGGACGAGATTGATTGGGACGCGCCCATAGCCGCCAAGACCGAGACGGAAGTGACCGAGCCCGGTGATGTGATCCTGAAAATTCAGGACCTCAAGAAATACTATGAAGTCTCCGCCTCCGCTCTGTTCTCCTCCGGCGAAAAAAGGGTGGTAAAGGCCAATGAAACCCTGTCGTTTGAGGCTCGCGAGGCTGAGACTTTAGCCATTGTGGGTGAATCCGGTTGCGGAAAATCAACGCTGGCCAAGATGCTCATGGGGTTGGAGACGGCCACCGATGGCTCGATCACGCTTGAGAATAAAAATATTGGCGACACTGAGATCGAGGCCCGTGACACCCGCACAGTGGCCGACATCCAGATGGTCTTCCAAAACCCGTTTGATACGCTCAATCCGTCCCATAAGGTCGGCGATCAGATCATCCGCGTGCTCGAAAAATTCGGCGTTGGCGACACGGTGGCCGAGCGCGAAGAGGAGATGCTCAAGCTGCTTGATCTGGTGAAGCTGCCCCGCGAGTTTGCCAAACGTATGCCCCGTCAATTGTCAGGCGGTCAAAAGCAGCGCGTGGGGATCGCCCGCGCCTTTGCGGGTGCGCCCAAGATCGTGGTGGCGGATGAGCCGGTCTCAGCGCTTGATGTATCTGTGCAAGCGGCCGTTACGGATTTGCTTATGGAAATCCAGCGCGAAAGCCGGACGACCCTCCTGTTCATCTCCCATGACCTCTCCATTGTGCGCTATCTGAGTGATCGCGTGCTGGTCATGTATCTGGGCCATATTGTCGAGATTGGCACCACTGATCAGGTGTTTGCGCCGCCTTATCATCCCTACACCGAGGCTCTGTTGAGCGCCGTGCCTATTGCGGACACGAAGATCGAGAAGAAGCGGATTGTGCTTGATGGCGATATCCCCTCGGCCATGAACCCGCCTTCCGGTTGCCCGTTCCAGACCCGCTGTGCGCGCAAATCCATGGTGCCCGGGAACCTTTGTGAGACTGAGGTGCCAGTGGCGCGGACCCTCGCGGACGGGCATCAGATCAAGTGTCATCTGTCCGAAGATATCCTTGATGAGATGGAGCCGGTGATTAAGGTTCACGCAGCCGAGTAAATTCGGCCCCTTTGCCTCTTCAAAACCTGTTCTGGTCCACAGTTCCTTAATACAACTGTGTCACTCCATGCCTGCATCACGGTCAGGAGCCAGAATGGAACCTCAATATCGTTTGGGAATCGCCAATTTAACACGGTTGGCGTTTGAAGGGGTCGATCTAACGCCCCTTCGCAACCAGCTTCTCAGCCAATGTCTGGAAAGTGCTGGTCAGGAAGCGGCTTACATGGACCTGTCGGTCATTGACCAGCTTCATGGCAACGTTGATTTGGGGTTGGACTGGCAGTCCAAAGCACTGGCACAGCTTCGCGTATATCGAACATATCACCCCCATGACACGCAGCGAAAACTGCTGGTATTTGCCCAATCCGGACCCATGGGGGCAAATACGCCCGTTGAATTCCTGCTTCAATATTCAGACTTTGAAATCGTTACCCATTTTCCAAATCTGAATGCAGAAGACCTCGCGCCGTTGCCCGATCATGATATAGCCTTTTGTGCAGCTCCCGTGGATTCTGATCGCGCTCAGGCTTTCTATGAAACCGTGAAGGCTTTAACGGGCCGAGCGGACACAAAGACAATTAATTTACCCGAAGGTTCCATCACCTTTGAACGGGACGCATTGGGCCAAAGCTTCCCAACAACGGACGGTCTGAGATTTCCCAACACCATCCGCGTGATGCCAGGGATAGACCGGGCCCTAAAGCCGAGCGTTCTGGGCGCAATCTTGGAAAATCTGGGGGGTTATCCTTATGTAATACGTCCTGTTGGAACCCACGCGGGTGTCGGTTTAGCCAAACTCAATTCTGAAGAAGAGCTGAACGCATATTTAAAGGAGCGCACTGAGCAGGCGTTTTTCATCTCGGAGTTTATCAATTACGCCACCCTTAGCGATGGTGCGTTTCGCAAATACAGGCTTGTATTTATTGATGGGAAGGTCTTCCCCTGCCACATGGCGATCTCCAACCAATGGGATGTGTGGTATTCTAATTCTGACATGCAGGATTCAGACGAAAAGCGCCGTGAGGAAGCGGTGTTTATGGACCGCTTCACTCAGGATTTTGCCAAACGCCATCACACCGCTTTTGATGCATTGGCTCAAGGCATTGATCTGGAGTACTTTGGGATTGATTGCGCGGAGGATCAGGACGGAAATCTGGTCGTGTTTGAAGCCGACAATGCGCTGATCGTGCATGATATGGATTCAAATGACATTTTTCCTTACAAGCAAAAACACATGCGACGGGTCTTTGGAGCCTTTGAAAGCATGTTAGTCGCGAAATGCCCCGCTCTTAAGGATGACGATTACGACACGAAGGACGAGGATTGGCGGGTGGCACGCCGGAAGGCGTGACGCTCAAAGTAAAAGAACGGCTGCCAGCCCCAAAAATGCGAAAAATCCAACCACGT
>CAZXRG010000243.1:0-4572 GCA_964642935.1 uncultured Rhodobacterales bacterium | reverse complement strand
GATGCCGATGACCAGCCCGACCACTGTGGCGACAATCACCACGGGGAGGGACAGTTGCAGGATCAAAACCAGTGAGGTTTGAACGTAGGGGTAAAGCTCCATGTCTAGTGCTCCCTAAACATAACTGAGCACCAATCCGTGGGTGAGGCGGGTCCAGCCGTCAGCGGCCACAAACAACAGCAGTTTGAAGGGCAGGGAGATGACCATAGGGGAGACCATCATCATGCCCATGGCGGTCAGAATATTGGTGATAACGATGTCGATCACCACAAAGGGCAGGTAAAGGAGCACGCCGATTTCAAAGGCGCGGGTCAGTTCGGCTGTGACGAAAGCGGGGGCGAGGATGAACAGGTTGGCTTGTGAGAGTTCAAGGTCGATGTCCGAGTGTAGTTCTTCGGCGGCTTGCAGGAAAAACGCGCGATCTGCCTCGGTAGTGAAGCGTTCCAAAAAGGCGCGGATCGGGGCGATCCCGCTTTCATAGGCTTGCGGCCAAAGTGCTGTGTTGGTGAGGTCGATGTTGAGGTCGACCAGGTTTTGATAGGATTGTCCGAATATGGGCGCGCTTACATAGGCGGTGAGCACGATGGTCACCCCATAAAGGACCAGATTGGGCGGGGTTTGTTGCACGCCCAAGGCGGAGCGGACCAGAAACAGGACCACGGAGATTTTGACGAAGGCGGTTACCGAGACGATGACAAAGGGCACCAGCATGACAACGGAGGCAACGACCAGTATTGGAAACGGGTTATCCATTGCCAAACAGGTCCTTGATCTCCACGCAACGATCCCCCCCGACGCTGACCAATTGGCCAGTGCCGATGCGGCGTCCGTTAACGATGAGATCAACCGCGTCTCCCTCCGCTCGGCTGAGCGGGAGGATGGAGCCCGAGCCGAGTTTCTTGAGGTCTCCAAGGGTCATTAGGGCCTCTCCGGCGCGCACGCTGATGCGCACGTCAAGATCATCCAGATTTTCCGCCTCTGGTGCGTCAATTTCGCTGGTCATACCCAATTCTTCCCCTTCTGAAATTCTCTGGAAGCCTGTGCTCAATTCCAAGCCATCCTCGGTCCAAACCGCCTGTGCTCCATGCGTGTCTTGAGCGAGCAGGCGGATGTGTTCGGGGTCTTGTGACCAATCAAACGCGTCGCCTATTTGCAGGTCTTTGAAATCGTTGAGCGTGATGTGAAGCCCGCCCAGTTCGACGCGCACAGCCATCGGGATGTCGTCGGGCAGGGTGGCTTTTATGTGGGGAACGGAGGCTTTTAGGCTTTCTATGGCGGGATCGGATAGGGCCAGAGGGAGCGTGGTGTCTCCAAGGCTGATCCCGATAGCGGTTTGATCCTTGGGCGCGGTGGTGGCGATGCCTGTGACGCGCAGCGATAGGCCTGTGGCCTGTTCGAATTCCTCAAGCCGGTCTGCGGCTTTGTCTTCCAAGAGGAGTGCCGCGTCCATCGAGTCGAGGCCTTCGAGCGGGAAGCCGACAAAGCGGCGCAATTGGCCCCAGTTTATCTGGGCGTGGCAGGCGGTGCCGTTGAGGGTGAACGCCAGCCATGGCGCCTCTGTGTCTTGGGGTGGGTAGTTTGTGAAGGAGATGGGTAGGCTTTTGAGCGTGAGGCCGCGACCGCAGAGTTCGCGGCGTGCTTTGATGTCCTTTTTGGCGTATTTGCGCAGAGTTGGGCGCAAGACTTTTTGGGAGGCGGCCAGCAGCAGGCTAGAATCGTCGGGCATGGCCAAACTCCTCCTCTGCTTCGCGCTCTTGGGCTTTATCTGCGGCCAGTTTTAGCTCAGCCATTTTGGGGCGAAAGGCGGCGTCGCGCTTTTGTTGGATGACGCGGGTTTGGCGCAGGGCCTCGGCCATTTCTTCCACATGGGCCTCGGCCTGTTGGAGCCGGGCTTGGGCGCTGTCGACATCATCGCTTGCAGCATCAATCGCCCCGTCTTGATCTTTGAGAACGCTCAGAAGGTCGGAGACGCCAACCCGGCGGGTCGGTTGGCCTACAAAACGATCAAGCGTCTCCACACGGGCCTTTGCCATTTCGGTCTGTTTGGCCAAATGTGCGGCCTTGGCGTCTTCCAGATTTTGCGCGGCTTGGACTTTGGCCTCTTGGGCACGCAACAGGGCGCGTTCGGCGATCTCGATACGGCGTTCGGAGAGGTCCAGGAGCTTTTTAAAGGCGGGGATCCGGCTCATGTGATCACCTCTTGGAGCTTTGCGATTGTGCTCTCGAAATCGGCGGGTTCATCGGTGCCTTGGCGCAGGATGTCGTGGATGGCGTCGCGTTTTGACAGGGCACGGTCGGCTGCCGGGTCGGAGCCTTCTTTATACTCGCCGACCTGAACCAGAAACTCGACGTCTTCGAGCTTTGAGAGCATGGCGACCACATCTCTGGCGGCTTTTGAATGCGCGCCGGAAACGATGCCGTCCATGATCCGGCTTTTGGAGGTGAGCACGTCGATGGCGGGGAAATGACCGGCTCCGGCCAGTTTGCGTGACAGGATGATGTGGCCGTCGAGAAGGGAGCGGACCTCATCGGCGACAGGGTCGGCGTTGTCGTCATCGCCCTCAACCAAGACTGTGTAAAATGCGGTGATGGCACCCTTTGGGTCGCGTCCGGCGCGTTCGACCAGTTGGGGTAGGATGGCGAAGGTTGAGGGCGGGAAGCCACGGCGCACCGGGGGTTCTCCGGCGGCTAGGCCGATTTCGCGAATGGCGCGGGCGACGCGGGTGACGCTATCAAGGAGCAGAAGGACGGATTTGCCCTCGTCGCGGAAGGCCTCGGCGGCGGCGATAGCACTATAGGCGGCGCGAAGGCGTTCGGTGGCGGGGCGATCCGAGGTGGCCACGACAACGGCGGCTTTTTTCAGGCCCTCTTCGCCGAGGTCACGGTCGAGAAATTCGCGGACCTCCCGGCCTCGCTCTCCGATCAGGCCAAGGACGACGGCGTCTGCTTTTGAGTTGCGGATGATTTGGGAGAGGAGCGTTGATTTGCCCACACCAGCCGCGCCGAAAATGCCCATGCGTTGGCCCGCACCCATGGTGAGCATCCCGTCGATGGCACGCACGCCCGTTGAGAATACGTCGCTGACAATTGGGCGCGTGAGCGGGGCAGGGGGGTCGCGGTGGAGGGGGGCGTTTCTAGCGATTGGGCCGCCCTCGTCCAGTGGTTCGCCGTAAGCGTCGATGACGCGACCGAGCATGTCCGCGCCTGCGGGGGCTTTTGGTAGAATTCCGGTGGCCAGAACGGCGGCCTGATTGGAGAGGCCGCGTGTGGAGCCGCCTGGTGCCAGGATCACCGCGCCGTCGTCAAAGCCGACCACTTCGGCGGTAAGTGTGCGGCCGGTTTCGGGGTCTTCCAAGAGGCACTCTTCACCGATGCGGGCGTTGTCCAGAGTGGCGCGGATCATGGTGCCTTCGATGCGCAAAATCCGTCCGCGAATATGCTGGGGTGCGATCTTTTCCGCGCGCGCGCGGAGGCGGGTGGAGAGGGATGTGAGGATTTCCTCGCTCATGCGCCTGCCCGCCATGGGTCGGTGGCCGCGCTCAGTTGGGCGGATAGGCCGATTTCGGAGTGGCCGCGTTCTGTGGAGAGGATGACGCGATCGCCTTGCAGGGTTTCGTCTTGTGTGACGGGTATTTTTGCGTCCGAATGTGCCGCGACGGTGTCAAAGACTGTGCGATAAACATCTGCGGATGCTCTGATCTTGGCACTTTTTTGATCCGATAGCGTTGAAAGGCCGATCTTTGTGGCGGCTTCAACGGCCTGTCGCGCATCAAGATCGCCGACGACTTTGGCCACTGTTTCGGCCACCAGTTGGGAGACGTCTTGTTCAAGGGAGGCCAGCTCCTTTTGGGCGGAGGCTTCGGCTTTGGCGAGAAGTTCCTGCGCTTTCTGCGTCGCTTCGGCTTCTGCTGTGCTTAAGAGGTCGGATTTAATGCGGGCGGCCTCATTGTGGGCGGCGGCGATGATCTCTTTGGCGTCAACTGTTGCGGCTTGGGTTGCGGAGAGCTCGGCACGTCGTTTGGCAAACGCATCGCGTTTGATGATCTTTGCCCGTTCAGTCATCGGCGGGGCTCATGTGCGATAGAGCCATTTCAGCGGCGGCACTTAATCGTGCATGATCTTTTGGTAGTTCTGCGTCTATTTGGGAGAAGGGGGAGAGGTGCTCCATGATCTCCGAGACGTCTCTTAGGGAGGCGCGGATTGCGGTGGCGCAGGATTTGCCTGTCTCCCCTGTTGCCGGGCGGGCCAAGGCGCGTGAGAGGAGCGCGTTTTGGCGGCATTCATCGTCAATCAATTGCGCCAGATCCGAGCGGTCTTGGGCAGAAACGGAGGCGGCAATGTCATTGGCGTTCAGAATGGAGGCAGCTTGAAGTTTGATGCGGTCTTGGGTGGGCAGGTCGGCCGCATAGAGCACGAAGGGTGCATTCTTAGGGTCATTGATCTGGTCTTGCATCGTTTTGGACAGGCGTCTGGCCGCCACGCGGGGGGAGATACCGCCGGACAATTGTAGCGTCAAAGCGCCACGGGCTTGGGCCAGATCGCGGGCCATCATAGCAGATCACTGGCCTCGGC
>CAZXRG010000242.1:0-4590 GCA_964642935.1 uncultured Rhodobacterales bacterium | reverse complement strand
GCGGTGCACGATCAATTATGATCCCTCGCATTTTGTCCTCCAACAGCTTGATTATATAGAGTTTATCGACATCTATCATGAGCGCATCTCGGCCTATCACGTGAAGGACGCGGAGTTTAACCCCACAGGTCGACAGGGTGTTTATTCCGGTTATCAAAACTGGACCGAGCGGGCCGGGCGCTTCCGCTCCTTGGGGGACGGGCAGGTGGATTTTGCGGCGATCTTCTCGAAATTGGCGCAATATAACTATGACAGTTGGGCGGTTTTGGAGTGGGAGTGCTGCCTCAAACACCCCGAAGACGGGGCGGCAGAAGGGGCTCCGTTTATCCGCGATCACATCATTCGCGTGACCGATAAGGCCTTTGATGATTTTGCGGATGCGGGCACGGATCGGGCGGCGAATGCGAAGATGTTGGGGATTAGCTGATGGTCTCTAGAGCCAATAAAACAAGGGAAAATGGGCCAATTCGCTACGGGATGGTCGGTGGTGGGCAGGGTGCTTTTATAGGCGCGGTTCACCGGATTGCTGCGCGTATGGACGGGCATTTCGAGTTGGTTGCGGGGGCTTTGTCCTCGGATAAGGCGCGGGCTTTGGCCTCGGCTGAGGAGCTTGGTTTGGACCCTTCGCGCTCTTATGCCAGCTACGAGGAGATGGCGCGGGCGGAGGCGGCTCGAGAGGATGGAATTGAGGCGGTGGCGATTGTCACGCCCAACCATATGCACTTCCCTGTGGCCAAGGCTTTCATTGAGGCTGGCATCCATGTGATTTGTGATAAGCCTTTGACGTCGACTTTAGGTGATGCTGATAAGCTATTGAAAATAAATCAACAATCGGATCGGCTGTTCGTGCTGACACATAATTACACGGGCTATCCGATGATGCGCCAAGCCCGTGAGATGGTGGCTGAGGGAGCGCTTGGTACCCTGCGGGTTGTGCGTGCGGAATATGCGCAGGACTGGCTGTCTGAGGAATTGGAGAAGACGGGGCAAAAGCAGGCGGCTTGGCGCACGGACCCTGAGCAGTCCGGAGCGGGTGGGTCCATTGGGGATATTGGGACGCATGCCTATAATCTGGCCTGCTTTGTGACGGGGGCCAATTGTGAGAGCGTTTCGGCTGATCTTGATACGTTTGGAGAGGGGCGCTCGCTTGATGATAATGCCCATGTGATGCTCAGATTTGAAGGTGGGCTGAAGGGGACGCTCTGGTGTTCTCAGGTGGCTGTTGGCAATGAAAACGCTTTGTCTTTAAGGGTTTACGGCACCAAGGGCGGGTTGGAGTGGTCGCAGGAAAACCCCAATCAGCTCTGGTACACGCCCCTTGGTCAGCCCAAGCAATTGATCACAAGAGGCGGGGCTGGATCAGGGGATGGAGCGGGGCGCATGACGCGCATTCCGGCCGGGCATCCTGAGGGGTATCTGGAGGGGTTTGCCAATATCTATTCCGAGGCTGCTTTGGCCATTCGCGCCTTGCGTTCTGAGGGTGGAAAGGTGCCCGACGGGGTGCTCTTTCCGAGTATCGAGGATGGGGTGAAGGGGATGAGGTTTATTGAGGCTTGTGTGCGGTCCTCGGCTAAAAATTCGGGGTGGGTGGAGGTTTAGGGGGCTTTTTTGCCGACCCTGCTGTTGAGTGGTCATTTTTATTTATTCGAATCAAAAGGTTAACGTGAGTTATTCTGGAAATTTCGGGATATGATTTGCATATGATTTCCGCGTGAAACGCGTATGACGAATTTTGCGGTTTTGGGGATTAATGTGGCGTTCGGTGGGGATTTTGCCCCCGATCTCGGATTCGCCCATTGTCGTCCCCGTGCGACACATCCACCGAGCGACGGTCTAAATTGCTCTGGCCTCTGGCTATGTGGCGAAATTTGATTATAAGTTGATATGCACCGTTCATCAAAGAAACGGGCGATTGAGAAAATTCGAAGCAGGTTCCATGATGCACAGCAGGCATTCATGACAGAGATGGTGTATCGCGCCTCGGGTCCCGCGCCCGGTGAGCCGCTTCTGCCGCGTTGGTGGCGGACGGTTGATAAAGTGTCTTTGGCGGCTGCTTTGGGATTGTTTCTGGCGGGTATCTTGCTGGGACTGGCAGCCTCGCCGCCTTTGGCCGAGCGCAATGATCTTCCCCGGTTTTATTATGTGTGGCGACAGGCAGAGTTTGGCGCTTTGGCGCTGATGGTCATGTTGATCACCTCGTTTATGACCCCTGCGGTTCTTAGGCGTTGGGCGGTTGTCGGCTTTTTCGGAGCCTTTGCGGCGCTGATTTTTCTTCCGGTATTCGGGACCGATTTCGGCAAAGGGGCGGTGCGGTGGTATTCGCTTGGGTTCACCTCTTTCCAGCCTTCCGAGTTTCTCAAGCCCTGTTTTGTGATATTCTCCGCTTGGCTGATGAGTGCCAGTTTCGAGCGCAATGGCCCGCCCGGTATTTCGATCTCGTTCGGGATCACGGTTGCCTTGGCTTTGATCCTGGCGCTTCAGCCCGATTACGGGCAGGCGGCTTTGATTACGGGGTCTTGGGCGCTGATGTATTTTGTCGCCGGAGCGCCGATGATCCTGATCATTGTTCTGGGCGTTCTGGTCTTGGGGGCCGGAGTTCTGGCCTATAATAATTCCGATCACGTGCAGCGGCGGATTGACGGTTTCCTGAATGCGGATGTGGATCCGACCACGCAGATCGGTCATGCCTCCTCGGCCATTCGAGAGGGTGGTGTGTTTGGCGTGGGTGCTGGTGGGGGCGAGATCAAGCGCACTCTGCCTGATGCCCATACGGATTTCATCATTGCGGTGGCGGCTGAGGAATATGGGCTGGTGCTGTGCTTTGTGATCATAGGCTTGTTCTTGGTGATCGTGATGCGCGCCCTAGCGGCGCTGTTGCGCGAGCGTGATCCCTTTGTGCGGCTGGCTGGTATCGGCTTGGCGGCGGCGTTCGGGATGCAGGCGGTGATTAATCTTGGCGTGACTGTGCGCCTGTTGCCAGCCAAGGGGATGACCTTGCCGTTTGTGTCATATGGTGGCTCCTCCTTGGTGGCTGTGGCCATTTCGCTGGGCATGCTTTTGGCGCTGACGCGGCGGCGTCCGCAGGATGAGTTGGAAGATGTATTTGGAGCAGGGCGGTGAGTGCGCCTTTGCTGGTGATTGCGGCAGGGGGCACCGGTGGTCACATGTTTCCCGCGCAAGCTCTCGCCGAAGAGATGTTGGCTTTGGGATGGCGTGTGAAACTGTCCACGGATGATCGCGGGGCGCGGTATTCGGACGGGTTTCCAGAAGCTGTGGTGCGCGAGGTGGTTCAGGCCTCGACCTTCGCGCGGGGCGGTTTGCTGTCCAAGCTGAAGGCGCCTTTCAAGATTATGACTGGAATTGCGGCGGCACGTGGTGCCATGCGGCGGGATCGCCCGACGGTGGTGGTGGGCTTTGGCGGTTATCCGGCTTTGCCTGCCATGTCCGCGGCGCAATCTTTGGGCATCCCCCGGCTCATCCATGAGCAGAACGGGGTTTTGGGGCGGGTCAATAAAGCCTTTGCCACGCGGGTGGATAAGGTCGCCTGTTCGGTCTGGCCCACGGAACTGCCCAAGGGCGCTGATGCGGTGCATACGGGCAATCCGGTGCGCGGGGTTGTGCGGGCTTTGGCGGGGGCTGAATTCTCGGCCATGGACGCGGAATTGCGGGTGTTGGTGATTGGAGGTTCGCAAGGCGCTTCGATCCTGAGTGATGTGGTTCCTGGTGCTTTGGCGGCTTTGCCAGCCGAGATGGTGGCGCGTTTGAGTGTCTCCCATCAGGCGCGGGATGCGGATCATGAGACGGCGGTGTCGGCTTATAAAGCGGCTGGGATCAAAGCGGAGGTGCAGCCGTTTTTTGCGGATGTGCCCGAGCGGTTGGACGGGGCGCATCTGGTGATTTCGCGCTCTGGTGCGTCTTCCGTGGCGGATATTGCCTGCATCGGGCGTCCCTCCATTCTGGTGCCTTTGAGCATTGCCATTCGCGATGAGCAAACCGCCAATGCGCGGGGGCTAGTTGAGGCGGGGGCTGCTGTTTTGATCACGGAGAATGATCTGGCAGAGCGCTTGTCTTCTGAGGTTTTGGCTATATTGAGCGATCCTGCGCGGGCGCTTTCCATGGCGGAGGCGGCATCGGGGCAAGGTCGCCCTGATGCGGTCGATCGACTAAAAGAACTCGTATTATCACTGGCTGAGGCGACATGAATAGAACTGCGACCAAACTTCCTGTGGATATCGGACCCATTCATATTGTGGGGATCGGGGGGATTGGCATGTCCGGGATTGCCGAGGTGTTGCTGAATTTGGGCTATGATGTGCAGGGCTCGGACATGAAAGCCTCGCCCATTACGGATCGGCTGGGTGAGCGCGGGGCTAAGGTCTTTATCGGGCAAAGTGCCGAGAACCTGGCGGGTGCCGAGGTGGTTGTGATTTCAAGCGCCATTAAGCCCGGCAATGCAGAACTCGACGGTGCGCGTGATCTTGGGATGCCAGTGGTGCGCCGTGCGGAGATGCTGGCTGAGTTGATGCGTTTGAAGTCCAACGTGGCTGTGGCGGGGACGCACGGGAAGACGACGACGACCTCGATGGTGGC
>CAZXRG010000241.1:0-4604 GCA_964642935.1 uncultured Rhodobacterales bacterium | reverse complement strand
TCCGCGTCGCAGAACTGGATCGCATGGGTGACCACATCCCGCCCGTTGAGATGCACCACGCCGTAGGTGGGGGGAACCGGAACTGCTCGGAACCCGCCCCAATCCCATGGAGGCAAAGCGGGTGGTGACTGGTAGACGATCGCGCCCCCGACCGTATAGGGAACGCCGCGCACCTGACCGCTCATGGATTGATGCAGATGGCCTGCGAAGATATGGGCCACACAGTCATGCTTTAACACCACATCCATCAGATCGCCGCGATTTTGCAATCCGATCTCGTCAAAGGGCGGTAGGTTCAGCCTTGCAGGGGGATGATGGAGGAACAGATAGACCTGGTTTCCGGCGGCTTGGGCTAAGGCGCGATCCAACCAAGTGAGACGCTCCTGACAGAGATAGCCACCGTCGGTGCCCTCGATCTTCGTATCAAGGCAGATGAACTGCCCGACATTGGTTTCAATGACATATTGCGCAAAATCCGCCATGGCGTTGGTGGGAAGATCAAACATCGCCCGCATGGGCCCATGGGCGTCGTGATTGCCCATCATCACGAAATAGGGAAGCTTGAGGGCATCCAGAATGCTCTTAACGCCTGCATACTCCGTGATCGAGCCCGTGTCCGTCAGATCACCGGACACAATGCAAAATGCACAATCGGAGGCATGGACATTGATATGGGCAACAGCGGCTTGCAGACGCAATCGCGGGTCATACCCGCAAATCGATCCGTCGGTGATATAGTGAAGGTCCGTCAGCCAGACTATTTTCACAAATTCCGCCCCTAAAAATTCTTAAATCAATCAATAAGCCCAGAAAAACCCATTCAACTGTTTCTGGCAAGACCCCATCTGGTAAACACTCCCAAACAGCCCTGTGTCGGCCATTGCTTTCCTATTCGACAAACCTTAAGTGATGCGATATCAAACCGGCTCTTGGCGCTTGGGCGCACGGGCACTTAAAAAACTAAGGTAAGCACATGGAAAATGTCGTCCTCACACTCCACCTCATCCTCGCTTTGGCGTTGATTGGTGTTGTCCTGATGCAGCGCTCTGAGGGCGGTGGTCTTGGCATGGGTGGCGGTGGCGGCGGAGCCGTGTCTGGCCGCGGTGCTGCGACGGCGTTGAGCAAACTCACATGGGTGATGGCGATTGGCTTCATTCTGACCTCGCTGACGTTGACTGTTCTGGCCACAAGTGCGAGCCAGGGCGACAGCGTGATCGAGCGCCTTGGCACCACGGTTGACGGGGCCGAGCCTGCGATTGATCCTCTGATCCCTGTTGTTCCTGCACCAGAGCCCGTTGATCTTAACAGTCCAACAGCGCCTCCGCTTCCTGAGTAAGCCTTAACATGCGTGGATTAATTGACCGGCTTGATGGTTCCATCGCCGGTCTTTTTACTTTTGTAAGCCAGTCCCATCTGAGAGCCTTGGCTCTGATCGTGCTTTTGGCGAGCATTATCACCCTACCCGGTCTTTCGACCCTTCCGGTGACGGACCGAGACGAGGCCCGCTACGTTCAAGCCTCCAAACAGATGATGGAGACGGGCGATTATATCGACATTCGCAATCTTGAAAATCCGCGCTGGAAAAAGCCGGTAGGAATTTATTGGCTGCAGGTGGCCTCTGCAAAGCTCTTGGCGGATGGTGCGGACAGTAAGATTTGGGCCTACCGCGTGCCATCTGCGCTGGGCATCATTCTGGCCGCCATGCTCACCTATTGGGCGCTTATTCCGCTGTTGGGGACACGCGCCGCTCTAATTGGCGGGTTGGTAACTGCCTCTACGGCTACCACGGCCGTTGAGGCGCATATTGCCAAGACCGATGCGGTTCTTTTGGCTTTCACGGTGCTTGCTTTTGGAGCCCTCGTGCGGATTTATCAGGATCGCGCTACCTCATTCTCCAAAGCGCATGCACTGCTTTGGGCGGGCTTGGGTCTAGGGTTTCTGATCAAGGGGCCGATCATTCTGATCCCGTTTGTGGGCACATTGCTTTGGATTGCCATTGCCGAACGCTCGACCAGCCTGTTGCGCGCGATTGCCCCGCTCAGAGGTTTACTTCTTTTCGCACTCATAGCGGCCCCTTGGTACATCGCAATTGCTCTCAAAACCGACGGCGCATTCTTCACGGAATCCTTAGGGAAAGACCTGCTTGGGAAGGTGGGCACGGCCTCGGAGAAACACGGAGGCCCGCCCGGTTATTATCTGATGACCATGTGGATCACCTTCTGGCCATGGGCGCCTTTGATCCTTGCCGCTCTTCCGCTGGCCTGGGCCACGCGGGGATCGGACAATATGCGCCTCCTTGCAGGCTGGATCATCCCGTGCTGGCTGGTATTTGCGCTCACAAGCACCAAGCTGCCCCATTATGTGCTGCCCACCCTACCCGCACTCGCCGGATTGATCGCGCTTGGGATCACGCAAACGCCCTCAAAGGCCATGCGCATCCTCGCGGCATTTCTGTTCATCCTTGGCGGTATCGTTGCTGGCGTCTTCGCCTTCGGCCCTCTGCCAATGTTTGAAAACGCCTACCCGCCGCTGCTGATCCTAGCCGCTGTGGTTTCACTCCTCCTCCTCATCTTCGGCGCCGTTGCCATGGGTATCGCCAAACCCTACGCATTTGCAGGCCTTGGTGTGGCTGCCCTGATTATCATCTTCCCAAGCCTCTCGATCATTACCGCGCCAAACACCAAAACGCTCTTCATCAGCCCGCGTCTGGTCGCAGCCCATACCCAATTCAAAACTTGCACCACACACCCGATCCGCGCAGTTGGCTATCACGAAATGAGCCTCGCCTTTTTGGGGGGCACAGACACCCGCTTCATTTCCTTAGACCAAGCGGGGGAATATCTCGCCGGCCCCACAGACGGGAAGCGCGTTTTCGTCCAACTGGGCGAGAGCAGAGATACGCTGAGCCAACTCTCCAACCTTGCCGGAAAACCCCTTGAAAGCCTCACCCTGACCAAGGGGCGCAACTACAACTCCGGCGGTGATGTCCGCATCGCCCAAGTGGCCGTCAAGGACGATCCCGCCCTCACCGAGTGTCGCGGCCAATAACGCAAAATTTGGCCCTAATACGACTTATCCACACATTATATTGTTTTCCCTACTTGCCGCCCCAAGTAGTCCTCTGCTAGAATGGTATCCCGTGAGTATGGGAATTTCGGACCAAACCGGACCCATCAAAGAGCAGTTTCACGGGAGTTCCCAGACCAAATGGCACGTTATGTTTTTATCACCGGTGGCGTTGTTTCGTCTTTGGGAAAGGGCCTCGCATCGGCCGCACTTGGCGCATTGTTGCAAGCCCGAGGCTACTCGGTCCGCCTGCGCAAACTCGACCCTTATCTGAACGTTGATCCGGGCACCATGTCGCCCTTCGAACACGGCGAGGTGTTCGTCACCGACGATGGCGCAGAAACCGACCTCGACCTAGGCCACTACGAGCGCTTCACAGGCGTGGCTGCCCGCAAAACAGACTCAGTCTCCTCAGGGCGCATCTATTCCGATGTGCTCGAAAAAGAGCGCCGCGGCGATTACCTTGGCAAAACAATCCAAGTGGTCCCCCATGTCACCAACAAAATCAAAGAATTCATCGAAATTGGCGACGACGAAGTCGACTTCATGCTCTGTGAAATCGGCGGCACCGTGGGCGATATCGAGGGCCTCCCCTTCTTCGAGGCGATCCGCCAATTCGGCCACCAACGGCCCAGAGGCGAATGCATCTACATGCACCTCACCCTCCTGCCCTACCTCAACGCCTCAGGCGAACTCAAAACCAAACCGACCCAACACTCGGTCAAAGAACTGCAATCCATCGGCATCGCCCCCGACATTCTCGTGTGCCGCTCCGAACACCCGATCCCGCTCAAAGAGCGGGACAAACTGGCCCTGTTCTGCAACGTCCGCCCTGAAAGCGTGATCGCAGCCTACGACCTCAAATCCATCTATGA
The DNA here is from genome assembly GCA_964642935.1 of uncultured Rhodobacterales bacterium. Taxonomy (GTDB): domain Bacteria; phylum Pseudomonadota; class Alphaproteobacteria; order Rhodobacterales; family Rhodobacteraceae; genus CAKZTM01. The sequence goes on along the minus strand of CAZXRG010000241.1, from coordinate 663 downwards.
AGCACCGCTGGCCTACCACAAGGAGGGCCTCGACCAAGCGGTGCTCGACGCCTTCGGGATCGCACCAGCACCAAAACCGGACCTCTCCACATGGCTCGACGTGGCCGACCGCGTCAACAACCCCGACGGCGAGGTCAAAATCGCCGTGGTCGGAAAATACACCCAGCTAGAGGACGCCTATAAATCCATCGCCGAGGCGCTCACCCACGGGGGCATGCGCAACCGCGTCAAAGTCAAACTGGAATGGGTGGACGCGGAGATATTCGAGGGCAAAGACCCCGCCATCTCCAAACTGGAAGCCTATCAAGGCATCCTTGTCCCCGGTGGCTTTGGGGAGCGGGGAACCGAGGGCAAAATCAAAGCCGCCCAATTCGCGCGAGAGCACAACATCCCCTATTTGGGCATTTGTCTCGGCATGCAAATGGCCGTGATCGAGGCGGCGCGGAACTTGGCGGGCATCAATGACGCAGGCTCCGAGGAATTCGACCATGAGGCCGGAAAGAAACGCTTCACGCCCGTGGTCTACCACCTGAAAGAATGGCTGGAGGGCAATCGCACCATCCAGAGGGACGAAAGCGACGACAAAGGCGGCACCATGCGTCTGGGTGCTTACAATGCGATCCTCAATGAGGGCTCCAAAGTGGCGGAGGTTTACGGCGGCAC
>CAZXRG010000240.1:0-4614 GCA_964642935.1 uncultured Rhodobacterales bacterium | reverse complement strand
CGCAATATGCTTGAAGAAGCCGTTGCCGCGCGTGCCTATGATCCGCGCGAAAAAGGCCCCGAAGATCTCGATCTAGTGCTTGATGCGGTAGGCACCGGACGGACCCGCGAAGCTGCATCTCACCTTGTCCGCCCCGGCGGAATGATCGTTCACATCGGCCTTCAAGACAATGAGCCCGGTCTGGATACCCGCCGCATGACCCTTCACGAGATCGGATTTCTGGGCGTTTATTGCTATACGCCGGATGATTTCGCTCAGGCGGTTAAGATGCTGGCCGAAGGCCGGATCACTTTGGGCAATTGGACTGAAATCAGAGGGCTCGAGGATGGCCCCCAAAGCTTTGATGACATTCACAACGGAAAAGCCCCCCCGAAGATCATTCTGGGAATGCCCTAATTCCCGGGGTTTCCAAGAGCCCATCTCTTGCAGCGACATCGGACGAAACCTGCAATTTGCCTTAGTGCACCTAACATTCGTTCTATTTGGTTATCGATAACATTTTTTGTGCGCACGCGTTGCAACTCTGAGAAGCGCCGATTAAGAGTCGAGATAGCCAGTGGAAATTGGAGGGCAAAATGACTGAATTCAGCAAGATTTTAATCGCCAACAGAGGCGAAATTGCTATCAGGGTCATGCGTGCTGCCAACGAGCTTGGCAAAAAGACAGTCGCTGTTTACGCCAAAGAAGATAAGCTTTGTTTACATAGGTTTAAGGCCGATGAAGCCTACCTGATCGGCGAAGGGCTCGGTCCGGTTGAGGCTTATCTGTCCATCGACGAGATCATTCGTGTCGCCAAATCCAGCGGTGCTGATGCGATCCATCCGGGCTATGGCCTGTTGTCAGAGAACCCCGAGTTCGTGGATGCGTGCACCGCAGCAGGAATTACATTTATCGGACCAACCTCCGATACGATGCGCATGCTCGGGGACAAAGCCTCAGCGCGAAAAGCGGCCATTGAGGCGGGCGTGCCAGTGGTGCCTGCCACGGAAGTTTTGCCCGATGATATCAAGACCGTTTCAAAAATGGCAGAGGATGTGGGCTACCCGCTAATGCTCAAAGCCTCTTGGGGTGGTGGTGGACGCGGAATGCGCCCGATCTACACTGCCGAGGAGCTTGACGAGAAGGTTCTTGAGGGACGTCGTGAGGCGGAAGCCGCCTTCGGAAATGGTGAGGGCTATCTTGAGCGCCTCGTCAAACGTGCCCGCCACGTGGAAGTTCAGGTTCTAGGCGATAGCGATGGAAATATCGTACATTTGTGGGAGCGTGATTGCTCCGTGCAACGACGCAACCAAAAGGTGGTCGAACGCGCACCCGCACCTTACCTGAGCGAAGACCAACGGGCAGAAATCTGCGAGCTCGGCTTAAAAATCGCAAAACACGCAAATTACCAATGTGCGGGAACCGTCGAATTCCTCATGGACATGGACACCAATGAATTCTTCTTCATCGAGGTGAACCCAAGAGTTCAGGTCGAGCACACAGTCACCGAAGAAGTCACCGGCATCGACATTGTCCGCGCTCAAATCCTAGTGTCGGAAGGAAAATCCCTTTGGGAGGCAACAGGTGTCTCAGCACAAGAAGACATCAAGCTGCGCGGCCACGCCATTCAGTGCCGGATCACGACGGAAGACCCCGCCAATAACTTCATCCCCGATTATGGCCGCATCACAGCCTATCGCGGCGCGACGGGCCACGGCATTCGCCTTGATGGTGGCACCGCTTATTCCGGCGCTGTCATCACCCGCTTTTATGACAGCCTCTTGGAGAAAGTGACCGCTTGGGCACCAACACCCGAAATGGCAATCGCCCGCATCGACCGTGCTCTCAGAGAGTTCCGGATACGCGGCGTTTCAACCAACATCACCTTCGTTGAGAACCTGCTCAAACACCCCAGTTTCCTCGACAATACCTACCACACGAAATTCATCGACACGACGCCCGAACTGTTCGAATTCACGCCGCGTCGTGACCGCGCCACCCGAGTCCTCACCTATCTGGCCGATGTCACCGTAAACGGTCATCCCGAGACCAAAGGCACCCCGCGTTTGCCCGCAGATGTGCGCAAGCCCAAGCCACCTGTTCTTCTGGGCGACACACCTGCGGCAGGCACGCGGAACCTGCTTGAAGCAAAAGGCCCCGAAGCGGTCGCGGCCTGGATGTTGGATCAAAAACAACTGCTGATCACAGACACAACTATGCGTGATGGTCACCAATCGCTCCTTGCGACCCGTATGCGCTCGATTGACATGATCAATGTCGCACCCGCTTATGCCCATAACCTACCGCAACTTTTCAGCATGGAGTGCTGGGGCGGGGCGACCTTCGATGTGGCATATCGCTTCTTACAAGAATGCCCGTGGCAGCGGCTCCGCGACCTTCGCAAAGCCATGCCAAATGTGATGACGCAGATGTTGTTCCGAGGCTCCAACGGCGTCGGATACACCAATTACGCAGACAATGTGGTCGAGAAATTCATCGACCAAGCCGCCGAAAGCGGCGTTGATCTCTTCCGCATCTTCGACAGCCTCAACTGGGTCGAGAACATGCGCCTGTCCATGGATGCCGTGATTGCCAAAGGCAAACTCTGCGAAGGCTCGATCTGCTACACGGGCGACTACCGCGATCCTGCGCGCTCCAAGTATGACATGAAGTACTATGTGGATTTGGCGTGCGAGCTGAAGGACGCGGGCGCCCATATCCTTGGCCTGAAAGACATGGGGGGTCTGCTAAAGCCGACTGCCGCTGGACCGCTGGTGAAGGCCCTCAAAGAGGCGACAGGCCTGCCAATCCACTTCCACACCCATGACACCTCTGGCGTGTCAGGTGGTTCGATCCTTGCGGCCGCTGAGGCGGGCGTCGACGCGGTTGATCTGGCCATGGATCCGTTCTCCGGTGGCACCTCGCAGCCTTGCTTGGGCTCAATCGTCGAGGCCCTACAGTTCACCGACAGAGACACCGGCATCGATATGGACCGCGTGCGCGAAATTTGTGAGTACTGGGAGGGCGCCCGCAGGCTCTATGGGGCATTTGAAACAGGTTTGGGTGCGCCCGCCTCCGAGGTCTATCTCCATGAGATGCCCGGCGGTCAGTTCACGAACCTCAAGGCACAGGCAAAATCAATGGGCCTTGATGGCTCATGGGATGAGGTCGCGCGGACTTATGCGGATGTGAACCAGATGTTTGGGGACATTCCAAAGGTAACACCATCCTCCAAAACTGTCGGTGACATGGCGCTTATGATGGTCAGCCAAGGCCTGACACGTGCTGAGGTCGAAGACCCAGAGGTTGACGTGGCTTTCCCTGAATCGGTCGTGAACCTGATGAAAGGGGCGCTCGGACAGCCTCCTGGTGGCTGGCCTAAACAGTTGCAGGATAAAGTTCTCAAAGGTGAAGAGCCGATCACGGTGCGCCCGTCCTCGGTCGTTCCAGCGGTTGATCTGGAAGCGCTTCGTAGCAAACTGTCCGAGGACCTTGGCGATATCGAGGTCGACGACGAGGACCTCTGCGGCGCTTTAATGTATCCCAAGGTCTTTGCCGACTATGCCGAGCGTCATCAAACCTACGGGCCGGTTAGAACACTGCCCACCCATGCCTTCTTTTACGGAATGGAATCCGGCGACGAAATTAGCGTGGATATTGACCCCGGAAAAACCCTAGAGATCCGGCTTCAAGCGGTGGGCGAGCCACATGATGATGGACTGGTGCGGGTCTTCTTCGAATTGAATGGACAGCCCAGAAAAATCGCGGTTCCGGATCGCTCGATCGCCTCTGGCATCAAGCAGACGCCGAAAGCCAATCCGGATGATGCCTCCCATGTGCCCGCTCCAATGCCGGGCATTATCGCCAACGTCGTGATCAAAGAAGGACAGGCGGTATCGCGTGGCGATTTGCTGGTGACGATTGAGGCCATGAAGATGGAAACGGGCATTCATGCAGAACAGGACGGCACCGTTGAGGCGGTTCATATCTCCGTTGGATCACAAGTGGATGCCAAGGATTTACTGCTGGAAATTGTAGAATCGTAGAATAGTCCGCGCAAAAAAACGATTACGCAACGTCACGCGAAATTTTTTTGGACGAGACGTGGCCAAAACACAATTTTCGGCGGTTTATCGCCGCAGAAAATTAACCACATGGAATCATTGAAAAAAATGAGAATTTGTGGCATAAAATGGTCAGCACCAAGGAGTTAATCTTAACAAAATTGTCTGGTATGCGTTTTTTGCATGGCTGATATGCGTTAAGTGGTCTGCCTGACGTGTCAACAAAACGTCATATTCGTCTTCTGAATGTGACCGAGAATCGATGATGGGAAATGTGTATGTTCGACGATATGGACTCAGCTGCTTTTGACAAGGATCAAGGCGGTCGCGCCCAAAAAATGTTTGCAGCTGTTGTATTGGCTGCGTTGGATGACGCAATTGCAGATGACAAGAAATACGGAAATGGCGCTGAAGTGATCGCACGCTGGGCACGCTCCCGCGATGGTCGCGAAGTGCTGATGTGCGCTGGCATTGAGCCAACTGAGCGCGCTGTTAAAGGTATGATCGAATTCGTTCGTCGTGGTGTTCGCACATCCGTGGCGCTCAGCCGGGAAGAGTCAGAGCGTAAAGC
>CAZXRG010000239.1:0-4718 GCA_964642935.1 uncultured Rhodobacterales bacterium | reverse complement strand
CCATGAGAGCTGAGACTGACCCGCTTTGATCTGGCGTCAGAGCGATCGGGGCGGATATCCACGTAACCCGCCGCCTCTAAACGGCGCAACGTGTTCGTCATCGCCCCTTTGGTCACATGGAATGCGCGGGCCAGCTGACCGGGCGTTTTCTCTCCGCCAGTTCCTGCAAAATGATTGAGAACCGCAAAATGGGAGACTTCCATACCTTCTGGCAAAGCATGCTTGAGATGGGCCTGAGCCAATTGCTCGACCGTTGCGATTTCGCTTAGAAGCGTAATTGCCTGGCTGTCGCCGGAACCATCAAGTGTCATTGTGTGCTCCCATTCCAAAACATCTATGCGCTCTCACAAGAGAGAGCTTAAGCCGCTAGCAGCGCGTCCAGCTTTCCGTCTCTCTCAAGAGCGGCCATATCGTCGTATCCACCAACATGGGTGTCTCCGATAAAGATTTGCGGGACCGTATGGCGGCCATTTGCCTTGTCCATCATCTCGCCGCGCTTTGCTTGATCGCGCATGACATCGATTTCTTGAAAGGACGCCCCTTTAGATTGCAACAGTCGCTTGGCGGCTGCGCAATATCCGCAGATTGGCGTCATATACATAGTGACTTGCTTCATTCATCTTCTCTGATTCAAACCCGTTTGATCATATATAAGCGCTTACTCTGGACGTGCAACGCGGGCGAGCGTCAATACGCTCACGCTTGCGGCACCGGCCTCTCGGCAGACCTGCGTACACGCCGACAAAGTAGCGCCGGTTGTCATCACATCATCCACCAAAAGCACGTCTCTGTCTGTGATGCAGCTCACCTTTTCGACACTAATCGAAATCGCATCGCGCAAGGTCTCATGGCGCTCGTCACGGGTCTTTCCCTTAAGGGCGGGCGTCGCATATTTGCGCTTAAGAGCCTCGACATCAACGTCAGCGCCAATGCGTTTGCCCACATGTTTGGCAAGGATCGCCGCTTGATTATAGCGCCGGACCAACAGACGAGACCAATGCAAGGGCACAGGGATAACGAGCATGTCGGAATGGAGCATATCCGCGCCCGCTCCGGTCATCCAGCGCGCCAATGGTGCCACCAGATCAAGTCGGTCAGAGTGCTTGAGCGCCATTGTGACCTGTCGCCCCACACCTTCATAAGCAACCGCAGAGCGACCCCGATCCCAAGCGGGCGGCCTCCGGTCGCAATCATCACAAATCAGGCGTTGAGGAGCTCGATCCACCGTCGTAATCGCAACCCCACAGAGGTCACACACCGGCCCACTAAAGAAGTGGGTGCGCCCCCAACAGTCGCCACAAAGACCCATAGGCGTGATGGTCTCGGTCGGACAGGCCATGCAGCGGGCCGGGAAGACAGTTTCGATGAATTGGGATTTGATCCTCTCGATGAGGGTCTTTTGTTCAGAAGGCATATTGAGTATCGCTTAACTGGAATTACGAGGAAAAACACATGGCAGGGTCGCCACCCCTCTTTGACATGCAACTTCGCTCTCTCCGACGGGCGCGTGCCAGTCGGATTGGTTTTGCTGATTTTTTGCATGAAGAAGCCGCGTCCATCCTGCAAGAAAGGCTTCAAGAGGTTAACAAAACCTTTAACGATGTGCTTGTGGTGACAGGTCATGGGGATGTTTGGCAAAATAAATTTCCCAAGGCCGATATCATTGCGGATTCTGAGACTTTGGACACGGGCAAAGCCTATGATCTGGCGATCCATGGGCTCTCGGCGCACAGTTTGAATGATCCGGTCGGCCAATTGGTTCAGCTTCGACATGCCTTGAAACCCGACGGGCTGATGCTGGTGGTTATGTTCGGCGGGCAAACACTCCATGAGCTACGCGCGTCCTTTGGCGAGGCGGAGGCTGAGGTGCGCGGTGGCTTGTCCCCGCGTGTCTCTCCCATGGGCGAAATTCGTGATCTGGGTGGTCTGATCGGGCGGGCCGGACTGGCGTTACCGGTGGCCGACAATATTGTGCTCAATGTCACTTATGAAACGCCACTCCATTTGATGCACGACCTCCGCGCCATGGGTGAAACCAACACCTTAAGCGCTCAGGAGCGGGGCTTCATGCGCCGTGATCTTCTGTCGCGCATGTTCGAGATTTATGCTCAGGCCTTTGGCACTGACGAAGGCCGCGTATCTGCCACCTATGAGCTGGTCTTCCTCACCGGCTGGGCGCCATCAGAGACCCAACAAAAACCGCTTCGGCCAGGCTCGGCCCAATCCCGACTGGCGGATGCGCTCAAAACCACGGAAGTCCCGGCTGGCGAAAAGCCCGGGGGCAATTGACCTCCCCGCTTGAGACACTAGTTAGGTCAGGACCAATAAGGACAAACCCATGCCAAAAGACATTGCTTTAGATCACCCCGGTTCAGGACGCCTCGCCCATGCAGGATCGGACCATCCTCCGGTTGCGCCTGCTAAGGTCGGTGTGATCATTGCAAATCTTGGCACCCCTGATGCGACCGACTACTGGTCCATGCGCCGATACCTCAACGAGTTTCTCTCTGATCGCCGCGTGATCGACTATTCCCCATGGCTCTGGCAGCCGCTTCTCCAGTTGATCATCCTGAGCAAACGCCCGTTCTCCTCAGGCGAGGCCTATCGGGGCATTTGGAACAATGAACAGAATGAGAGCCCGCTTCTCACCGTCACCCGCGCCCAGTCCGAGGCTTTGGCCGTGAAGATGAAAGAACATTGGGGCGATCAGGTCGAAGTCGATTTTTGCATGCGCTACGGGAACCCCTCAACGGAGTCCGTCATTCAAAGCATGAAAGACAAAGGCTGTGAGCGGATCATCTTCTTCCCGCTTTATCCCCAGTACGCGGCCCCCACAACGGCCACGGCCAATGATCAGGCGTTTCGCACGCTCATAAAGATGAATTGGCAGCCGGCCATTCGCACGGTGCCCGCCTATTTTGAAAACCCGCTCTATATTGATGCTCTGGCTGCGACCGTTAACGAGACTTACAGCACGCTTGAAACCCGCCCTGACATTCTGGTCGTCTCCTATCACGGGGTGCCAGAGCGCTACCTGATGGAGGGTGACCCCTACCATTGCCAATGTCAGAAAACGACGCGACTGTTGCGTGAGAAGCTGGGCTGGGACAAGACCGATATTGTCACCACCTTCCAATCAAAATTCGGCCCTGAGAAATGGGTTGGCCCGGCCACGGTCGATCATGTGGCGGAGCTGGCCGAGGGCGGGCAAAAGAACATTGCGATCATGGCACCTGCATTTTCCACGGATTGCGTCGAGACCCTCGAGGAGATCAACGAAGAGATTAAAGAGAGCTTTGAAGAGGCGGGCGGAGAGGTCTTCACCTACATTCCATGCCTCAATGAGCGCGCGGATCACATCGATATGATGGTCGATATTGTGAAGACGGAAGGGCTTGGCTGGCTTAAGTAGAGCGAGCGCTTCTCTGCCGAAAATCAGAAAATGACCCTGCGTTAACTATTTTCACAAAATTTCATGATCGAAATCGAATCGTTCACCCAAAAACCATCAGACTTTTTGTTGCAAACATGCACCGTCAGTTTAATTACACTTACAGCTCGCGAATAAATCACCTCTCAAGCGAACCTCGTAAGAAATTGAAAACAATACACAAATAAAGATCATCGCGATATTCACAGCTATTTTATGGCCAAAATAAGATTGCAAAACCAATCGGCGGATTTATTCTCATCCTCATGCCCATGGGGGGCTGTAACATTGCTTTTGTGACGCTGAGTATCCGGTGTCACATCAAAAAGTGGCACAGATTTTAGTTTTGCCGCACAACTAGGGGGCTACCCAATGAAGTCGACTACTATCGCAATTCTTGCGACACTTATTCCTGCGCAAATGGCACTTGCAGGAAACGAACCCAAGAACGCTATGGACGCGCTGGAGACACTCAACAAAAAAGGTTACGTCGATCTTGGCATCGAGGAAACCAATGACGCGATTGTTGTGTATGGCGAGAAAAGCGGCAAGCGTGTTTCTCAGACATATCAGAAAAGTGACTTTGATCTGGTGACTGAGCGGGTCACGAAAGTGAACCCAAACAACGTCTCAACTGACAAAGACGCACCTCAGGGCGATATTGCCCGCGCTGAGAGCGATACAGAAGACGCTCGGGCCTTTTTGGCAGAAGCGCGTGAAGAAGGTCTTGGCCCTCAGGACATCAAGGACGGCGAGATCGCTCTCGAAGAGACCGAAGCCGAAGAGGACGCCATCCGTGACGACCTTGCAGCAGCTGCACCTAAGAAGCCTGCCGCGGCTGCCGCTGAGAAGCCTGCCGTAAAAGTGGTTAAGGAAAAGGCCCCTGCCAAAGCTGTAAAGGGCGACATTGCGCGCGCTGAAAGCGATACCGAAAAGGCGCGGGCAGACTTGGCGCATGCGCGCGAAGAAGGCTACGGTCCCATGGACATCAAAGAAGCTGAGATCGCTCTAGAAGAGGCCGAAGCGGAAGAAGATGCCATCCGCGAGGACAACGCGAAAGCCTCCTCCGAGCCGAAAGCAGCAGCGGAAGCCAAAAAGCCAAAGGGCGACCTCAATCGCGCTGAGAATGACACAGATGAAGCGCGTGAGAACTTGGCAAACGCCCGCGAAGAAGGTCTCGGCCCTCAGGACATCAAAGAAGGCGAGATTGCTCTTGAAGAGACCGAAGCTGAGGAAGACGCTATCCGCGCGGATAACGCCAACTAATCTTCCCGCTTAAGTGACAACA
>CAZXRG010000238.1:0-4719 GCA_964642935.1 uncultured Rhodobacterales bacterium | reverse complement strand
GAGGATAGTGATGCAAGTGTCAGAAAAACGGCTGTTGCAGCCTTCGGGTTCTCCAAAAGCCCGCATGCTGAAAAGGCTCTGATCAAGGCTTTGGGCGATGAAGATTGGCAGGTGCGTGAAGCAGGTGCCGAGACGCTCGCAAAGTCGGGAACAGACGGTGCCTCCGGCGTGCTTTTGAGTGCGCTTGAGGACGAATACTGGCAGGTGCGCGTGAAGGCGGCCCGCTCGCTCGGGAAGCTGGGGATAAACGAGGCTGCGGCAAAACTTGGCCCGATGATGGCGACACCGATCCCGAATTTGCGCAAAGAGTGCGCTGCAGTATTGGGGGAGTTGGCGCAGCCTGAAAGTGCCGAATTCCTCGAGATCTACGTTGATGATACAGACCCTGATGTCCGCAAGAATGTGCGCTGGGCATTGGACAAAATAGGCGCTGGGGCGACCTGAACAGGCAGAAATTGTCAAGGATTTTGGCTCGCGGCTGGCATTGTGCCAGCGGCGGGTTTTCTACGTTCAAAATTGCCCATAACTTATTGAAATAATTAAATAAAATAAATCGATTCGGAATATGGATTTGCGGCCAAACTCCCAAAATTTGACTAAAATATATGCGCAAAACGGCAAAAATTGCCCAGTTAATGTGCAATTGGAGAATATGCCATCACAATGTGCAGATTCCCCTTCCATTCGTTTGACCGGTTCAAAAGCGACCCCAATACTGCAGTGCAACAGGGACCATGCGACAACCAACAGGAGAGAGAGAAATGAAAGTCACCGGTTACGCCTTAGGGGTAGCACTTACGTCACTTGCGAGCTTTGCCTCAGCAGAGACCATCAACATCGCCGTGGGCCACCAGTCCATGTGCACCGACACATACACAGCCGGCATTATCGTCAAAGAGCTGGGCTTGTTGGAGAAGTATCTCCCGACCGACGGCAAATACGCCGACGCCGAGTATGACGTAAGCTGGGCCGATTATTCTTCGGGCGGTCCGATCACCAACCAGATGTTGGCCAACAAGCTGAACTTCGGCGTGATGGGCGACTACCCTCTGATCGTGAACGGTGCCAAGTTCCAGGAAACTGATAGCCTGCGCACGCTTTATGTGGCCGGAACAGGTTACAACATGAAAGGCTCGGGCAACGCGATTGTTGTTCCGGTCGACAGCGACGTTTACTCCATCGACGATCTAAAGGGCATGGAGGTTTCGACCCCTGTAGGCTCTGCGGCTTGGGGCATGCTCCTTAAAGCCATGCAGGACAACAACATCCCAACGGGTGAGTATGTTCTGAAAAACCAGAGCCCTGCGGTTGGTGCAGCCAACATCGCAGCTGGCAAGATCGACGCGCACTCTGATTTCTGCCCATGGTCCGAGATCATGGAATTCCGTGGAACAGGTCGTAAGATTTATGATGGCTCCGAAACAGGTGTTCCTTACCTTCACGGCGTAGTTGTGCGCGAAGATTTCGCGGTTGAGTATCCAGAAGTGGTCGAGGCCTTCATCAAGGCGGTTTACGCCGCTGGTGAGTGGGTTCGTGAAGATCCAATGCGTGCCGTGACCGAGCTTGAGGGCTGGACGGGCGTTGAGAAAGAGGTTCTCTACCTTTACTTCTCAGCCGGTGGTCACCTCACACTTGAGCCTTCCATCAAAACCGACTGGGTTGATGCTCTGAAATTCAACCACGGTGTTCTGGTTCAGGAAAAAGCCATCCCGCCGCTTGATTTTGAGGCATGGATCACTGAGGACTATCTTGAAGCTGCCTACGCCGAGTTGGGTGTGGATTATGCCGCTGACAAAGCTGTCATCGTTGATCCAGCCGTTGCCAATGCCGATCTTCCAATGGAAATCTGGCACTCTCGCGATGGTCTGACCTCCTATGGCTCTTCTGCCGAGTTCCTCAAAGCCATGGCTGACATTCGTGCCACTGCGGCATTGGTGAACGCGACATACGTTTACGACGTAGACACAGGGTTGAAGCTCTTTGGAAAGACCGCCTTCTGGGTAAAAGCGGGCGATGATTACGCCACGTTCTTGCGCAAAGGTGAGGCGGAAGCCTTCGCCACAGCCAATAGCGGAACCCTCGTCACCTTTGACGACGCAATCGCGGCATTTGCCACTGAGGGCTAAGCCTTCAAACCCCATAAAACCGCAGCGGGCCATTCGGCCCGTTGTGCATGAACATTTAAGTGAGTGAGACGTTGAATGGCGAGCCTAGCGAACACTGTTGTAACAGATGCAGCGGACGAAAGTCCCAAGGATCAGCCAAACGCGCGGATCAAGGACGCGACCCCGAAAACCAAGGAACGCCGCTTAAAGCCTGAGACATTGAAGTCCATGGGCATCGGCGCGGTCTCCCTTCTGATCGGTATCCTGCTCTGGCATTGGGCCTCCTCGACCAACCTTGATTTCTACATCAACTTCTCAAACGTCCCGACGCCCACCAAGGTCTTCACAGCCTTCATCGGCCATATCCAAACCGAGATATTCTTCGTCCATATCGGCGTCTCCATGCGTCGCATCCTGATCAGCTACTCCATCGCCGCCGCCCTTGGCATTGGCCTTGGCCTGATCATGGGCCGCTCCAAATTCGCACGCTCCTTCATCATGCCCTATATCGAGGTGATCCGCCCAATCCCCGCTGTGGCATGGATCCCGCTGGCCATCCTCATGTGGCCCACGGAAGAAAGCTCGATCATCTACATCACATTCCTGGGCGCTCTCTTCCCGATCATCCTCAATACGGTCCACGGGGTTGAGCAAACCCCCGAAGTGCTGGTGCGCGCCGCCAATTCCCTTGGCGCGTCTCGCGCGGCCATCTTCTGGCACGTGGTCATTCCAGCCGCCCTCCCATCCATCACCGCAGGTCTTGCGATCGGCATGGGCGTCTCCTGGTTCTCGCTTCTGGCAGGCGAGATCATCTCCGGTCAGTACGGCATCGGCTATTTCACATGGGATGCCTACAGCCTGATCAACTACCCCGACATCGTCGTGGGCATGCTGGTCATCGGCCTTCTTGGAACCGGATCAACCGCTGCAATCCGCGGCATAACCAGCCCGCTCTTGAAGTGGCAGAAGAGGACGCGATGACAGGTACACTGACCACACTCAAAGACACCATTCACGCAGACTGGCGACGGCTTCTGCTGTGGGGCGTCACCTTCGCTTTGGCCTTCCAAGTGTTCATGATGATTGCCCTCATCGTCCGCTTCCAAGCGCTCCCCAACTACGGAACCTTCTACGACTGGATCGGCAATGTCGCTTGGATCATCAAATCCACGCCATCATGGTCCGATATCCCGGGCATTATCGCCGAAGAATGGCTGATCGAGATTGGCCGGATGAACTACGACTACGGCAACGGCATCTCCGAGTGGAGCCTCAACGTCGTGCCCTCCCGCCTTCTCGTCCTCTTCATCCTCGGCACCATGATCGGCCTGTGCAACCAACTCCTCAAACGCAACGACTGCTCCGTGGAAACAGACCGCACCGTGCGCGTCTCCACAGGCATCGGCGCATTTCTGGTGGCCATGACCAACGCCACCATGAGCTGGGTTGTCTGCTGCGCCACACCTTCATGGGTGGTCGGTCTGGCTATGCTCGGCCTTGGTGTGTCCACATCTCTTGCACTCGAAACCTTGGGGCCACTCCTCACCGGCTCTGGCTTCGCAATCCTGATCGCGATGATCTTTTTTCTGGCATGGCGGAAGTCGCGCGAAGGCATGCTCAATCTACAGGTAAGCCATGCTTGATATCCTAAAGTTCTCCAAACCCGACAAAAGCGAGGGCAGCTTTGGCAAAGGCCTGATCGAGATCAACGATGTGGCCGTCACCTTCGGCTCTGGCGATGACATCCACAAAGCCGTCGAAACCACCTCCTTGCGCATTGAGCCGGGCGAATTTGTCTGCCTTCTGGGCCCATCGGGATGCGGTAAATCCACCATCATGAACACGGTGGCAGGCTACGTTAAACCGACCGAGGGCCAAGTGCTGGTGGACGGCGTTGAAGTCACCAAACCGGGGCCAGAGCGGGGCATGGTGTTCCAGCAATACTCGCTCCTGCCGTGGAAAACGGTCTATGACAACGTAGCGTTCGGCCCGAAAATGGCTGGCAAAAGCCGCACCGAGGCCGGCGCCATCGCCAACACCTTCCTCAACATGGTCGGCCTGACCAAATTCGCCGACCGCTACCCCGGCGAGCTGTCAGGTGGCATGCAGCAACGCGTCGGCATCGCCCGCGCCTTGGCCAACTACCCCTCGATGCTCTTGATGGACGAGCCTTTCGGCGCCCTGGACGCCCAAACCCGCCTGATGATGCAGGAAAACCTGCTGGATATCTGGAAAGAGTTCGGGATCACCGTGCTTTTCGTCACCCATGACGTGGACGAGGCGGTCTTCCTAGCCGACCGCGTTCTGGTCATGAGCGCCGCTCCGGGCCGGATCATCAACGACCTGCGCGTTGATCTGCCACGCCCGCGCGATCCTGACATGGCCACGCACCCCAACTTCATCGCCGCCAAGCAAAAATGCCTGACCTCCATCCGCGCGGAAAGCCTGCGCGCCTTTGAGGATCAAAACGCATGAGACGCCTTGCTCTGATAGCGTCACTCCTGCTTGGCCTAGCCCTTCCGGTCTTCGCGCAAGTGCAAGGGGTGGAGCTGGAGGAGCCTGTGGCAATCCCCGCCTTCACCCTCACCACCGATGACGGCACAGCGTTCAGCGA
>CAZXRG010000237.1:0-4722 GCA_964642935.1 uncultured Rhodobacterales bacterium | reverse complement strand
TTCGGCGCGCTCTCCGGTGCTGCCGTCCTGACGCCAGCGCTCTCAACCCAAGCCTTCGGCGGAAGCCATGCTGATACGCTCAAAATCGGTTGGGTCGGCCCGCGCTCCGGCCCGCTCGGTATCTTTGGCGAGGCGGACGCTTGGCTGTCTGATGCCATGAAAACGAAATTCGCTGACGGGATCGAGATTGGCGGCAAAACCTACGGTGTTGAGATCACCTTGGTCGACACCCAATCCGACCCTGTTCGCGCCAGCCAAGAGACCAAGGATCTGATCAACGGGCAAAACCCCGACCTGATCATCGCCTCCTCCACGCCTGAAACAACCAACCCCGTGGCCGATGCTTGCGAGGCGGCAGGCACGCCATCGATCACCTCAATCGCCCCTTGGGAGGCCTTCTTCTTTGGGCGCGGAGGCAAGCCCGGCGAGAAGTCGTTCGATTGGACCTATCACTTCAGCTTTGGCGCGGGCGACTTTGCACCGCTCTACATTGATGGCTGGAACAAGATCGAAACCAACAAAAAGGTAGGCATGCTGCTGCCCAATGATGCCGACGGCAATGCGGTCCGCGCAGGTCTGATCCCCGCCTTGGAAGGCGCTGGTTTCGAGGTCTTTGATGCAGGCCCTTACGAGAACATGTCCTCGGACTTCTCCAACCAGATCAACTTCTTCAAGAAAAACGATTGTCAGATCATCAACACCTTCCCATTCCCGCCGGACTTCCCGGTCTTCTGGCGTCAAGCGGCCCAGCTTGGTTTGGCCCAACAGGTCAAGATCATGCAAATGGCCAAAGCGGGTCTCTTTGCGGCTGAAATGGAAGGTCTGGGCCAGCTTGGCTACGGGCTCTCCACGGGGGCGTACTGGCATAAGGACTTCCCCACAACCTCTCCGGCCACTGGCATGACGAGCGCTGAATTGGCGGCTGGTTTTGAGGCCAACATTGGCAAACAGTGGACCCAACAGGCGGGCGGAAACGCGGCTTTGCTGGACGTGGCACTCGCCGCACTCTCGGCCTCTGGCAATCCCAAAGACAAAGCCGCCGTGGCAACCGCTCTAAGCGGGCTGACCGCTGACACGGCAGTGGGCACCATCGACTTTGCCAATGGCCCAATGCCGGGCATCGCGACGTCTCCGCTGGTGAACTGCCAATGGGTGAAGGCCTCCGAGGGTCCATATGAGTTCGACCTCAAGATCACGGCCAATGCGCTGGCACCCTCCGTGCCAATCGCAGGTGAGCTGACGCCCTATAAAATCGGCGGCTAATCCATGCGGGCGCGGCGGCCCCCCTGCCGCGCCCGCTTCGAAAATCACGAGGACGGCAATGTTAGACACAACATCAGATACGATTGAACTGGCCGCCCATGCGCTAGACAAGCGCTACGGAAGTTTGAAGGCCCTAGATCAGGTCTCCTTCCACGTCTCGCGCGGCGAGGCTGTGGGCATTGTCGGCCCCAATGGTGCAGGCAAAACAACGCTCTTTGGGGCATTGGCAGGCACATTTCCCGTCAGCAGCGGACGCGTTGTCTTTCAAGGGCGCGACGTGACCAACGACAGCCCCGAGGCACGCAACGGCCTTGGAATTGCACGAACCTATCAGGTGCCCCGCCCCTTCTTGGGCATGACCGTATTTGAGAACGTGCTGGTCGCCGCGCGCGCTGGCGGCTCCATGAGCCAGCCCGATGGCGTGGAGCATGCCGCTCAAATCCTCTCTAAAACCGGACTGCTGGACGCGGCCAATAGGCCAGCAGCAGCCATGGGATTATTAGACCGCAAACGGCTTGAGGTGGCGCGTGCGCTGGCAACCTCGCCCTCTGTGGTTCTCCTTGATGAAATCGGCGGCGGATTGACCGAGGCCGAATTGGAACAACTCATCGAGATGATGGACGCCCTTCACAAAGACGGTATGACCATCGTCTGGATCGAGCACATTTTGCACGCGCTTCTAAAGGTCGTCGGACGGCTGGTCTGCATGGCCGAAGGCCGCGTGCTGGCGGAGGGCGACCCCCACGAAGTTATGGAAAACGCGGCTGTACGCACCGCTTACTTGGGAAGTGCGCCGGAATGAGCATTTTAAGTGTTGAAAATCTCGAATGTCACCACGGGCTGCTGAGCGCCCTGCGCGGCATCTCGTTTGATCTGGACAAGGGCCAAGTCCTATGCGTGATCGGTGCCAATGGTGCGGGTAAAACGACCCTGATGCGGGCCATTGCAGGGGCGCATCAGCCCTCAAACGGAACGATCAAACTGCACGGCAATGATGTGACCCCCGCGCGAACCTTTCAAAGGGTGCGCAGCGGCATTGCCATGTCCCCCGAAGGGCGTCGGCTGTTCGCTGATTTAACGGTGCGCGAAAACCTCGTGATCTCCGCGGAAAACGGTCGCGCGGGCGCATGGACGCTCGACAAAGTGCTCGACGCCTTCCCCCAACTCCAACCCCTCATCGACAAACCGGCAGGTGGCTTATCGGGCGGTCAACGCCAAGCAGCCGCCATTGGACGCGCACTTTTGGCAAACCCGGATGTGCTCTTGCTCGACGAGGTCTCCCTTGGCCTCTCACCTGCGGCCATTGAGGGCGTCTACCAATCGCTGAGCGCCATCAAATCCGAGCGCGAAATGACCATGATCGTCGTGGAGCAAGACCTGAACCGCGCCCGCAATTTTGCCGACCAAGTGCTGGTCATGGCCGAAGGTCAGATCGAGCTTGAGGGCAACCCCGACGACTTCACCCACGCCCAAATCACAGCCGCCTATTTCGGCATTTCGGACAAGGAGGCCAGCGATGTTTGACAACATCCTTCAAGCAATCATCCAAGGCGTGCTCTTGGGCGGCTATTACGCGATCATCGCCGCAGGGCTTTCGCTGATGGTCGGCGTTGTGCGCTTCATCAACCTCGCCCATGGCGATCTGGCCGTACTGGGCGCATTCGTCACCCTCAGCCTCGTGGAAATCATGGGCCTGCCCGTGCTTTTGGCCATCGCGATCATGCTCCCGATGATGGCCGCCTTGGGCTGGATCATGCATGGTGCCATATTTGATCGCGCCATGAAGGGCGGGTTTCTGCTGCCCATTCTCGTGACCATCGGCCTTGGAGCCGCCCTCCAAAACGGGATGTTCGGCATTTGGGGTTCAGACACGCGCTCCCTTGGCGCGTCCATCGGCAATCTGGCCTGGGGCAGCTGGTTTCTCCCCGGCGGGATCATTCTGGGCCAGTTGCCGGTGATTATTTTCCTAACCGCCGTGGCGGTCATAGGCGGGCTGCATTTGGTGCTTAAAAGAACCAAGCTAGGCCGCGCCATTCGCGCCACAGCCAGTGATCCGGAAGCCGCCGAAATGTGCGGGGTGGACGCCCGCCGTGCCCATAAAGCCGCCACATCACTCGCAGTCACCCTTGCCGCACTCGCAGGCGTGTTTCTAGCCATGCGCTCTCAAGTGACACCTTACTCCGGCCCCGCGCAACTGATCTTTGCCTTTGAGGCCGTGGTGATCGGCGGCATCGGCTCGCTTGGCGGCACTTTGATCGGGGGCATCGTCCTTGGCCTCAGCCAAGCTTTAGGCGGGCTCATCTCCAACCAAGCCTCGCTCCTTACCGGACATTTGGTGTTCCTAGGCGTGCTCATTTACCGCCTGACCCGCGATTGGAGCGTCGCCCACGGGGGCTGGAGAACCAGCCTTGCCCACGCCTTCGCCAACACCCGTCCAACACCGCAAGCGGTCGCAAAAAGAGAACAATCATGACACATGCCTTCCAACGCGCCCCGCTGCCAAAACACGACAAAACCCTTGTCGCCCTCTTTGCAATCATCGTTCTTGGACTGGCATGCCTGCCCATGTTCGGGACCGCACTGATCGTGGACAAACTCACATTCCTGATGGTGCTGGTGATCATGGCCGTGATGTGGAACCTGCTTGCAGGCTATGCAGGGCTGATCTCGGTCGGCCAACAAGCCTTCATCGGTCTGGGCGGTTACTTCATGCTCCGACTGATCGAGGGAGGACTACCCCCGCTCCTCGCCGTCTTTCTGGCCGCATTGCTCATCATAATCGTAGCATGGCCCATGTCATGGTTCGTACTGCGCCTGAAACCTGCGGAATTTGCCGTGGCCATGTGGGTCATCGCCGAAACCATCCGCTCCATCATCATGTTCGACCCATTGGTGCAGGGCGAAACGGGCCGCTCCTTGGTGGCACTCAACGCCATTGACCCTGACCTGCGACGCAACGCCATCTTTCTGATGGCACTGACCGCCGCCGTCGCATCCCTCATTTTCAGCTATGTCCTCCTGAACGGGCGATTGGGCGGAGAAAGCCAAGCCATTCGCGATGACGAAGAGGCGGCCGCCTCAATCGGCGTCAGCACCATGCGCGTCAAACGCATCGTCTTCATCGTCTCCGCCGTTGGCTGCGCGCTTGCAGGCACCATCTGGCTGGCCAGCGCCATCACCTTCCAACCCCGCACATCCTTTGGCATCAACTGGTCGATCTTCATGCTGTTCATGGTGCTCGTAGGAGGCTTGGGCAGCTTCATCGGCCCGGTCCTTGGCGCAGTGCTCTTCTTCGCCCTCCAAGAAATCTTCGGAGACTTCGGGGCTTGGTATCTGGCAGGCATCGGCCTTGTGGCCATGCTGTTTGCACTCTACGCCCCGCGCGGAATTATCGGCATCATCTCCGACAGGTTTGAAATTGAGCCGCTGTCTCTGAGAAATGTGCTGTTGAAGAAAGAC
>CAZXRG010000236.1:0-4745 GCA_964642935.1 uncultured Rhodobacterales bacterium | reverse complement strand
ATCCCTCGCCGGATGCGCTCCCCTATTAGGAGCAGGCGCTGCAATCATTATTGACGACGCAGCCGAGCGCGAAGGCGGTAACCTGTTTTAAGGGCCATTAACGCGACTGTGTTGGTCATCCACTACAGATCGTGGCAACTTTCGCTTCGATCGTGCTCAACAGCGCGTAAAACTCGTCCATCGTATAAGCATCGGTCAGTTCAGGGAACGTCCGGTCCTCAATGGCCCAACGGGCGGAGATTTCAACGACCTCCCCCCCTAAGTCAGCAGACATAATGTCAAACCCGCAAGAGCATGTGGCCATGGCCTCCGTGTCTTTCTCCAAACCTTCTTCTGCCATCATGGCGTGGCAAATGGCGCGGTGATCCTTGTAATCCAGACTGGTCGCAGGGGTCGCCGTAAAGCTGGCGATAAGAAGTGCTACAAATTTCATTTTAATGATCTCAGTGTGTGTTTTTAAGACCTGTTAAGCTACGTCAATGACCGCTTGGGACAGTGATCCCGATCACAGTTCACCCTTGAAATTTCGCTCTTTTTCTGATACAAAACAGATATTCCCAAACTCATTGAGAAAGGAGGTTCCATTGGGAGAACCTTGTTAACCCGTGCCCTATTCTTATCGGCGGAACTTGCCGCTGTGTTTGCGATTTACTATGGCTACGGCCTGATCGCTTCTGCTGAAATACCGCTCCACATTCTCACCGTCATGCTCATCGCCACGGATCGCTGTATTGAAGCAATCCGGTCCGTCTTTAATGGGAGGAGCCGTGTGAAAACGGTCGATCCAAAAACTTCGTGCAATATTTCAAACCCGTGATCATCATCACAGAATCAAAATCCAGCGCTCCCTAAAACGAGTTCAACGTTGCCCCGCGTTAACGAATGAAACGATTTAGAAATTTAACATGAGACTTGACTTTGAGATGACATTTAAATTTGCACTTACAACAGCCGCCGCAATTTTCGCAGCAACAAGCGTATTCGCGGGTGAGATCACACTGAACGCCGAGATGGAAGCCGCATCGCTTCATGAGGCAGGTGTGGATATGGT
Organism: uncultured Rhodobacterales bacterium; assembly: GCA_964642935.1. Lineage (GTDB taxonomy): Bacteria > Pseudomonadota > Alphaproteobacteria > Rhodobacterales > Rhodobacteraceae > CAKZTM01. The sequence continues at coordinate 3,694 of CAZXRG010000236.1, read as the reverse complement.
CGTTTATTACACCGATGCTGACACCCATTACGAGGTCGTGGCCACCTATGTGGAGCCAAGGGCCAAGGATGAGCCTTTGCGAATGCGGATGGGATTGGTTGATGGTGATGAAGTGACGTTCGCTTTGCCCATGCTTCCTGAGACTGCCTACACATTCGCCCGTAAAGGGACTGTTGTGAGCGTCAAAGCCACACTTCAGGGCGCAATTGTCGCCCAAAAGTAAACGTCTGACACTTCCTCCCGTGCAGGGCATCTCCATGAGGTGTCCTGCTTTTTTATGTCCAGATTAACCCGGAGGCGGCTTCGCCTCACCTAGCGTCATCTTGTAAAATCGGCCTTTCGTGCGTATTTTTAAGGCTATGGAACGACGCCAATTTATAAAATCAGTGGCGGCTACCACTGCCGCCCCCATGCTGCCCTCAAGCTTGGGGAGCGCTTTACCGGTCAGTGCGGTTCAATACGCAAAGGCGGTCGAGGTGGCCAATAAATGGGCCTATACGACGGCTTATTACCTCAAACTGGCCCTCAAGGTGGATGATGTCACCAGCGAGGCTGTTTTGGCGCAACTCCAGACGGACGGTATCTTGGGGCCCAAAGGTCCCTCGGGCATTTGTATTGCAGAGCGGATTTACCTGATGAAGGGCAGTGCTGTGGCCAAAGCGGCCTCGGATGTGTCTCGGAGCAGTGCGCGAAAGTCCTCTGGGCCTACCTTCCAGCAGCGTTTGGCGAAAGCGGCCAAGACTGAGACGGATGATGCGCCTGAGGTCGAAGAGGCGCCTGAGGCGCTGGACATAGATAGTGAGATGGAGACCCGTTCAGATGAAACGCCGGAACTTTCTTAGAAATATAGCGGCCCTTGCTGCCGCCCCTGCGTTGCCCCTGAAACTGGGCGCCGCACCTTTGCCTGTGAGTGCCGAGCAATATGCCAAGGCGGTCCATTGGGCCGGTCTTTGGGTGCATTCCACGGCCGCCACCTACAAGAATATGCTGGGTGTCGATCAAGCGGTCGGGGAGGCTGTGTTTAAGCGTCTGCAATCAGACGGGGTGGTCGGGCTGATGGACGCAAGTGGCATCGCGCGTGCGGCCGTGCCCCATTACGAGTTGCCCGAAGTGGCGGCGCGGTTGAGACAGACTTTGGCCCCTAAAGGTGTCAATCTGGGGGCCTCGGCTGAGGCGTCGAAATCCGGCAAGTTGGATTTGAACAAGATCAGCAAACGGCTTGAGGGTGAGGAGGCGGAAGAGGCGTCTCTTGAGAGTGCGGACCAGGTGATTGAGGACGAACTGGAGAATTGCGAGCGTCCAGAGCCGCGCCCCGTGGAAGAGGCCGAGGAAGCGGTGCATTTTGATGCGGTCTAATCCTTTGGTGGAGCAATGACGTGAGCAGCTTTAATCGGCGTCGTTTTCTGCAAGTGGCAGGAGCGGCTGGCTTGGCCCCTATGCTGCCCTCGCTTCCAACCCGCGCGGCAGTTGCATCGAGCGGAGCCACGAACGCTCAAATGTTATGGGCCAGTCTGTATGGTCAGGCAGGAAGTGCGCCTGCGTTTGCAGGGCTCACGGGGCAGATGGGGCTCTCAAGCACAGCGGCTCAAGGCGTCTATGCCAAGCTCGGTGGAACCCAAGTGTTGGCCTTTCATAGTGCGGTGCGAGCGAGCCCTTCGATGCCCGCCATTTCCAAAGTCGCACCTGTGTCGACTGGAACCGCGTCAGCATCTCTGACCCCCACAGGGACACGAGATGCATCAGACCAGCTTGTTGAGGTGGCGGAAAAAGTATCTGAGTTTTTTGGGAAGGCCGAGTGTGATCCAAGCTCCGGGCATTGTGAGGGTGAACCGCTTGATCCGCAGATGGTAATCGCGCCCCCAGATGTGGACGAAAACGCCCCCTTCTAAGATGCCATTCGAGCCTATCGGGCTATAAAAACAAGCCTCTTTAGTCCCCCAACCCTATTCAAGTCCCACACCATCTTGACCCGGCACTCAAACCGCCTCATATCCTCCCCCATGACAGACCTTAAAAACATCCGTAATTTCTCCATCGTCGCTCATATCGACCACGGGAAATCGACCCTCGCTGACCGCTTGATCCAATCCACCAATACGGTGAAAGAGCGGGACATGAAGGAGCAGCTTCTCGACTCTATGGATATCGAGCGGGAACGCGGGATTACCATCAAGGCCAACACGGTTCGCATCGACTATAAGGCCAATGACGGGGAGGATTATATCCTCAACCTCATCGACACGCCCGGCCATGTGGATTTCGCCTATGAGGTCTCCCGTTCCATGCGTGCGGTTGAAGGCTCGCTTTTGGTCGTGGATGCCTCCCAAGGGGTTGAGGCGCAGACTTTGGCGAATGTTTATCAGGCCATTGATGCAGACCATGAGATCGTGCCTGTGCTCAACAAGATCGACCTGCCAGCGGCCGAGCCTGACCGCGTGCGCACCCAGATTGAGGATGTGATCGGGATTGATGCCTCGGATGCGGTGGAGATTTCCGCCAAGACGGGCATCGGCATTCCGGATGTTCTGGAAGCGGTGGTCACCCGCCTTCCGGCCCCCAAGGGCGAGATTGATGCGCCTCTTAAAGCCATGCTGGTGGACAGTTGGTATGACGCTTATCTGGGCGTGGTTGTTCTGGTGCGGATCATCGACGGGGTGCTCAAAAAGGGCGACCGTATCCGTATGCTCAACACCAACGCTGTCTATCCGGTGGACCGCATTGGCGTGTTCAAACCGGAGATGGAGCAGGTGCCCCAGCTTGGCCCCGGTGAGATGGGCTTTCTGACCGCCTCCATCAAACAGGTGCGCGACACGCGGGTGGGCGACACGATCACCCATGAGAAGAAGGGCACGACCGAGGCGCTTCCCGGCTTTAAGCCCTCCCAACCAGTGGTCTTCTGTGGTCTCTTCCCTGTGGATAGTGCCGAGTTTGAAGATTTGCGCGATGCCATTGAGAAGCTGACCCTGAATGACGCGTCCTTCTCATCCGAAATGGAGACCTCAGCCGCTCTTGGCTTTGGCTTCCGCTGCGGCTTCCTTGGGCTCCTCCACCTCGAGGTGATCCGCGACCGTTTGGAGCGTGAATACAATATCGAGCTGATCACAACCGCCCCGTCCGTGATCTATCACGTCTACACAAACGACGGCGAGATGATCGAGATGCACAACCCCGCCGACATGCCCGATCAGGTCTATATCGACCACATCGAGGAGCCTCGGATCAAAGCGACCATTCTGGTGCCGGATGAATATCTGGGCGATGTGCTAAAGCTCTGTCAGGACCGTCGCGGCATTCAGGAGGACCTCACCTACGCGGGCACGCGGGCCATGGTCGTCTATGATCTGCCGCTCAACGAGGTGGTCTTCGACTTCTATGACCGCCTCAAGTCCGTAACCAAAGGCTACGCCAGTTTCGACTATCAAATCATCGGCTACCGCGAGGACGCCTTGCAGAAAATGTCGATCCTCGTGAATGAAGAGCCTGTGGACGCCCTTTCCACCATGGTCCACCGCGACCGAGCGGACGCACGAGGCCGCGCCATGTGCGAAAAGCTCAAAGAGCTGATCCCTAACCATTTGTTCAAAATCCCGATCCAAGCGGCTGTCGGCGGGCGGATCATCGCGCGGGAAACCATCTCAGCTTTGCGCAAGGATGTGACGGCGAAGTGTTATGGTGGTGATGCGTCGCGTAAGCG
>CAZXRG010000235.1:0-4762 GCA_964642935.1 uncultured Rhodobacterales bacterium | reverse complement strand
CTATTTGCTCGACTTTTGGCACCGGACAGTTTTACGCTTCGCAAGGCCCTTGTGCCTGCCATTGAGGCGCTTTCAGATATGAACATACCAAAAACTTGGAGGCTCTAGATGCAGCTGACCCCTCGCGAAAAAGACAAACTTCTGATCTCGCTGGCCGCAATGGTCGCCCGTGGTCGGCTTGAGCGTGGCATCAAACTCAACCACCCCGAGGCGATTGCTTTGATCACCGATGCGGTGGTTGAAGGGGCGCGTGAGGGGAGATCCGTGGCGGATATGATGGAGGCCGGAGGGCATATTGTCACCCGCGATCAATGCATGGACGGGATTGCCGAGATGATCCACGAAGTGCAGGTCGAAGCCACCTTTCCAGACGGGACCAAACTGGTCACCGTCCATCAACCGATTAGATAAGGAGTGCGGCCCATGATCCCCGGTGAACTCATCCCCGCTGCTGACGACATTACGTTGAACGAAGGCTCTAGCGCGATCACTTTGATGGTGGCCAATACGGGCGATCGGCCTGTGCAAGTGGGCTCTCACTATCATTTTGGCGAGTCTAACGTGGCTTTGGAATTTGACCGTGAGGCTGCACGCGGTATGCGCCTTGATATTGCTTCGGGAACGGCTGTGCGCTTTGAGCCGGGGCAATCGCGCGAGGTCAATCTGATCCCCATCGGGGGAGATCGTCGCATTTTCGGCTTCAATCAACTTGTTATGGGAGACCTCTAAGATGGCTACCAAAATCTCCCGTTCCGACTATGCCGCTATGTTCGGCCCGACCACTGGCGACAAGCTTCGCCTTGCGGACACTGATCTGATTATCGAGGTTGAACGCGACCACACCACCTACGGGGAAGAGGTCAAGTTTGGCGGTGGTAAGGTCATCCGAGACGGCATGGGCCAGTCCCAAGCGACCCGCGCTGAGGGGGCTGTGGACACGGTCATCACCAACGCTCTGATCGTGGATCACACGGGTATTTATAAGGCGGATATTGGCCTTAAAGACGGGCGTATTCATAAGATCGGTAAGGCGGGTAATCCTGACACGCAACCAGGCGTGAATATCATTGTTGGCCCCGGTACGGAGGCTCTGGCTGGTGAGGGGAAAATCCTGACGGCTGGTGGGTTTGACAGTCACATCCACTTCATTTGCCCTCAACAGATGGAGGATGCGCTTCACTCCGGTGTCACGACGCAATTTGGCGGCGGAACGGGTCCGGCCCATGGGACTTTGGCGACCACTTGTACGCCGGGTCCATGGCATATTGGTCGGATGCTGCAGGCCTTTGATCAGGTGCCCATGAACCTTGGGCTGTCGGGCAAAGGCAACGCCTCCCTTCCCGCTGGTCTGCAAGAGCAGGTCACGGGTGGCGCTTGTTCTTTGAAGCTTCACGAGGATTGGGGAACGACGCCGGGCGCCATTGATTGCTGTCTGAGCGTGGCTGATGAGATGGACGTTCAGGTGATGATCCATACCGATACGCTCAATGAGAGCGGCTTTGTGGAGAACACCGTGAAGGCCATGAAAGGCCGCACGATCCATGCGTTCCACACAGAGGGTGCTGGCGGTGGGCATGCGCCGGATATCATCAAGATTTGCGGTGAAAAGCATGTGATCCCGTCTTCGACCAATCCGACACGGCCCTTCACGGTCAACACGATTGACGAGCATCTGGACATGCTCATGGTTTGCCACCACCTCGATAAATCCATTCCCGAAGATGTGGCCTTCGCGGAATCCCGTATCCGCCCTGAGACCATCGCGGCGGAAGATATTTTGCACGATATGGGCGCTTTCTCGATCATCGCCTCGGACAGTCAGGCCATGGGGCGTGTGGGCGAGGTTGTGATCCGCACGTGGCAGACGGCGGATAAGATGAAGAAACAGCGCGGGAAACTGCCTGAGGAAACGGGTGACAACGACAATATGCGTGTGCGTCGCTACATTGCCAAATACACGATCAATCCGGCGATTGCCCATGGGATCAGCACGGAAATCGGCTCGATTGAAGAGGGCAAACGCGCTGATTTGGTGCTGTGGAATCCGGCGTTTTTCGGGGTGAAGCCTGAGATGGTCCTGATGGGCGGCTCTATCGTTGTGGCGCAAATGGGTGATCCGAACGCGTCGATCCCGACCCCGCAGCCTGTTTACACGCGGCCAATGTTCGGGGCCATGGGGCGTTCGGTCGAGCACTCGGCGGTGACGTTTATTTCTGATTCTGCTCAAAAAGCGGGCCTGAAGGAGCAGCTTGGCCTCGCCAAACAGACGATTGCGGTGAAGAACACACGCAATATTTCCAAGCTGGATATGAAGCTGAATGATGCTCTGCCGGAGGTCGAGGTGAACCCTGAGACCTATGAGGTGCGCGCCGACGGTGAGTTATTGACCTGCGAGCCTGCCACCGAGCTGCCCATGGCGCAGCGGTATTTCATGTACTAAGCTTGCCAGATGTTACTGCGCTCTACCCTGTTTGCTCTGTGTCTCGCTACGCCTTGTTTGGCGTGTCCGACTTCGGGTGATCTGAGTACGGGCGTTGAGATTGTTTTCAGCGACAGTGCCGGGAAGGATGTGACCGTGCTTTATAAGCGCGGGCTTGAGGGTGAGTTGGTGGCCTCGCAGGCGTCCAAGGATGGGCAGAGCCATATTGTGTCCGCTTCGGGCGTGCTTCCCATGTCGGATTTCAAGACGACTGCGGAGGGGAAGGTTAAGGGGAAAGCTCGGACTTATGAGTATGATTCCGCGTTTCCGATCCCCCCAAAGCCTCAGAGTGCTTGGGATGGCCAGCTTACCGAGCCCAGTGCGAATGGGGATTTGGAACCTGTGACTGTCGAAATTTCGGTCGGGGCAAAAAAGGCCGGGCAGCTTGATGATTGTGCTTTCACCATGACCGATGTGGGGGTGATCTACACGGATGATGGCGGTCAATATATGGAGCAATTTGCTTTTGTGGACGAGTTGGGGATTGCGGTTCTGATGAGTTACCAAATGCCCTTGATCGGCCTGACCGAAACCTACACACCTTTAACCGTGAGAGCTTTGCCATGATCCGCGCCACCTCGCTGACCCATTCCCATGAGCCTCCACTTGATACGGTGACGCTGTCTTATGATGATCGCTATCGTCGTCGGATTGCTTTGACGGGGGATAATGGCACTGCGTTTATGCTCGATCTGCCCAAGGTGACGGAGCTTAATCATGGCGATCAGCTGTTGTTGGACACCGGTGGGATCATCGAGGTTCGCGCAGCGCCGGAAGCTTTGATGGAGGCGGTGCCCGATGCGCCCGAGCAGCTTTCTCGGGTGGCTTGGCATGTGGGGAATAGGCATCTTCCCTGTCAGATTTTGAGCGACCGGATGATCTTGCGGTGGGACCATGTGATTGCCGATATGCTTCAAAAGCTGGGGTGTAAGGTCACGCGGACCGAGGCGCCGTTTACGCCGGAAGGTGGCGCTTACGGGCAAGGGAGAACCCATTCCCATGACCATTGAGCGGGCCGTTTTTTGATGAATTCGGACGATATTCTGACCTTGACCCAATGGCTGTCGCCCTCCTTTCCGGTGGGGGCGTTTAGCTATTCTCATGGGTTGGAAACGGCGATTTCTGAGGGCTTGGTTAGCGATGCGGAGACCCTGTTTCACTGGCTTGATGATCTGTTGAAATTAGGGTCGGGCCGGAGCGATGCGATTCTTTTGGCGGCGGCTTATGGGGCTTCCTCTCCTGAGGCATTGGGCGAGGTGAAGGAGTTGGCTGAGGCTCTTTCCCCCTCCCGCGAGCGCCTTTTGGAGACCAATCAGCAAGGGGCTGCTTTTGTGCGCACGACCAATTCCGTGTGGGAGACCGAGCTTGAGGCGGCGCCCTATCCGGTGGCTGTGGGGGCTGCGGCCAATGCGGCGGGTATCGATTTGGAGACCACCGTTTACATGTACCTCCATGCGTTTGCGGGCAATCTCACGGGGGCGGCGATCAGGTTGGTTCCGCTTGGGCAGACCGATGGGCAAACCTGTTTGGCGCGGCTTAAAGAGACCTGCCAATCGGTGGCGTCCGAGGCGGTTACAGCCACGCTTGATGATCTGGGCTCTTGCAGTTTTCTATCCGACATCGCCTCCATGCGCCACGAAACACAATCCACAAGGCTGTTCCAATCATGACATCTCCCAATGGTCCTTTGCGCGTCGGAATCGGTGGCCCTGTGGGCGCTGGTAAAACCACGCTCACGGCCGCCCTTTGCCGCGCTTTTCGTGAGACCTATTCAGTGGCGGCGATCACCAATGATATTTACACCCAAGAGGATGCAGAGGCTTTGATGCGTATGCAAATCCTCCCCAAGGACCGGATTTTGGGTGTGGAAACAGGGGGGTGTCCGCATACGGCGATCCGTGAGGATGCCTCGATCAATCTGGCTGCGATTGATAAATTGACGGCCCAGCATCCTGATCTGGACATCGTGTTTATCGAATCTGGTGGGGACAATCTGTCGGCGACCTTTTCGCCGGAACTGGCGGATTTGACCATCTATGTGATCGATGTGGCCGCCGGTGAGGAGATCCCGCGAAAGGGCGGTCCGGCGATTACGCGCTCGGATATTCTGGTGATCAATAAGACCGATCTTGCCCCGCATGTGGGCGCGTCTTTGGACGTGATGACGCGTGATGCGGCGATGATGCGTGGGGAGCTTCCGGTGGTCTTTGCGGCATTGAGGCTCGGGGAAGGCATTGAGGATATTGCCAAGACCGTTACCGAGCGTGGTGGTTTGATTCCGGC
>CAZXRG010000234.1:0-4772 GCA_964642935.1 uncultured Rhodobacterales bacterium | reverse complement strand
GCCCAATAGCTTTGCCCGCCTTTGTCGTGATGGCCGTGTTCGCTGACGGTGAACCCTGAATTTTTAAGATGGTTTGGCAGGTCTTGGGGTGAATTCAGCCGGCCCTCCTCGGTTTGGGAGGCGAAGGCTTCTTCGATGATCAGGAAACGCCCGCCTGTGCGCAACACGCGGTGGATTTCTCTTAGGCCCGCTTCGATGTCGTGCCAGTGGTTGGCCGAGTAATTGGCCAGAGCCAAGGTGATGACGCTGCCCGGGAGGGGGATGCTGGAGGCTTCGGTCTCATAAAAGTCGGCGCGGGGCAGCAGCTCGCGGGCGGATTTGATCATAAAGGGAACCGGATCAATCCCGACGGCTCTTATGGATTTCATTTGGGTGAGGGCGGCTTTCATGGCAGCACCCCCGCCACAGCCGACATCCAGCAGAAACTCATCCTCTGCCAAGTCCACATGGGTCAGCCAGAGCCGGTTCAGCTCGTGGTCTCCGTATTTTTCCAGATAGGTCTTTGCCGATCTGTCGTTCCATATTTCGGTCATGCTGACTACCCAAGCTCATCTGTAGAATAGGGATGATCTGCGCTCTGGCCAAGGCCCTGACATGGGGATAATACCGAATACGTAAAGTAAAGAGGCGGATTATGAGTCAAATTACCCCGCAACCGGGCATTATGGGCATCGCGCTCTATGAGGGCGGAGAGAGCAAGATTGAGGGCGCCAACCGCGTCACCAAGCTGTCGTCCAATGAAAACCCCCATGGGCCCAGCCCTTTGGCTAAGGCGGCGTTTATAGAGGCGGCGGAGGATTTGGCGCTTTATCCGACCACCGATCACCGGTCTTTGCGTGAGGCGATTGGGCGCGTGCATGGATTGGACGCGGATCGGATCATTTGCGGGGCCGGATCGGACGAGATTATTGCGTTTTTGTGCAATGCTTATGCGGGTGTCGGGGATGAGGTCCTCCACACCGAGCACGGGTTTTTGATGTATGAGATTTCCGCCAGAGCAGCCGGGGCCACGCCCATTGTCGCGCCTGAGCGGGATCGTGTGACCGATGTGGATGCTCTGATTGAGATGATGAATGAGCGCACGCGTTTGGTGTTCATTGCCAATCCCAACAATCCCACGGGCACGATGATTTCATCAGGCGAGGTGGCGCGTTTGGCCGATGCTCTGCCCGAGCAGGCCTTGCTGGTTCTGGACGGGGCTTATGCGGAGTATGCCGAGGGCGACTTTGATGCCGGAGCCGCTTTGGTGGATGAACGCGAGAATGTGGTGATGACGCGCACCTTCTCGAAGATTTACGGGCTTGGCGGGCTTCGGGTTGGCTATGGCTATGGGCCCCGCCATGTGATTGACACGCTTAACCGGATACGCGGGCCGTTCAATCTGTCGGGCGCTGGTTTGGCGGCGGCTGAGGCGGCTGTTTTGGACGAGGAATACACCGCTTGGTGTAAGGCGGATAACGCCAAATGGCGCGACTGGATGGCAGAGGCTTTGGCGGGCGTTGGTATTCCGTCCGATCCCTCCCATGCCAATTTCATCCTTGCGCGGTTTAAGGATGCGGATCAGGCGGAACGGGCGGATCACTGGCTGCGAAAGGGGAGCATTATTGTGCGGCATCCGAAGTCTTACGGGCTTGAGACCTGTTTGCGGATTACGGTTGGGGATGAGACCGCCTGTCGTGCGGTGGTGAAGTTCCTGAGTGAATTTATGGGAGCAGAGGCATGAGTGATATTCGTCATGTGGCGCTGGTTGGGCTTGGGCTGATTGCCTCGTCCATTTGCCACGGGGCGCGCCGTTTTGATCCGTCGCTGCGGTTGACTGGATATGCGCGCTCTGCCGAGACGCGCGATATTGCGCGGGAGATCGCGCTTTGTGAGGTGTTTGACAGCGTCAGCGAGGCGGTTGAAGGCGCTGATTTGGTCATTCTTTGTGTGCCAGTTGGGGCTATGGGAGCGGTCGCGGCTGAAATTGCGCCCCATCTTAAGGCGGGTGCGATTGTGTCGGATGTCGGCTCGGTTAAGGCTGAGGTGATTGCGCAGGTTGCACCCCATCTGCCGGATCATGTGACCTTTATTCCAGCGCATCCTCTCGCGGGGACGGAACGTTCGGGGCCGCGTGCCGGATTTGCGACCCTGTTTGACAACCGCTGGTGTCTGTTGACGCCTTTGGAGGGGACGGACGCGGCTCAGATCAAGCGGATTACGGATTTCTGGAGCGATCTCGGCTCGAATGTGGAGCAGATGGAGCCGGAGCATCACGATCTGGTGCTGGCGGTGACCTCTCATGCGCCCCATCTTATTGCGTTTACGATGGTGGGGGTGGCCGATGATCTCAGTCGGGTGACCAACTCGGAAGTGGTGAATTTTTCGGCGGCCGGATTTCGGGATTTCACGCGGATTGCGGCCTCTGATCCGACCATGTGGCGGGATGTGTTTCTGAACAATAAGGAAGCGACCCTTGAGATTTTGGGGCGTTTCACGGAAGAGCTGTTCGCGTTGCAACGGGCCATTCGGACCGAGGACGGGGATTTGCTGTTTGATTATTTCACCCGCACGCGGGATATCCGGCGCGGTATCCTTGAGGCCGGACAGGATGTGGATGCGCCGGACTTTGGGCGTGTGCCTCCCAAAAAGGGCGATGCATGAAGCTAAAGCTGGCTCTCTCGGCGTTAATGTTGATGACCTGCGGTGGCGGGGGAGAGCGGGCTGGTGAGATTGGCGAATTGGGGGCTCTTTGCGGCTCCTCCTCGATCATCGGGGTGGCGGAAAAGCGGGTCTCATCGCCTGTTAGTCGGCAATGTGGCATGAAGTATCCGGCGCGATTGCATGAGGTGGCGGGGGTGCGTTTGAGCGCGAAGCCTCTGGTGAATTGCAAAACGGCGCGGGCTTTGGATGAATGGGTGCGTCGCGGTGTGAAGCCTGCGGTTGCTGATCTGGATGCGCGGCTTGAAAGCCTTCGCGTGGTGGCCCATTACACCTGCCGGACGCGGAACAATCAGCCCGGTGCGCCTGTCTCTGAACATGGTAAGGGAAACGCGATTGATATCGCGGGGTTTGGCTTGAGCGATGGCTCGGAGATTTCGGTGTTGCGCGATTGGGGTGTTGGCGAAAAAGGGCAGGCTCTGGCGGAGATGCGCGAGGCGGCCTGTGGGCGGTTCGGAGTGGTGCTGGGGCCTGGGTCAGATCGGTTTCACCGCGATCATTTCCATGTGGATACGTCTAATCTGGGTCGGCCTTTCTGCCAGTGATTTAGAAGTTTTGCGCCGCCGGGAAGCCGCAAACTATCGACGGCGCAACGTACACACTCAATCCTGTTGAAGGAGGTGCGCCGCATGTTTGGGGATGTCGCATCGCGCAACCCCCATCTCTTCTAACTGGTTGTCTGAGAACTCGTGAAGCACAGAGGTCATGCGGGCCAATTGCACGCGTTTCACAGCCGCTTTGCAGTATTTTGCAGTTGCGAACAGGAAGCCACCTTCAGGGTGAAGGGAACTGGCTTCGTGGGAAGCGTGTGTAATACTCATAACGCACCTATTGTGTCATTTGCCGCGTCTTTTGCGATCCGATGAATGTCTGTCCGAGCCATGCCCAAATCGCTTAGGTCGCGGTCTGAGAGTCTCTTAAGTTCTTGAAAAGTCGTCGTATATGTCTTTTTCCAAGCAGACCGTTTGCGCAACTTGCGGGTTACGTTGCGCAGAGTCTCCGAGATTGTGATCTCAAGACCGGGTTTGCCGAGTGCTAGGGAATTCATTGCCATAATGTTAATCCTTTACTTTGCGTTGCGCTGCGATAATCTCGCTGTTGCAATGCACAAAATAAGCTACTTTAGTCTTAATACTAGTCCGATAAATGTAATAGCGGGTTTGCACCCAGCGCAAAGCAGGTAGAGTAATGGAACTGTCCAGCCAGATGATACTTTTCGCCAAGGTCGTGGAAGAAAAGAGTTTTTCCGCAGCGGCCCGTTTGGCGGATCAGACGCCCTCCGCGGTGTCTCGACAGATCAAACATCTGGAAGATCGCCTGTCGATTCGCCTGTTGTCGCGCACGGGACGGGGTGTTTCTTTGACGGAAGATGGTGCTCAATTTTACAAAAGATGCAAACTGGTGGCCGATGAAGTGGCCCAAGCACGCGATTTATTGAACGAAATGAGTGATCATCCGACAGGTATTTTGCGGGTCGTTTGCACGGTTGCGTTTGGCAAGAGCCAGTTGATCCCGCTTCTACCTGCCTTTTCCAAGCAGTTCCCTGATGTGGAGTTGTCATTGGTGCTCACTGATAAGATCGTGAACCTGACCTCTGACGGGGCGGATATTGCGATCCGGTTTTCAGAGCAGGTTTTGGAGCAGACGGTAATCTCGCGCAAACTGGCGAAGAACACGCGTGTTCTGGTCGCCTCTCCGGAGTATTTGGCGCGGACGGGGGTGCCCCGCTCGGTGGAGGATTTGAGCGGACATTGCTGTTTGCGACTATCCACGGTTTCGGGATGGAACGATTGGGTGCCCAAGGGTGCTATACACACGTTTGAGGCCAACTCGGCGGATGCGGTTTATCATGCCACAAAGGCGGGCATGGGGATTTCGCGGATTTCGAATTATCTGGTCAATCAGGACATTCGCGAGGGTCGGTTAGTGCATCTGCTGGAAGGCTATGAGCAGGAAGACAGCAACATTGTGCTTTCTTATGCGGATCGCCGGAACCTGCCGCCCAAAATTCGCGCGTTCATCGATTTTCTGGTGGATATGATGAGCCCTGTTCCGCCTTGGGAGAAGGGTGG
>CAZXRG010000233.1:0-4777 GCA_964642935.1 uncultured Rhodobacterales bacterium | reverse complement strand
AGGCTCGTGCCAGTGCGACACGTTGTTTTTGACCGCCTGAGAGTGTTTCGACATTTCGCTCGGCGAACTCGGCGATTTCCATGCGCTCAAGCCATGTCATAGCGCGTTTGCGGCGTTCATCTGCTGCAATGCCGCGCATCTTGAGGCCAAACTCGACGTTTTCGCGAGCATTCAGGAACGGAAACAGAGCGAGGCTTTGCCAGACCATGGGCGTGTCGCGCTGATGGGCGGGCACGTCGTTCATGACCTGCCCTGCGATGGAGATGGTGCCTTCCGTGGGGCTATCCATGCCCGCAAGCATCCGCAAGGTCGTGGTTTTCCCGCAACCTGACGGCCCCATGATAGCGACGAACTCTCCGGCCCCGATCTCCAGGTTCGCGCCTTTCACAGCGACAAAATCGTCGAAGCGTTTTTCCACGCCTTCAAGCACCACCAAAGGTTCCGTCACGACCTGCTCCTGTTCAGTCTGAAAAAGACCACCGCTTGGGCGACAATCATAAGTGAAATCGAGATGCCAAAGACGAGTGTTCCAATGGCGTTGACCTGCGGGTCGATGGTGCCTTGCACGATCTCTAGGATATGCACCGGCAGGGTTTTGTTGAGGCCGGAGACGAACCACGCCACCGTGAATTCGTCAAAGGAGACAGCCGCCGTGAGGAACAGCGAAGATAGGATCGCGGGTTTGCAAAACGGGATAATCACCTCGCGCATGGCTCTCCATTCGCTGGCCCCCAGGTTCCACGCGGCCGCCTCAAGGCTCTCGTCGATCTGGTTGAGGCGCAAACGGATCACGGCCATGGCGAAGGGGGCTGTGAGGACTGTATGGGCGGCGATGATTGTAAGGACGCGCCCTGACATGCCCAGTTTGGAAAACCACGCCAGCATGGCCAGTGCGATGATGATCAGAGGGATTGTGGGTGGGAGAAGAATGATCGCTAGAAACAGGCTCTTCCCGCGGAAATTATAGCGGAAATCCGTATAGGCTGTGCAGAACCCGAGGAAGGTCGCGAGGATGGCTGTCGTGATCGAGACAATGGCGCTGGTGCGTGCGGCTTTCCAGAAATCCGGGTCCGCAAAGATGGTCTCGTACCAATGGGTGGTAAAGCCGCCCAAGGGTAGCGTCGGGAAGCGATCGGCGTTGAAGGAGAACAGCAGGCTCACCACGATGGGCAGGAATATAAACGCGATGACCAGTGCCAGATAGAGGCGCATGGCCCAAAGAGTTGCCCCGCGCGTCATCGGCTGCTCCGCTTGGAATAGGCGAACATGATGGCGGAGAATGCGATGACAAAGAGGGTCACCATCATCATGACCGCAACCACGGCGGCGCGGGGCCATTGCTGGCCGGCTTTGGTGGTGTCGATGATCAGGATCGGCAAGGTCGGGGGTTTGGAGCCGCCTAGGTAATAAGGGGCCACAAAGTCTCCGAATGAGAGGATGAAGGCAAAGAGCGCGGCGATCACCAGCCCTGCTTTTCCCGCAGGCAGGATAACTGACCATATGGTGCGCATGGGGGAAGAGCCGAGGTTGCGGGCCGCCTGAATGAGGCGCTCGTCGATATTGGCGAGTGTCACGGTCTGTAGGATCAGAACCAGTGGGAGCGTGAATGTGAGATACCCCACAAGCGTTCCAAAGGCGGTGTTCAAGAGCTTATAGGGACCAAGCCCCAACGCCCCTAGCCCGCCGTTGAGCACACCGGATTCCGCGAGGATCACATACCATGAGAATGTGCGCACCAAGTAGCTGGTGAAAAACGGGATGATCAGCAGGAACACGAGGATATTCCGGATGCGCGGGGTGGTCATAAAGGCCAGAAAATAGGCGGTCGGAAAGGCGATCAGGGAGGATAACACAGCCGCGCTCGTCGCCATGATCAGCGTGTAGCGATAGCTGTCCCAAACGTAGTCACGCGATAGCATTTTAGTCCAGCTGGTCAGCTCGAACGTCTCGACCATCTGGTAGTTTTTCACCACGAAAAACGACATGGCCACGACGAAAACCAGCGGTCCGATAAAGAAGATCGCCTGCCAGATGATGATCGGCAGTCTAAAGGTCAGCGCATAGGCGTTCGGGCGGGGCATCTACATGCTCCGCCCAATAGAGATAGACATCAGGCGTTCTTATATTCCGACCAGAAGTCATTCCAGTCTTCGAGGGACTGCTGCACCGGAATGTCGCGATAGTGGATGCGCCCGTCATTGATCAGCGCAATCGGATCGCGCAGATCACCGTCAACCTGACCGGAGCGCTTGGCTTCACCTGCATCAACCTCATTGAGCAAGGCACGGCCCGCTTTGGTCACGCAGTGGCCCGGATAGCCGAGCATCTGGGCGGTTTTAACCTGACCTTCCGGCGACATTGTGTAGGCGAGATATTTGAGCGCCATTTCCTTCTTCTCGGAGGTCTTGGCGATAGAGTAACTCTCCGTCCACTGGATGCCGCCCTCTTTTGGTACGACCGAGGAGACTGGCGCGCCGTCGCGCTCAAGGATACCTGTGACCCAATCGCCAATGCCGCACATGGCCAACATCTCACCGTTCTTGAGGCCCGCAAATGTGCCGCCAAAGTCGAAGTAGCCACCAACCTGTGGCTTAAGGGAGAGCGTCTTTTCCTGAACCGCCTTCCAAGCTGCTTCGTCGATATCAAAGGGAGAGGCATTGCCCATCAGCAGGCTCATCTGGCCCATGGACGGCAGGTGCCAGTCAAAATGGCCGAGCTTGCCTGTGAGTTTTGGCGACCAGAAGGCATCGTAAGTTGAGGCTTCTTCAGCGGTCATCACATCCGTATTGTACGACACACCCAGATGACCAAAGCGGGTGATCAGGGAGTAAAGCTCACCGTTTGGCCCCCAGTGACCTGCGAAGGACTTGAAGTCGTCATGCAGCAGGTCGTCCATGGCGTAATCTTCAGGGTTCAACTCCATGACCAGATCGCTGGCGACCAGAAGTTTGGCGTATTCCGCATCCGTGTGGATGATGTCGAATGTGCCCGGAGGGTTCTGGGCAAGAGCGGCCAGCATATTGTCGCCACCGGAGTAATACTTTGGGACGAATTTGACGTTATTGGCCTCTTCAAAAGCGCCGATCATGTCAGGCTCAGCGGTGCCGTACCAGCCCAGCATCGTCAGCTCGACGGTTTGGGCCCAAGCACGGTTCACAAATGGAGTGGACAGAACGATCGAGGCCGCTCCTGTTTTGAGAAAACTCCGTTTGGTTTGAACCAGCGAGCCTTTGCTTTTGCGCGTGTCAGTCATCTTATCGTCCCCATTTCCCAATTCAATTATTGTCATTGACGAGCTTAGGGATTGCCCAATGCTGTTAGCGAGGCGAATCTCCAGCGATCTGAGCAAATATGACCCAAAACACCCAAAATGCACAAATATTAGCCAGAGGCCGTGGCAAATGAACCGAAGTGAGTTCAACGCCAGCTTCGGAGTTCGCGGTCCGGTTGTATTGCCTGTGATCCATGTCCTTGAGACCGAGCGCACCCTGCGCAATATCGACGTGGCTTTGGGTGAAGGGGCGCAAGGGTGCTTCCTGATCAACCATGATTTCGGGGTGCCTCCGTTTTTGGAGATCCTGCGTGGCGTTCGCGCGGCCCGCCCTGATTTCTGGATGGGTGTGAACTTCTTGGCTGTGACGGGTTTGGATGCGTTCCCAAAGCTGAACGACCTTGAGGCTGACGGGTGTCGCGTTGATGCCTATTGGGCTGATGATGCGCGCATTGACGAACGGGTAGCGGATCAAGTTGAGGCGCGTGCGATCCAAGCGGCGCGCGGCGACTGGAGCGGGCTTTATTTCGGCGGGACCGCCTTTAAGAAACAACGCCCTGTGGCGGAGGCGGATTACGGAGCGTCTGCTGCGATTGCGCGGGACTGGATGGATGTGGTCACAACCTCCGGCCTAGCCACGGGCCATGAGGCCGATGACGCCAAAATCGCCACGTTCAGAGAAGCCATCGGAGAGGCTCCACTGGCATTGGCGTCCGGGATCAGCCCTGAAAATGCTGAGCGATATAAGGACGTGGATTGCTTCATGGTCGCCACGGGCATCAATTACCCTGACAATTTTTACGACATTGACCCAAAGCGCTTGGCGCAGTTGATCAAAGTCACAGAGCAGTTTCAAACGGAGCAAACCCCATGATCGATACCGCAGATAAAGGCCCAAGAGACGACCGCTGGTATCTCAACCTCATGTCTCCCAACACTAAGGGGGAGAAGTTTGCATGGCTCGACCCCACGTCCATCTACATCAACGAGCGGGCTTTTTCGGACCTGCTTGATGATCTTTCTGCGGATTTGAAGGGCGTGGAGTTTGACGTGGTTGGCGGGTTGGACGCCATGGGGTTTGTGCTCGGCGCCGCTCTGGCCGCACGCCATGGGAAAGGGTTTTTACCGATCCGAAAGGCAGGCAAGCTTTGCGTTGATACGGACAGTTCGACCTTCACGAATTACTCGGGACGCACGCAAGACATGGAAATGCGAAAGCCCGCCTTTGCGCCCAAGACGCGGGTGTTGCTGGTGGATCAATGGATCGAGACGGGAGGCACTATGGAGGGCGCTATTGCGCTGGTTCAACAACAAGAGGGCATTGTTGCAGGTCTGGTTGCAATCGCCGTTGAAGACACCAAACGGGTGCTCGACCTGCGCGAGACCTATCCGGTCGTGAGCGCAGTTGTGCAAGGCTCCCACTGGCAAACCGAGTGCAACGCGCAATATTTGTCGAGCTTTGAGAGCTACGATCCGACTGCCGTGTTTCCGACCCGGCAGGGCTGA
>CAZXRG010000232.1:0-4799 GCA_964642935.1 uncultured Rhodobacterales bacterium | reverse complement strand
GAAATAAGTGCTGGCATGGCGCTAGAGAACATCAAACTTTGAACCAAAGCAATGGCGGATTGATATCAAATCTGCGAAGGCGCGGTTGGAGGCGGCATTTGCTGCACCTGCCTGAGCAGATCGATAAAACCGGACACCTGATGTTGCGTCGTTTGAGCGCCTTTCTCGGCCGTGGCGACGGATGCATCCCCCACCGTGCCATCGGGACTGAGATCAGAGGCGATCCAGCCCCGACTGATGGGACCGATTGGGGAGATCAGGTCAGTTTCGGCACTCGAGACGAAATTCTTGGCCTTGCTCATGTCCACACACTCAGGGCGGAACTCCAGCATGAGCGAGGTTTCAACATCACCCCCATGAATGCCAAATTTCTTTTCATGGTCGCTATACATCCCCTCAGGGTGACCGAAATTCCCCCATTGGCATTTGACGGCAAGCATTCCCGCCTGCACCCGCAACTCTCGTGACAGGATCGAGATCAGGTCGAGATTGCCGCCATGGCTGTTGATAATCACGATCTTTTTGAAGCCCGCACGGGCGACCGATAGACCGATCTCTGTCCATGCAGTGAGCGCGGTTGCCGCAGATAGAGTTAAAGTGCCCTTCGCCCAAAGATGCTCGTTGGATTTGCCAACCGCCTGAACCGGTAAAATCCAAGGATCAAGATCATCCGGGCAGGCTTCGCGAAAGGCGTCGAGCATACCGTTCATGATCATCGTATCCGTCCCAACGGGCAGATGGGGCCCATGTTGTTCAATGGCGGCCGTTGGCAAAATGGCAATGGCGCTCAACGGGTCGATATTCTCAAACTCCGGAGCCCGTCGGTCCGCCCAGTCAAGACGTCTCATCATGTGTCTCCTTGAAGATAGGTCGCATCAAGCCGCGAGCGCAAATAGTCCGAGGCTGTTATGGGCGCGTAAAGCGGCTCCCCCGTGCCCGGCAGCGCAGAGATCAGACTATCAGGGTTCGGGTCGAGGAAAAAGGCAATGGAGCGCCTCGCCCTTGGCGGGGGCAGAACGCGGTGGGGCGTGGAGGCATATATGTTGTTGGTCCAGCGCATCAGGCAATCGCCGATATTGACGATAAAGGCCCCCTCGTGATGGGGGACATTTATCCAGTCTTGCCCACGCGGGCGCACTTGCAGGCCGGTGACCCCGTCTGTGGCAAGGAGCGTGAGGGACCCGTAATCCGTATGGGCTCCGGCTCCGATGTCCCCTTCCGCACCATCGCCTGCAGGATAGCTCAACAGACGCAGGGTCGCCATTGGGGCGTTGAAATGGGGCTCAAAATAGTCTGGAGCAAGTCCAAGGTCTTTTGCCAGCGGCTCATGAAGCGCAACGCCAAGCTTCCAGACGGCATCAAAGTAAGCCAGCACGGCCTCGCGAAACTCAGGCAGGTCAGGCCAAAGGTTCACACCCCGAAATGGAGCGCCTGCGCGGACTTCCGGATGGTCTGTTGCGAGGTCCAGACCCACATTAAAGGCCTGTTTTTGGTCAGGACGCTCGGAGGCTTCATCGAGCTTTTCGCTACCCATGGCCGCCCACCCCCGATTATGGGGGCTCAAAGAAATCGCGAGCTTTTCTTTGTCAGCGTCCGGTAGCGCAAAAAATGCGTCCGCTTGGGCGAAGGTCGCCTCGACAAGTGCGGGCGCGACGGAGTGATTTTTGAGCAGGAAAAACCCGTGCGTCCGACAAACCTCGCCCAATTGCTGTGCGAAAAGGCTCGGCTGGCTGCTCGCCTCAGACCAGTCCAAGAGCGGGATCATGTGCTTATCCATTCAAAAACCTGTCGAGCGTGTTTGAAACCCGTGTGAGATGCGCGGCCCGACTGCTTTGGGTCGAGCTATCAATGGAATAATGCGCTGCGAACGCCGTTTTGCATCTTTTGGCGCACAAAAGCCGAAGCCCACGCAGGATGGTACGTTTCCCGGGGGCTCCAATCGTTTGAGTGAGCCACCAACTGGCCCCGCAGGTGGTAAACACCGCGAGCCGCGTGATGTGGGTGAGGCCCGGTTTGATGTCCCCGCCATCGGATGTGGGCAGGTGAAACGCCTGTCCGGGCAAGAGGACGCGATCAAGCCAGCCTTTTAGAATGGCGGGCAGGCCGTACCACCATGTGGGATAGACGAAGATGAGCGTGTCGCACCACTTGATGGCCTCGCATTGGGCCTGAACACGGGCTTGATTGACGGATAAGTCTTCGTAATCTGCATGTTCCTCTGGGCTCAACACCGGATCAAAAGCCTCGCCGTAAAGGTCGATCACACGCAGGTCCGCCCCGGATTGCCGCGCTTTGCCAACCACAACATCTTTGATCGCTTCGTTAAAGCTTCCGGCACGGGGATGGGCGTAAACGATCAGTATGCGCATCAGAGCCGCTGCATTTCTGAGGCAACACGGGCCAAATGGCGCTCAAGCACCTCTGATGTGTTATTGTTCATATCATAAAGCGGGATATAGCGGGTTTTGGGCCAGCCACAGGCATAGCGCACCGCGCGGGTCACGCAGCGGCGCGGTGGATCACCGTTCATCATCGCCCGCATGCGAGAGCCACCATAGGTCGTACAGGCCGCCAGCCGTTTGATGTTTGTAAGCCCCGGTTTCACAGTGCCGTCCTGAAGGCGGAAGCTAACGTCGGGCAAGAACACCCGATCAAGAAAGCCTTTGAGGATTGCGGGATAGCCGAAGTTCCAAACCGGAAACACCATTACCAGAGCCTCTGCCGCTTGGAGGCGTGCCACATACTCCGCAACAGGTGCGATATTGTCGGGAATGTCATGATAGCCGCGACGCTCCGCCTCGGTCAGAACCGGCGAAAACCCTTCGGCGTTCAGATCACAATCATCCACCTCACAGCCCCGCGCTTTGAGGCTTTCAACGACCGTCTCATGCACAGCCGAATTGAAGCTTTCCGAACAGGGATGAGCGTATAGAACAAGGGTCTTCATCAGGCCTCTTCCGGCGCCTTATCCATTTCGGGATAGGCATACATGGTGGCATAATCCCAATCAGGATCATCCCAAGCGATCATCTTGCCCGGATTGAGCAAGCCCTTGGGGTCCGCCTCTTTCTTGAACGAAAGCTGGGTCGGATCAGCGTGCTGCCGCCCTCCCTCTTCAAGCGTATAGCGATGGGGATTGAAGACCAAAGCGCCTGCGTCTTCATGGGCCTTCACGATCTCGTCCAACCGCTCTTCCGTGGTGAATTTCACAAGTGTCAGCCCCGCAAAACCGACCTTACCGCCATCCATACGGATCGCCTCAAGATGCTGGATCAACTCATCTGGGAAAGCCTCGCGCATTTCATTGACCAGCCTGAAGTGATCAGGAAAGCCGTAGCGAACCTGCAAGTAGGTGATCGAGGGATCAACCTTCAACGCCCTCAATGTGGTATGGTTCCAACCGTACTCAAAGATGTGCCCGGGCGTGCGCGCCCAATCATTATCGTCCGAGCGATAGATCAGCTTGAGGTCCGTATTGCGACCCATCCATGTAAGGAAACCTTCCATGCTCTGAGGGGCCACCATCAGGCCGATCAGATGGTCGTCATCTTCCACATAAGGGGCGACGCGCTGGAAATATTCCTTGGCCGTTGGCGCCTCATAGACCGATGCGATCTTGAGGAGAATCCCGTTTTCATTGGCAAGCTGTTCTGCACAGGCCATGGCGCGATCAAAGTCCTTGGCAGCCACAAAACAGCCAGTCCAATCATAGGCGGGCGCAAGGGGCAATTCGAGTTCGGTAATGATACCGTTGGTGCCATAGGCATGGCTGACCCGCGCCAGCTCCTCGCCTGTAAATTCGAGCACGCGGGGCTCTTCCTCCATGGTAACCACACGCAGGCGGATGATATTGCCCAGCTCCCTGAGGGAGCCCCAAGTGACAGAGCCGACACCACCAGAGCCACCTGCAATAAAGCCCCCTACAGTCGCGGTCGCCCAAGTGGAGGAGAACATGCGTAGCTCGTGCCCGCAGGCTTCGATACAATGGGCGTCAACGTCTTTGAGAAGACATCCAGGCTCCACAATCACACGGCCCGGCTCACAATGGGTGACCTTATCCATATGGCGAAGGTGCATGACGCACCCCCCGCGCATGGGCATGGCCTGACCGTAGTTTCCGGTTCCCGCACCGCGCGTGGTAACAGGCACGTCATGGGCGTAACAGACCTTCAAAATCTCGATGATCTCCGCCTCATTGCGCGGGCGCACCACGAAATCCGCGACCAAATGGTCCATGCGTTTTTTGAGAACGGGCGAATACCAGAAGAAGTCACGCGAGGCGCTTTGAATGGCGATATCTTTGGTCTCAACATCCAAATGCGAGAGCGCCTCTTTGGCGGCTTGCACGTTATCGGACAGGGTCATGTGTTTACCTCAAACAAAGGGTCAAGTTCTGAATAGCTGGGCAGGGTCCGGTCAATCACTGCACCTTTACGCAACACGATCCGGTCCATTTGCGGACGGGAAAACAGCTCGCTCCAGTTGCGGGCGTTGAACACCACCATATCGGCTGGTGATCCGTCGCTAAGTTGCGCAGGTGCAAAGCCGCAAACCTCCGCAGGCGTCGCTGCAAAACTGTTGGGCCAATCGGGATCGGAATGATCCAGATGCGCAATCCGCGTGGCTTGGCGCATGACCTCAAGCATATCCATATCGCCATAAGCGTAGAAGGGATCGCGGGTATTGTCGGAGGCAAAGCTAACCTTGATGCCACGCGCCTTCATCTCATGCACCAGCGTCACACCGCGCCCGCGAGGCGTCCGCGCCGCGTGGCGATCTTGGAGATACATATTGCACAT
>CAZXRG010000231.1:0-4834 GCA_964642935.1 uncultured Rhodobacterales bacterium | reverse complement strand
AGGATCGCGCCCACATCGCCTTCGCGGATGTCCAAGAGCACGTTTTCCTCAAGGGCTTTGACCGCTTCCAGGACTTGCGCCATGGCGAGGCGGTGTTGGACTTCACTGACGTCCGGTTGATCTTCCATGGGCTCCCAATTGTCGCGCAGACCGCCCCAGAGGCCGGTGCGTTTGCCCTTTTCGTTGTAATCATAGTAGCCGGACTTGGATTTCCGGCCCAAGCGGCCTTCGTCAAACAGCTTGAACAGGACCTCATCGGCCACGGCGGCGGATTTAGGGTATGCGTTGCCCATAGCCTCTTTCGTGGCCTTGGCGATTTTGACGCCCAGATCAATGGAGGTTTCGTCGTTGAGTTGGAGCGGGCCAAGGGGCATGCCGAGCTGTTTGGCGGCGTTTTCGATGAGGGCTGGTTCGACGCCTTCGGCCACCATCATCACGCCCTCGTTGATGTAGGGGATGATGCAGCGGTTGGCGTAGAAGAAGCGGGCATCATTGACCACGATGGGTGTTTTGCGGATTTGGCGCACGAAATCGAGCGCTTTGGCCACGGCGCGGTCGCCTGTTTCTTTGCCTTTGATGATCTCCACCAGCATCATTTTATGCACGGGGGAGAAGAAGTGAATACCGATGAATTGCTCTGGGCGCGCGCTTGCCTTGGCGAGATCGGTGATCGGTAGGGTCGAGGTGTTGGTGGCGAAGATCGCGTCCTTGGGGATCACCGCTTCGGTTTTCTTGGTGACCTCGGCCTTGATCTTCGGGTCCTCAAAGACTGCCTCAACGATCAGATCGCAGCCCTTAAGCTGGTCGTAATCGGGCGTGGCGTTGACCAGTTCGAGGATTTTGGCCTTCTTTTCTTCGGTGGTCTTTTTGCGTTTGATCCCTTCGGTGAGAATGTCATCGACGTGGGACTTGCCTTTGTCAGCGGCCTCTTGGTCGCGATCAACGAGGACGACCTCGATGCCCGCCATGGCGGAGACATAGGCGATGCCAGCCCCCATCATGCCAGCGCCCAGGATGCCGACTTTCTTGACCGTCTCATCAGCCACATCGGGGCGCACGGCGCCTTTTTCGAGAGCCTGTTTGTTGATGAAAAGCGAGCGGATCATGGCACTTGAGGTTGGGTCCATGATGATTTTGGTGAACCAGCGGGCCTCAATGCGGATGGCGTCGTCAAAGGGGACGAGTGCGCCTTCATAGATGGCCGAGAGCATGGCTTTGGCGGCTGGATAGACCCCTTGGGTTTTCCCGTGGACCATGGCCGAAGCCCCCACGAAGGTCATGAAACCGGCGGGGTGGTAGGGTGCACCTCCGGGCATTTTGTAGCCCTTTTCATCCCATGGTTTGACGATGTCTTTGTCCGTGGCGTTTAGAACCCATTCCTTGGCTTTGGCCAGCAGGTCTTCGGCTGGGACCACATCGTCGATGAGGCCTGCGGATTTGGCCTTGGCAGGGGCCAGCATTTTGCCCTCTAACAGGACGGGGGATGCGTTCATCGCGCCAACCATGCGACTGAAACGGGTGGTGCCGCCGCCGCCGGGGAAGAGGCCGACCAGAATTTCGGGCAGGCCGATCTTACCTTTGCCATCGGCCATGATGCGGTGGTGGCAGGCCAAAGCGATCTCGGTGCCGATGCCTGCACAGGTGCCCGGAATGGCGCAGACGACCGGTTTGCCGCCTTTGTTGGTTTTTGGATCCATGCCCGCGCGCTCGATCTTGCGCAGAATGGCATGGCCGCCCATGGTGAAGTTGAAGATTTGCTCGGCTGGATTGTCCCCGCCTTCTTCGCGCAAGGAGGCCAGCACGTTGAGGTCCATGCCTCCTGCGAAGTCCTTTTTGGCCGAGGTGATGACCATGCCTTTGACCGCATCATCGGCGATCATTTGATCTGCAAACCCGTCGATGACCGCATAGGCCTCGCGGGTGAGCACGTTCATGGATTTGCCTTTGCAATCCCAAGTGACAACGGCGATGCCGTCTTTGTCTACGTCATAGGTGAAATCGCTCATAGGGGATCTCCGTTGGGTTTGGTGAAGCTGAAGCCGCCGTTTGCGACGGTCACTTTCATGTCGTTGTCAGGGTAATGGGCCACCTCGGAGGGGCCTCTTGTGCCGATGACGAGGAAGCGGGCCTCTTGCTCGGTCTTGTTGATGAAGTGATGGGCGTTTGGGGTGTTGGCGGGGAATGCGGCGCAGTCTCCGACGCTCAGGTCCGTTTCGCCAGTGTCGTCGATCAGGGTGCAGGTTCCTTGGGTGACCATAATGAACTCGTCTTCCTGTTCATGCCAATGGCGCAGGGAGGATTTGGCTCCAGGGTCCAGA
The DNA here is from genome assembly GCA_964642935.1 of uncultured Rhodobacterales bacterium. Lineage (GTDB taxonomy): Bacteria > Pseudomonadota > Alphaproteobacteria > Rhodobacterales > Rhodobacteraceae > CAKZTM01. The sequence continues at coordinate 2,516 of CAZXRG010000231.1, read as the reverse complement.
ATGACCATGTTTGCGCCGAATTGGGTGAGCCCGCCCAGATCGCCAAGACGCAGGGAAGAACGGCCCTTCATCTGACTGTTGAAAGGCTCAGGATAGATCGAGCCTGTTTTGACGGGCGCGTCGGAGAGGTTGAGTTTGGACATCAAAGGCGCTCGATGATTGTGGCGGCTCCCATGCCGGAGGCAACGCAGAGCGTGGCCAGAGCGGTGCCTTTGCCCGAGCGTTCCAGCTCGTCGAGTGCGGTGCCGATGATCATGGCTCCGGTGGCGCCAAGGGGGTGGCCCATGGCGATGGAGCCTCCGTTCACGTTGATGTCGGAATGGTCCACGTCAAAGGCTTGCATGAAGCGCAGGACGACCGAGGCGAAGGCTTCATTGACCTCGAACAGGTCGATGTCTTTGATGGACATGCCGGAATCTGCGAGGATTTTCTCGGTCACCGGCACGGGGCCAGTGAGCATGATGGTTGGGTCGGTGCCGATTTTCGCGGTGGCTTTGATGCGCGCGCGCGGCTTCAGATCGTTTTTCTCGCCGAACTCTTTGGAGCCGATCAGGAGGGCAGCCGCACCATCCACGATGCCAGAGGAATTGCCCGCGTGATGGACGTGGTTGATCTTTTCCAGATGCGGGTATTTCAGCATGGCCACGGCGTCAAAGCCGGGCATGATCTCACCCATTTGCTGGAAGGCGGGGTTGAGGCCGCCCAAGGTTTGCATGTCTGTTTCAGGGCGCATGTATTCGTCGCGATCCAGTATGTCGATGCCGTTCTGGTCTTTGATCTTGATCACGGATTTATCAAAGCGCTTGTCATCCCAAGCGGCTTTGGCGCGTTTTTGGGATTCCACCGCGTAAGTATCCACGTCATCGCGGGAAAAGCCGTATTCGGTGGCTATGATATCCGCGGAGATGCCTTGGGGGACGAAATAGGTTTTCATGGCGAGGTAGGGGTCCACGGCGATGGCGGCTCCGTCGGATCCCATGGGGACGCGGCTCATCATCTCGACACCGCCTGCGACGTAGGCCTCACCGGCTCCGCCTTTGATTTGGTTGGAGGCGAGGTTGACGGCCTCCATGCCGGATGCGCAAAAGCGGTTGATGGAGAGGCCGGGCGCGCTTTGGTCAAACTCGGAGTAAAGGACGGCTGAGCGGGCAAGGCATCCGCCTTGTTCGGCCACTTGTGTGGCATTGCCCCAGACCACGTCCTCGACCTGTTTGGTGTCGAGATTATTGCGGGATTTGAGCGTGTTGAGCGTTTCAGCGGAGAGGCGAACGGCTGTGACCTCATGCAGGCTGCCGTCCTTGCGGCCTTTCCCGCGCGGGGTGCGGATGGAGTCGTAAATATAGGCTTCAGTCATAAGGAACTCCTGACGAGCAGATTTTGAGATGTCACCAATATGGTAGAGATAAGAGTTGTAAGGCCAATCGCCAAGGCGAAGCGGTAAAATGGGACCAGATCGATGGTGGCAATGAGGCGGTGGAGGGCGAGGAGGGCCAAAGCTGCCAGGGCTGGTTTGACCACACCGAAGCGCACGATCGAGGTGAGGGCGGTTAGGATGATTGTGCTCCATCCCATGGCTCCGGTGAGGAGCATGTTGAGCGGTTTTGGAAAGGGCGCGGTTGGATCGGGTGTGCGGGCCATGGCGCGGGATAGGGCGATGGTAGCGGTGCCCATGGTGCCTGTGGAAAAGAGGAGGATTGCTGCGATCATGCGCGATCCGCCGGGGAGCCGGGCATCAGGTCGTAGGGGTGTTTCCAGCCCTTTGTGTTTGAGATGTTGGTCAGCCAGCGGTCGATGTTGGGCCAATCCGTGCGGTCAAATCCGAAGGGTTCGGGGTAGTAGAGGTAGCTGCAATTGGCGATGTCGGCGGTAGTGATGTCCTCGCCGATGATCCAGTCGCGTCCTTCAAGGTGGGTGTTTAGAACGTCGAAAGCGGCTTTGCAGCGGCCTTGCATGAAGGTGATCACGTCCGGATTTCGGTTCTTTTCCGGCAGGAAGTTCATCAAAAAGCGGGTCACGCCGGTTTGGGAGGACATTTTGTGGTTGTCCCAGAGGATCCAGCGCAGGACTTCGTATTTGTCCTCTGGTGTTCCGCCGAGCTTGCCGGTTTTGTCCACCACCCATTGCTGGATTGCGCCGGATTGGGTGAGGGAAAAATCGCCGTCGATCAGGACGGGGGCTTCGCCCATGACGTTGTTTTCATTGCGCCAATTGGGATCACGGGTGGTGCCGGAGAAGAAATCGACTTTAACGGGTTCCCAAGTAAGCCCCGCAAGTTCGAGGGTGAGGGCCGCTTTATAGGCGTTGCCGCTTTCACCGAAACAATGGAGTTGGATGGTCATATTCTTTCTCTCCCGGGTGCGCCATTTTTTGGTGATTTAGTTGACGTCTTGGTCAAGTTTATCTGGCTTGAAGTGATTGTCGAGAATTTACCTTAGGGCAACTCGCAAATTGTTGTGAGGGTTTTTTTGGGTTTTGTCATGAGCTGCGCTCATGTTGCGTCCCACAAATGGATTAGA
>CAZXRG010000230.1:0-4872 GCA_964642935.1 uncultured Rhodobacterales bacterium | reverse complement strand
GATGGGGCGGCTGTGATGGTTCGGGAGATTGTTGCGGGTGTCGGGGGGCATGCGACTTTGGTTCGCGGGTCTGAGGCGTATCGGGCCTCTGTTTCGGTATTTCAGCCGGAACCTTCGAGACTGGCTGAACTATCCGCAAATATCCGGGCTAAATTCGATCCATCCGGGGTGTTAAATCCCGGTCGGATGGTGGCGTAAAGAGGCTCGATTATGCAAACCAATTTCACGCCGGAACAGTTGAAAGACAGCGCGACTGCACGATCGAACAAGGTGCTAAGATCCTGTGTTCATTGCGGTTTTTGCACGGCCACTTGTCCGACCTATCAGGTGCTTGGGGATGAGTTGGACAGCCCACGTGGGCGGATTTATCTGATTAAGGATATGCTGGAAAACGATCGTGCGCCCGATGCTGCAACGGTGAAGCATATTGATCGGTGTTTGAGTTGTCTGGCGTGCATGACCACCTGTCCGTCGGGGGTGCATTATATGCATCTGGTGGATCATGCGCGGGAGTATATTGAGGCGCGATACAAGCGGCGTTGGGATGATCGGGCGTTGCGCTGGGTTTTGGCCAAGGTTCTTCCGTATCCAGGGCGGTTTCGACTGGCTATGTTAGGGGCGAAAATAGCGCGTCCTTTCAAGGGCTTGGTGCCTGATGCTCGTCTGCGATCTATGCTGGAAATGGCACCCAAGAACATCCCTGCTGTGAGCCGGAATGATGATGCTCAGGTGTTTGAGGCGGAGGGGAAAAGGCGCAAGAGGGTCGCTTTGATGACCGGATGTGCGCAAAAGGCGCTGAATACAGATATTAACGACGCCTCCATCCGGCTTTTGACCCGTTTGGGCGTTGAAGTGGTGGTGGCCAAGGGCGCTGGTTGCTGTGGAGCGCTCACCCATCACATGGGAAAAACCCAAGAAAGTCATGGGTTTGCGGCGAAGAATATCAAGGCTTGGATCGCAGAAATGGACGGCGAAGGGCTGGATGGGATTGTCATAAATACCTCTGGATGCGGCACGACCATTAAGGATTACGGGCATATGTTTGAAGGGAGTGATTTGGCGGATGACGCCAAGCGTATCTCTTTGATTGCCAAGGATATTTCGGAGGTTCTAATTGATCTGGACCTGCCCAAAAGCCAAGCGCCCGCGCCGTTAAGGATTGCCTATCATGCGGCTTGCTCGCTTCAACACGGGCAACAGATCAAAGCGCACCCCAAAACGCTACTGAAAAACGCCGGTTTTGAGGTGGTGGAGCCTGCGGAGAGCCATTTGTGTTGTGGCTCCGCTGGCACCTATAATTTGATGCAACCTGAAATTTCAAAACAGCTAAAAGCACGTAAAGTCAATAACTTGGAGGCCCTTTCTCCACAAGTGATTGCGGCTGGAAACATCGGGTGCATGATGCAAATAGGCTCCGCCATCGGGGTGCCTGTGGTTCATACGGTGGAGCTGTTGGACTGGGCGACGGGTGGTCCGATCCCTCCGGCTATGACCGATCATGGGCGGGTGCCCGAAGGGTTCAAAATGCCCAGCGATTTCTCGATCGCGGCGCAATAGTTAACGAGCCAAAACCGCCCAAAAACCGCGTATGATTTGCATATGATTTCCGCGTGAAACGTATATGACGCATTTTGGCGCGTTTCAAAAGTTAACGATACGCTCAGACCGAATATTTTTAGGGCTGAATTTCATCAAGCTCCTGCATTCGAGACTTCTAGGAAACCTCAAAACTTGCTAGAGCTTTAAAGCGGCATGGATGATCCGGCAAAACGGGCGCGTCGCTTAAGAGAGTTTGAGACCGGGGAGGGTTGTTATGCTCAAAAATTTTGAGGCTTTGGCAAAAGGGGCTGCCAATTATGTGCCCTTATCGCCCATTTCGTTTTTGACCCGCACGGCGGGCGTCTTCCCTGACCGCTCGGCCATTGTGTATGGCGAGCGCAACTACGGCTGGGGCGAGGTTCTGACCCGTTGTCACGGGGTTGCCGCTGGTCTGCAAGCGCGTGGGATCGGGAAGGGTGATGTGGTTTCGGTTCTCATCCCCAATATCCCGCAGATGCTGGAAGTTCATTACGCGGTGCCCATGTCGGGGGGCGTTCTCAACACGATCAACGTGCGTTTGGAGCCTGAAACGGTCGCCTATATTCTGGATCATTCCGATTGCAAATTGCTGATCGCTGATACGGCCTATGCGGGTCTGGTCCGTGCGGCCTTGGAGATTTTGGGGCGTGATATTCCGGTAATTGATGTGGTTGATATCGCGCAGGATCGCCTTGGTGAGGATTATGAGGATCTGGCGAGTTCTGGTGCGCGCGTGGATGAGGTTATGCCGAGCGATGAATGGGACCCGATTGCGCTGAATTATACCTCTGGCACCTCCGGTCGGCCCAAGGGCGTCGTTTATCATCATCGGGGTGCCTACCTGATGTCCATGGGCACGCTTCCGGCTTGGGAAGTGCCAATGCATCCGGTTTATCTCTCTGTGGTGCCCATGTTCCATTGTAACGGCTGGAACCATCCTTGGGCCATGGCCATTCAGGCGGCCACTTGTGTGTTCACCCGCGATCCGGCCCCTGCGTTGATTTTCAAGGCCATTGCCGATCATGGGGTGACCCATTTCGGCGGCGCTCCCATTGTGCTGCAGATGCTGACGGACGCCGATGAAAAGCCCGATCTGCCTTTTGATCCGCCCATCAATGTGTTCACGGCAGGTGCGCCGCCCCCTGCGGCCATTCTGGAGAAGACCCGTGCCATGGGGCTAAAGGTCATGCAGGTTTACGGGCTGACCGAGACCTATGGGCATGTCACCCAATGTGTGTGGCGTGAGGAGTGGGATGATCTGGATGCCTCCGCTCAGGCGGATTTGCAGGCGCGCCAAGGTGTCTCCTTCCCGATGATGGAAGGGACCATTGTGGTGGATCGCGAGACCACCCAAGAGGTGCCCCATGACGGGGAGACCCAAGGGGAGATTGTCATGCGCGGGAATGCGGTCATGTCGGGGTACTATAAGAACCCCGAGGCGACGCAGGAGGCCTTTAAGGACGGTTGGTTCTGGTCCGGCGACGCGGCTGTGGTGCATCCTCAGGGGTATATTCAGATCAAGGACCGCTTGAAGGATGTGATTATTTCGGGCGGGGAGAATATCTCCTCTGTTGAGTTGGAGGGGGTTTTGTATCGCCATCCAGCGGTGGCGGCGGCGGCTGTGGTGGCCAAGGCGGACGAGAAATGGGGCGAGGTGCCTTGTGCTTGTGTTGAGTTGAAGGCGGGCATGGAGGCGAGTGCGGAGGAGCTGGATAGTTTCTGTCGTCAGCATCTTGCAGGCTTCAAGCGGCCCAAGGCCTTTGTGTTGTGCGAGTTGCCAAAGACCTCGACGGGAAAGATACAAAAATTCAAATTGCGTGATATGGTGGCGCAGGGCTGACACTACGGGGAGAGAACGATGCGGGTACTTCTGGGAATTATCGGCGTCGTTTTGATCGGCGGGCTTGGGTTTTTGGGCCTGCGTTTCTTTGGTGGCTCCGCGCCTGAGGCGGTGGTGATCGAGGCTCATCGTCCGGATATGGGCACCGTTGGTGCCTTTGAGACCTTGCCGGGGGGGATGAAGCTGGTTCTGCCGGTCTCGGTCAGTTTTGAGGCTTTGACGGGTTTGGCCAATCAGGCACCCCAGAGCCTATCGGGTGTCGAGGACGATCCGATCAAGTCCAAAAACGTGGTGAATGACAGTCTGAACTGGGAGGTGTCGCGCGGGCCGATCCTGGTGCAGCCAAAGGGCGCGGCTTTTGAGATTATCACTGATCTGAGCGGCGTGGTGCGGGCCAAGGCCGAGGTGACGGCATCTGGGGGCATTGGCAATCTTTTGGGGCAGCTCAATGTGGGCGGGGTTCCCGTGTCAGGGCAGGTGAATATTGCGGCCGACGTGATGACAACGGCGGCCCCGCGTTTGCACCCTGATTGGACGGTGACGCCGGAGATGTCGGCACAGGTGCGAATGGCGCGGGCGGAGTTGCCTTTGGGCCGTCTTGGCGGGATTGATGTGGGCAAATATGTGCAGCCTGCTTTGGATACGGCGATCGGGAAGCTGTTGGACGAACTGAGGGCGCGGCTGTCTGATCCGGCCACGCTTAAGAACGTCGTGCGGCCCTATTGGGAGCAGATGTGCGGCAGCTATCCGGTGGAGGGGCCTGGCGGAGCGATTTTTGTGGAGGTGCGCCCTGTGGGGGTTGGGGCTGGCTCTCCGCAGGTGTTGGGCGATGTTCTGGAGTTTTCGCTGTCGGTGTTTGTGGAACTTTCGGTGACGTCCGAGCAGAGTGCCGCGCCGCTGGTTTGCGGCGAATTGCCTGCGCAATTGACGGTTTTGGACGGGAACGCGGCGGCTGATCTTCAGGTGGCGGTTCCGGTGTCTTTGGGCTGGGATTGGTTGGAGGCGCAACTGAACGCGGTTTTAAGCGAGCCCTTTGAGGAGGACGCGGGGAGCATCACGCTTGGAGGCGTTACTTTGGGCGCGCCCGGGCAGGATCAGCTTCTGGTTGGGGTTGATCTGGCGTTTGTCTCAAAGAAGGCGTTGTTGCCGAATGTGAGCGGGCGGATTTGGGTGACGGCTGAGCCGTTCCTTGATCTTGAGGCAAATCGGTTTCATTTGCGCAATGTGCAAATCACCGATGCGTCGCGCTCGGCTTTGGGGCGGGTGACGACGTGGTCGGTGGATCGGATTTTGGCGCTCTTTGCCAAGCGGGACTTGTCGGTTGATCTTGGGGCTTTGGAGGCAAAATTGATCGCTCAGGCGGATGAGCAGATCGCAGCACTTTCGGCTGGTTTCAAAGATCAGGTGGATGTTGAGGCCTCTTTGGTGGCCGCTCGGCTTGCGGATGTTTCGGT
>CAZXRG010000229.1:2923-4877 GCA_964642935.1 uncultured Rhodobacterales bacterium | reverse complement strand
TCGCCGATCTGGAAACCCCAACAGGCGGAACGGTCACGGTGAACGGTCAAACACCGACAGAGGCCCGCCAGTCCCGCGCCTATGGCTACGTCTTCCAAGCCGCCGCCCTTCTGCCGTGGCGGACAATCGCAGGAAACATCGCCGTCCCGCTCGAAATCATGGGTCTCGACAAAGCCACCCAAAAAGCCCGTATCGCAGAGAAACTCTCCCTCGTTGAGCTAGAGGGCTTCGACAAAAAGTTCCCGTGGCAATTGTCAGGCGGCATGCAACAACGCGCCTCAATCGCGCGCGCATTAGCCTGCGAGCCCGAAATGCTCCTGATGGACGAACCCTTCGGAGCGCTTGATGAAATCGTGCGCGACCACCTCAACGAACAACTCCTCAAACTGTGGGCCAAAACCCAAAAGACCGTCATGTTCGTCACCCACTCCATCCCCGAGGCCGTGTTCCTCTCCACAAAGATCGTGGTCATGTCCCCACGCCCGGGTCGCATCCACGAGATAATCGACTGCGATCTCGGCCCCGAGCGTCCCCTTGAAATCCGCGAAAGTGCCAAATTCCTCGAAATTGCCCATCGCGTGCGCGAAGGCCTCAAAGCCGGTCACGCCTATGATTGAGCTGCGCAAAGCCTCCCCGAAAGACGCACCACAGATTGCGAAAATCATGCAGGATTGGCTCGATGAAACGCCATGGGTTCCCGACCTCCACACTCTAGAGGAAACCGTGAACTTCTGCGAAAATAGGCTGATCGGCACATATGAAACCACCATTGCGGGTGATGCTCCGCTAGGGTTCATCTCCATTGAACCCGACAATTCAATTGCCGCCCTTTATGTCAGCCCAACGGGTCAAGGCACTGGGTCCGCCCTTCTAACACATGCGCAAAAAACCCGCTCCAACCTGAGCCTATGGGTCTTCCAAAACAACACGGATGCGATCCGCTTCTACACAAACAGGGGCTTCAAAGAAGTCCGCCGGACCAATGGGGACAACGCGGAGAAACTGCCCGACATTCTCATGGGGTGGCACCAATGACCCGTTCCATCCTCCCCGTCCTCACGGTGGTCGCTGCAATCATCGCCATCTGGTACGCGGCCACCATCTTCCTCAACGCCCCCTTCGAGCGCGATCAGGCCGAGCGCGCCGACACCACCATCACCCTCGCTGAAATCATCCCAAACACCATGCGCCAAGAGCGCCCCGTTCTCCCGGCCCCCCATCAAGTCGCCCAAGAGCTTTGGAAAACCACCGTCCAGACGCGGCTGACCTCCAAACGCTCGCTCATCTGGCATGCGGGCATCACGCTGGCCCCGACCCTCACCGGATTTCTGATGGGCACCCTCCTTGGCATCCTTCTCGCCGTGGGCATCGTCCACTCCCGCGTTCTCGACCGCTCCCTCATGCCCTGGATCATCACCTCCCAAACCATCCCGATCCTCGCCATTGCCCCCATGATCATCGTGGTTCTCAACGCCATCGGCATCCAAGGCCTCATGCCCAAAGCCTTCATCTCCACCTATCTCTCCTTCTTTCCAGTGGCCGTGGGCATGGTCAAAGGCCTGCGCTCGCCAGATGTGATGCATATGGATCTGATGCACACCTACTCCTCCAACACATCCCAAACTTTCTGGAAACTGCGCTGGCCCTCGGCCATCCCCTATCTCTTTGCCTCCATGAAAATCGCCATCGCAATCTCGCTTGTGGGCGCAATCGTCGGCGAACTCCCAACCGGAGCCGTCGCGGGTCTCGGCGCACGCCTCCTTGCAGGCAGCTACTACGGACAAACCGTGCAAATCTGGTCCGCTTTGATCATGGCCGCCCTCATGGCTGGCATCCTCGTCGCCCTTGTCGGGCTCATCGGCAACGCGGTGAACAAACGCATGGGAGTGCAGGCATGACCATCCTCGCCGCCGCCATCGCCTTCTGGCTCACCGCTTGGTTCATCAACACCCGC
>CAZXRG010000229.1:0-2823 GCA_964642935.1 uncultured Rhodobacterales bacterium | reverse complement strand
CATCCTCGCCGCCGCCATCGCCTTCTGGCTCACCGCTTGGTTCATCAACACCCGCCTCGCAAGCGGTCCAGACACGATCCTGATCAACCTCCTGATCCCTTTCCTGTTCGGGGCCGCCCTGCTGGCCCTCTGGGAAGGCATATGCCGCGGCTTTGACGTGCCAACCGTGCTCCTCCCACCACCCTCGATGATCTGGGAGAGGATCACGAATTCACTCCCGATCCTCTGGGCCGACTTCAAACAGACCTACCTCAAAGCGGTGATCGCAGGCTACGTCATGGGCTGCGGTGCCGGTTTCATCGCCGCCATCGCCGTTGACCGCTCCGACTTCCTGCGTCGCGGCCTGATGCCCGTGGGCAACCTCATGTCCGCCCTGCCCATCGTCGGAGTGGCTCCGATCATGGTCATGTGGTTCGGGTTCGACTGGCAATCCAAAGCCGCCGTTGTGGTGATCATGACCTTCTTCCCAATGCTGGTGAACACCGTCGCGGGCCTTGCCGCCGCCAGCCACATCGAAAAAGACATGATGCGCACCTATGCGGCCTCCTACTGGCAATCCCTCTTCAAACTGCGCCTGCCCGCCGCCATGCCCTTCATCTTCAACGCTTTGAAAATCAACTCCACTCTCGCCCTCATCGGAGCCATCGTCGCCGAGTTTTTCGGCACCCCCATCGTGGGTATGGGCTTTCGCATTTCAACAGAAGTGGGCCGCATGAACGTCGATATGGTCTGGGCCGAAATCTTCGTGGCCGCTCTCGCAGGCTCACTCAGTTACGGGCTAATCGCACTCGTTGAGCGCCGCGTGACCTTCTGGCACGCATCCATGAGACCAAGCAGATAATTAAAACAGGGGAATACCCGAACATTTCAACAAGGAGAAAACTATGAGAAAGACACTTGCACTTGCCGCAGCATTATCGCTGTCCGCCTTCGCCGCTCAGGCGGCAGACAAACTGACACTGCAACTCAAATGGGTCACACAAGCCCAGTTCGCAGGCTATTATGTGGCCGCCGATAAAGGCTTTTACGCCGACGAAAACCTCGAGATCGAGATCAAGCCGGGCGGCCCTGACATTGCCCCGCCACAGGTGATCGCAGGTGGCGGCGCTGACGTTGTGCTCGACTGGATGCCATCGGCTCTGGCCACGCGCGAAAAGGGTGTGCCTCTGGTGAACATCGCCCAGCCCTTCAAATCCTCAGGCATGATGCTGACCTGCCGGAAAGACAGCGGCATCGAAACACCTGCCGATTTCGCAGGCAAAACGCTCGGCGTCTGGTTCTTTGGCAATGAATACCCGTTCCTAAGCTGGATGAGCCAGCTAGGCCTCTCCACCGATGGCGGAGCCGACGGCGTCACGGTCCTCAAGCAGGGCTTCAACGTCGACCCGATCCTCCAAAAGCAGGCCGACTGCGTCTCCACCATGACCTACAATGAATACTGGCAGATCATCGACGCGGGCCTCAGCCCGGACGATCTGGTGGTCTTTAAATACGAGGAAGAGGGCGTATCCACCCTTGAGGACGGCATCTATGTGCTCGAGGAAAGCCTTGAAGACCCCGAGATGGTCGACAAGCTGGCCCGCTTCGTGAAAGCCTCCATGAAAGGCTGGAAATGGGCGGAAGAGAACCCCGATGATGCGGCTTTGATCGTGCTTGATAATGATGCTTCAGGTGCGCAGACCGAAAAGCACCAGAAGCGGATGATGGGTGAGATTGCCAAGCTGACCGCTGGCACGGATGGCGCTCTTGATGTGGCAGCCGCAGAGCGGACTGTCGCGACACTTCTGGCAGGCGGCTCTGATCCGGTGATTTCAATGGCCCCAACCGGTGCCTGGAGTTCAAAGATCACGGATATGCTGAAGTAAGCTCGGCTCTCGTAGGATGCATTTCAAATGCATCCTACCCCTCCTGAGACAAAAGAACCTAAATCAGCTCTCCAGCTTATCCTGCGTCTTCGTCTCGAAATCAGACGCATCATGGCGCTCGCGAAGCTGCGTCTCCAACTCCCCAAACGCCCGGTTCACCATCCGGCCCCGCTGAACCGCCGGACGCGCATCAATGGCCTTGGCCCATCGCTGAACCTCAACATAGCTCTCCACATCCAGAAACTCTGCCGCAGAATAAAGACGCCCCAAAACCAACTGCCCATACCACGACCAAATGGCCATATCCGCGATGGAATACTCCGAGCCCGCAATAAACGCGTTCTCCTTCAACTGCCGCTCAAGAACATCCAACTGCCGCTTGGCCTCCATGGTGAAACGATCAATGGGATATTGCATCTTAAACGGCGCATAGGCGTAGAAATGACCAAACCCCCCGCCCAGATAAGGGGCCGATCCCATTTGCCAGAACAACCAGTTCATCACCTCAACGCGGTCCGCTGCGGGCAGGAAAGCCCCGAACTTCTCAGCCAGATGAAGCAAGATCGCCCCGCTTTCAAACACCCGAACAGGCTCTGATCCGGACCGATCCATGAGGGCTGGAATTTTGGAGTTCGGATTGACCTCCACAAACCCCGATCCAAACTGATCGCCCTCACCGATATTCACCAGCCAAGCGTCATATTCCGCCCCCGAATGCCCGGCCGCCAACAGCTCCTCAAGCATCACAGTCACCTTCACCCCATTGGGCGTCGCCAAAGAGTAGAGCTGGAACGGATGCTCTCCGACAGGCAATTCCTTGTCATGGGTCGCACCCGCAATGGGTCGGTTGATATTGGCGAATTTCCCACCGCTTTCCTGATCCCAAGTCCAAACTTTGGGCGGCGTATACTCATCTTGGCTCATGACAATCTCCCGTTTGTTTCCCAATGCCTACACC
>CAZXRG010000228.1:0-4912 GCA_964642935.1 uncultured Rhodobacterales bacterium | reverse complement strand
GCGGGCGTCGTCTCCAAGATCATCGAGTAATTCGAAACGAGCCGTAGGATGCGTTTTAAACGCATCCTACCTTAATTTTACGCCGCGAAAGGCAAGACAATGCAGTCGCAAACAATTCGCATCCGGCTTAAGGCCTTTGACTATCGGGTACTGGACGCCAGCACCGCCGAGATCGTCAACACGGCCAAACGGACCGGAGCTACCGTGCGCGGGCCGATCCCGCTGCCAAATAAGATCGAGAAGTTCACTGTTCTTCGTGGTCCCCACGTGAACAAGAAGTCTCGCGAACAGTTTGAAATCAGAACGCATAAGCGCCTGATGGATATCGTTGACCCAACACCACAAACCGTGGACGCGCTGATGAAGCTCGACCTGGCCGCCGGTGTTGATGTTGAAATCAAACTCTAAGGACACCAGCAAAATGCGTTCAGGAGTTATAGCAAAGAAGCTGGGCATGACCCGGCTGTTCATGGACGACGGTCAGCAGATCCCTGTGACCGTTCTCCAGATGGAAAATCTTCAGGTGGTTGCACAACGCACTGCTGAGAAGGACGGCTACACAGCGGTTCAGCTCGGCGTGGGTGCTGCCAAAGCCAAAAACACTTCCAAGGCAGCGCGCGGACATTTCGCAGCAGCCAAGGTTGAGCCAAAGCGCAAGCTGGCCGAGTTCCGGGTGTCTGCGGACAATCTGATCGAGGTTGGTGAAGAGATCATCGCGGCCCATTACTTCGAGGGTCAGTTCGTCGACGTTGCAGGCACATCAATCGGTAAAGGTTTTGCCGGTGCCATGAAGCGTCACAACTTCGGTGGTCTTCGTGCGTCACACGGTGTGTCTATCTCTCACCGTTCACACGGCTCCACAGGTCAGTGTCAGGATCCAGGCCGCGTCTTCAAAGGTAAGAAGATGGCCGGTCACATGGGTGCGGCAAAGGTCACCACGCAAAACCTTCAGGTCGTTAAGACCGATGTTGAGCGCGGCTTGATCATGATCAAAGGCGCTGTTCCAGGCTCTAAGGGCGGTTGGGTGACAATCAAGGATGCGGTTAAGAAAGCCACGCCTGAGAATGTGATCTACCCAGCAGCACTTCGCTCTGCGGCAAAAGCAGCAGAGAAAGCAGCGGAAGAAGCAGCAGCAGCAGCGGCAGCCGAGGAAGAAGCAGCGGCAGCAGCAGCAGCCGAAGCGGAACAGGCAGCAATGGACTCAGCAGAAGCTGAAGCACCAGCGGCTGACGGCGCAACTCCAACAGAAGGCGATGAGACATGAAAACAGACGTTTTAAAGCTCGACGCCAAGAAAGCGGGTTCCATCGATTTGGACGATGCTGTGTTTGGACTAGACCCGCGTGCCGACATCCTTCAGCGGATGGTGCGTTACCAGATGGCCAAACGTCAGGCTGGTACGCATAAGGTGAAAACTCGGTCCGAGACATCTTACTCGACCAAGAAGATCTATCGTCAGAAAGGCACCGGCGGCGCACGCCACGGTTCCCGTAATGCGCCGATCTTTCGTTCGGGTGGTGTCTATAAAGGCCCAACACCGCGTTCGCACGCTCACGATTTGACTAAGAAGTTCCGCAAGCTCGGTCTTCGCCATGCTTTGTCTGCAAAGGCAACGGCGGGTGAGTTGATTGTTCTGGATGACGCCACAATGAAGTCCTCCAAGACAGCTGATCTGGCGAAAAACCTGAAGGCTCTTGGCCTGAAGCGGGCTTTGATCATTGATCACGAGCCGGATGCAAACTTCGCAATGGCTGCACGCAATATCGACAATGTCGATGTGCTGCCATCCATCGGAGCAAACGTGTACGACATTCTGCGTCGTGACACTCTGGTCATCACGAAGGCCGGAATTGAAGCGCTGGAGGCTCGACTCAAATGAGTGAAGCAAAGCATTATGATGTGATCCGCAAGCCGATCATCACCGAGAAAGCCACTATGGCTTCTGAGAACGGTGCGGTTGTGTTTGAGGTGGCAATTGACGCCAATAAGCCAGAGATCAAGGAAGCGGTTGAAACCCTCTTTGGTGTTAAGGTAAAGGCCGTCAACACGACGATCACTAAAGGTAAAGTGAAGCGGTTCCGGGGTAAGCTCGGGAAGCGCAAAGACATCAAGAAGGCCTATGTGACATTGGTTGATGGCAACACCATCGACGTAACCACTGGTCTTTGAGACGAATTGTAGGATGCGTTTCAAACGCATCCTACCAGTAACTGAAACGAAGAAACGGAAGACAGCAAGATGGCATTAAAGTCGTATAAGCCGACAACGCCAGGCCAGCGTGGGTTGGTTCTGATCGACCGCTCCGAGTTGTACAAAGGCCGCCCGGTCAAATCCCTCACAGTGGGATTGACCAAAAAGGCGGGCCGGAACAACACCGGACGGATCACAATGCGCAGACGCGGTGGTGGAGCAAAACGCCTCTACCGGATCGTGGACTTCAAGCGCACAAAAATGGATATGCCTGCCACGGTAGAGCGGATCGAGTATGATCCCAACCGGACAGCATTCATTGCTCTGATCAAATACACAGACGGCACTCAGAACTACATCATTGCACCTCAGCGTTTGGCTGTGGGTGACACGGTGATTTCTGCGGCGAAGGTCGACGTAAAGCCGGGCAACTGTATGCCATTCTCGGGCATGCCAATCGGTACAATCATCCACAACGTTGAGATGAAGCCAGGTAAAGGCGGCCAGATCGCCCGCGCTGCTGGGACATATGCTCAGTTCGTTGGCCGTGATGGTGGTTACGCTCAGATCCGCCTCTCATCGGGCGAGCTTCGCTTGGTCCGTCAAGAGTGCCTTGCAACAGTTGGCGCGGTCTCCAACCCGGACAACAGCAACCAGAACATCGGTAAAGCCGGTCGTAACCGTCACAAGGGCATTCGCCCATCGGTGCGTGGTGTTGTTATGAACCCTGTTGATCACCCGCACGGTGGTGGTGAGGGTCGTACCTCTGGTGGCCGTCATCCGGTGACACCTTGGGGTAAGCCCACAAAAGGCGCTCGGACCCGTTCGAACAAGACAACTGATAAGTACATCGTGCGCTCACGCCACGCGAAAAAGAAGGGGCGTTAAAATATGTCTCGCTCAGTATGGAAGGGTCCTTTTGTCGACCCTTATCTCCTTAAGAAAGCAGAGGCCTCTAAAGAGAGTGGCCGGAACGAAGTGATCAAAATCTGGTCCCGTCGCTCTACCATTCTGCCTCAGTTCGTTGGTCTCACCTTTGGTGTTTATAACGGCCAAAAGCACATTCCGGTTAATGTCTCTGAAGAGATGATCGGTCAAAAATTCGGCGAGTACAGCCCGACACGGACCTACTATGGTCACGCGGCTGACAAAAAAGCGAAGCGGAAGTAAGTCATGGGTAAGTCAAAAAATCCCCGCCGCGTCGCGGAGAACGAGGCGATGGCCGTCAGCAAGATGCTACGCACATCCCCTCAGAAGCTGAACTTGGTAGCTGGTCTTATTCGCAATAAGCCCGTTGCAAAGGCTCTGAATGATCTGACCTTCTCCAAGCGCCGGATTGCGGGCGACGTGAAGAAGACCCTTCAGTCCGCCATTGCCAATGCCGAGAACAACCACAACCTCGACGTCGACGAGCTGATCGTTGCAGAGGCTTATATCGGTAAAAACCTGGTCATGAAGCGTGGTCGTCCACGTGCCCGTGGTCGCTACGGCAAGATCCTAAAGCCGTTTTCACAGATCACGATCAAAGTGCGTCAGGTCGAGGAGCAAGCATAATGGGTAATAAGATCAATCCAATCGGCATGCGCCTTCAGGTGAACCGGACTTGGGACAGCCGCTGGTATGCAGATGGCCCCGAGTACGCGCAGCTTCTCCATGAAGACATCGCCATTCGCGAGTTCATCGGGAAAGAGTGCGGTCAGGCCGGTATTTCGCGCGTCGTCATCGAGCGTCCGCACAAGAAATGCCGCGTGTCCATCCACTCTGCACGTCCGGGTGTTATCATCGGTAAGAAGGGTGCTGACATTGAGGGTCTCCGCAAGAAATTGTCGGCTCTTACAGACAGCGAACTTCACCTGAACATCGTTGAAGTGCGTAAGCCTGAAGTCGACGCACCTTTGGTTGCAGAGAGCATTTGTCAGCAGCTTGAGCGTCGTGTGTCTTTCCGTCGTGCCATGAAGCGTGCGGTTCAAAACGCAATGCGTATGGGCTCGCTTGGTATTCGGATCAACGTGGCCGGTCGTTTGGGCGGTGCTGAGATCGCGCGGACCGAGTGGTATCGTGAGGGACGCGTTCCGCTTCACACACTTCGTGCCGACATCGATTACGCGCATAAAGAGGCGCTGACCGCTTACGGTATCATTGGTGTGAAGGTTTGGATCTTCAAAGGCGAGATCATGGAGCATGATCCACAAGCCCGCGATCGTCGTCACACAGAATTGCAAGAGTCCGGTGGCGCTATGCGTCAGGGTCGTCCCGGTGGCGGTCGCCCCGGCGGCAACCGCTAAAGCTCGGTAGGGAGATAAGAAATGCTTTCACCAAAGCGTACAAAATTCCGCAAAATGCACAAAGGCCGCAATGCCGGTCTTGCTAAAGGCGGTACGGACCTCAACTTCGGCTCCTTCGGACTGAAAGCCACAACGCCAGAGCGCGTTACGGCCCGTCAGATCGAGGCTGCACGTCGTGCGATGACCCGTCACATGAAACGTCAGGGTCGTGTTTGGATCCGGATTTTCCCAGACGTAGCCGTTTCCAAGAAACCAACCGAGGTTCGGATGGGTAAAGGTAAAGGTTCTGTCGAATTTTGGGCGGCCAAAGTTAAGCCTGGTCGTATGATGTTCGAGATCGACGGTGTGGACGAAGAAACAGCACGCGAGGCGCTCCGCCTTGCTGCGATGAAACTGCCCGTCAAATGGCGGATCGTTCAGCGCGAAGACTGGTAAAGT
>CAZXRG010000227.1:0-4913 GCA_964642935.1 uncultured Rhodobacterales bacterium | reverse complement strand
GCGAGTTAACCGAATTTTAAGCCGCACGCTGCGTTAACCAGCGCCGAAACCCGTTTGGCGTCATATGCGTTTCACGCGGAAATCATATGCAAATCATACGGCGTTTTTTGCCCGCCCATTTGCGTTAACCTTTATAAATAAGGCCGAACGGGCAGGGGTTAACCATTCAAACCCCAAAACCACCTCATTCAATCAAAAACACCACCTGAACCGAGGCACTCAAGGACAACTCCCCTTGGGCCACAGGCACATCCATCACCATGCTCTCCATCTGCCCCCGCGCTAGGTTTCGCGGGCTTACCCCAGAGCCTCCACCCTCAGCAATCGAGATTACCGACCCCACCGATATCCCAGCCGCTGCCGCATAAAGCTCCGCCTTCTCACGCGCGTCCTTTATCGCGGCAGTCCTAGCCTCCTTCATCAACTCATCCGTATTATCCCGCGCAAACTGAATGGACTGGATCAGATTGCTCCCGCCCTCACTCACACGGTCCAGAACACGCCCCAGACCGTCCAAATCCCGCACTTTTATGGCCACCATATTCTGTGCGCGATACCCGACAACACTCGCAATCTTGCCCGAAGAGCGGTTCTCGAAACTGGGGAAAAGCGACAGGTCTGTGGTCTGGATATCGGTCGGTAAAATCCCTTCATCGGCCAATATATCAAGGACATTTTGCATGGCGCGGGAGGTCTCGGACAACGCATCTCGCGCCGTTCTTGCATCCATAGACACCCCCAATCTGACCCGCGCAATATCCGGAGCCGTACTCACCGTCCCAACCCCGACCACTGAGATACTGGGCGGTGTTTCCTGTGCAAAAACAGGCTGGGAAAATAACAGAAAAAAACCGAATATTAACTTGATCATGGGAGGCTCGCTTTCACAAAGGGTGGCGCCACAATTGGGAGTATGTGCATTAATGTTGAACTATTTGGGTCCAAATTTAGCCCTAAATCATCGTTAATTAAATTCCCAAGGCAAGCAACTCTTGCTGATGGTTGTTGATAGGTAATGGTGTGAGTAAAGAAATGTCCGGTGCCCCCGCACAAAAGCAAGATATCGCGTTAGAACTGACCGAAATGGGTCTCTCTCTCTTCGTGTGTGACGGTGATGATCCTGTTGAATGCATCGCCCATGTTGACCTCGATGATCCGGATTTTTCCAAGAAACTGACCGATTTTCGCGGTGCTGCGGAAGGCAAAGCTGGCAAAGGGTTCTCCACCCAAATCTGGCTCCCCGACGAACAAGTCATGTTCCGCTCCCTCAAGCTCGACGACGAAGAAACCGACGACCCAAGACAGGCCGCATCCAGCGCTCTAAGCGCTTCTACGCCGTTTCAGGGCGACAATCTGTGTTTTGACCTTGGCGACACAAATGGCGCAGGGTATACGCCTGTAGCAGCAATCCCCAAGGAGAAGATGGACGAGGCGATGGCATTTGCTAAGAAAATGCGCATGAACCCGCGTCTGATCACCACATCCAACGTGGTATCGGGGTTTTCTTCCCGTCCTGCATTCCAACCCCATATTCCGCAAGCCGCCAGACGCGGCTCCCCGATCCGCGCCGCAGCGCTTGCGATGATGCTGGCCACTCCGATTTTTCTGTTAAGCAGTGAACTCGATGGCAAACTGAACAAGGGATCCAGCATCGACAACGCTTATATAGCGTCCGTGGAGCCCACGAAAACCGAGGCGCAAACCCCGAGCGTGATCGAACCTATTATGGTCGCACCAGAGGCAGCCACGCTTGAGTCACCTGCCCAATTGCCGGATCAAAGCACCCAGACGAGCCTCCTTGGCATGGAGCCTGCGCCAGCAGTATCCGATAATCTCACAGCGCCTGACATGAGCATCGCCACATCAACAATCGCCAAACAGCAGTCTATGTTCACACGAACCGGACAGCTATTGGCAACAACCTTGGAAATGCCATCGGCAGTTTTGCCCAGAGAAGCCGATCAGGTCGCACGTATGAGCGCACCGATTGAAGATCTGACCGTAGAAATCTCTGACAACGCAACAGACGTGTCGGCGCAGTTTATCGTGCAGCAACCAAACGCTCCACTGGGTGCGTCTGAGGCAATTTCGCTCAGCGCTGACGATGGGTTCCGCGATATTTCAACGCACCTGCCGCTCGACATGTTCCGTCCAGGACCGGATCGATTGCCATCTCTTGACATGCTTGCGGTCGAGTATGTGCAAAACGTATTTGATGACGACATCGAAATCCGCGACCTGATGGCCGTTGATGAGATGTCTGCGAGCGCCTTTTCCGACCAAGATCAAGACCCGTCCCACGTGCGTGTCGCCAATTTTGGTGAAAATGTTCTGGTCCGCCGACCTGAAGTGCGGACCGCTCCAAAACTGGTGCAACCCGCCTTTATGCCGCGCCCTGAAAAACGGCCCCTGCCGCTGTTACCAGAGCAGGCCTTCGATTATAACGCGATAACCCCGATTAATCTGGCAAGCACGGGTGAGGACCCCCCGCCCATAACCTCTCGTTGGAACGATACATCACCAAGCCTTGAACGCCCTGAGGGGCTTCTTTTTGTTTCTGATGATGCCACAAAGACCTTGTTGGAAAGGGTCCATAAGCGCAGCCTCGCCAATGCCATCGCGCGCGCTGAGGCAAACCAAAATGGACCACTCGCAAATTTGATCTCGCCAAAGGTACGCGACGCCGCACCTTTGGCCGGATCAAATGGTGCGATTGCTCAGTTTCGGATCGCCCGTTTGAATGGCCCGGAGGCTATCGAAGCATCCCCAATCAAGCCTGTGATCGTGGCAAGTAGGGCGGCTCAAACCGTGCCTTTGCCCCAGATCGCTTCTCTCTTCGTGGCTCAGCCAAGCCTACCGGAAGGCGTAAAGCCAGCAAATCAATCTGTGGCCGTGGTGCGCGAATTGGTGCCTTATCAGCCCGGTGTTACCGTCTTGCCATCGACCCAAGGCACAGCGATTCAATTCCTCGAGGTTGCAGCCCGACCTACACTTCCACGTCCGCCATCACGTAGCAGCCGAACCGCAAGTGTGGCCATAACACCTGATCTGGTCCCAGAGCCCGATCAGAAACCAGCGCCTGTAGAAACAGCTGAAAACGCCGCGCTCGAACCAGCGGTAGACCCAGTCGAGATCATTGCCCAGGAGCTGACGCAAACGCCTCAAACAACAGAGCCTGACTTGCAAGAAGAGATCGCATCCGCCGCCGCTTTACCCGAGCTGCGCCTTCCCCGCCCCCCGGCGCGTCCTGAGCGAAAGACCGATGTGGCGGCTCTGATCATGCAGCTGGATCCGGTACCCGTTACGACCGGACCTATCTCGAAATACGCGATTGCCAGTCTTTATGCGCCGGCAAAACGCCCCGCCAGCCTTGCAGCCCAAGCCAAGAAAATTATCGAGCAGCGAAACTCTGTCTCCTTTCAGGTTGCAAAAAAGCAGGAGCCAGTGGCGGCCACCCCGCAAAAGAGCCTGCGTATTCCCACCGGAGCGCGCGTCGGCTCAGCCGCCACCATCAAAGATGGTATCGCCTTGGGGGATATCAGCCTGATCGGAATTTTCGGCACAAAGAAAACGCGCCGCGCCTTGGTGCGTCTCCCACAGGGTCGTTACGTTCAAGTCAGCCGTGGCGATCGCCTCAGCGGTTGGACCGTATCAGCCGTCAGCGAGGACGCAGTCCGTATCCAGAAGGGTTCGAAGAACAAAGTTCTGCGCTTGCCAAACTAGAGCTCAATTGAAGATTGAACCGCGGATTTCGCAAACGATCTCGCCTACGCCAAATATAAACTCTGCGTTATCTGGCGAAAATTGAGCCAAATCCCCCAGAAATATCGCTCAAAGTCCCAAAAAAGGCGGAAATTCCTCGCTCAAACTCCAAAAAAGACAAACTTTTTTGTTTTTTCCCATTCAGTTTTGTCTAATATCCTGACACCACACCAAAACGAAACACCAAGACGAAACAAAAACAAACAGAAATAAGAGGGGACTATGTTAAAAGAATTTAAGGACTTCATTGCGACAGGCAATGTAATGGACATGGCAGTCGGCATCATCATGGGTGCAGCTGTAACAGCGATCATCACTTCTTTGGTCGAAGACCTGATCAACCCAATCATCAGCTTGTTCATGGGCGGCGTTGATTTCTCCGGCATGAAGTATCTCTTGGGTGAAGGCGAAGGCGCTGCATCATTCAACTACGGTAACTTCATCATGGCTGTTATCAACTTCCTGATCATCGCATTCGTGGTGTTCCAGTTGGTTCGCATGGTTAACAAGATGAAGAATGCGGCTGTTCCGCCCGAGGAAGAGGCTCCAGCTGGTCCTTCCGACAACGATCTTCTGATCGAAATTCGGGACGCTCTCGCGAAGTAATTTGCGACGCAAAGAAACGACCGAAAGGCCCGCCTCCGAGCGGGCCTTTTTGGTTTTAGATCAATCTCCTCACTTGCTTTTAACCCAAGCGCGTTTACGTTCAGACCCATGACGGATGATGATCTCAAAGAGACCGACTATCTGGACGGCAAACTGCTGATCGCGATGCCCGGAATGGGGGACACCCGTTTTGAGCGCTCCGTGGTTTTCATGTGCGCCCATTCCGCAGAAGGGGCCATGGGGCTGATCGTCAACAAACCGATGGCCGATCTGAAGTCTAAAGATTTGCTGGAGCAGCTTGATATCCGCCTGACACCCGGCTCCCAATCCATCGACGTTCACTTTGGTGGCCCGGTGGAGCATGGACGGGGATTTGTCCTCCACTCGCTCGAATATGAAATCCAAGCCGCGACGATGAATATTTGCGACGCCTACGGAATGACCGCCACCATCGACATCCTCAAGGACCTCGCCGCCGGTGATGGTCCACAGCAGTGCCTTCTGGCTCTGGGCTATGCGGGTTGGGGTCCGGGCCAGTTGGAGGG
>CAZXRG010000226.1:0-4934 GCA_964642935.1 uncultured Rhodobacterales bacterium | reverse complement strand
GCCAGATTGAACTCCAGTTGCACAAGGGCGAATACGCCGATGGTCAGGATCACGTCATGGACCAAGGCCACAACAGCACCCACGGAGAATTGCCACTCAAAGCGCAGCCAGATGTAAAAGAGCACGGCGGCCACGGCCAGAAGCACCGCGATGATACCAGCTTGGACCAGCTCGCCTGAGACTTTCGCCCCGACACTATCGGTGGAGAGGAACTTGATGCCCGGGAAGCCAGCGGTCAGCGCGTCTTTCACCGAGACAATCGCATCATTCTGGATCGCTGGATCTGCGTCTTTCTGCTCGATCCTGATCATGGCGATGTTTTTGGCGGTGCCTGTCAGCTCGGCTCCGGGATCGTTTAGCTCGGTGACGGAGGTGTCCCCCACCTCGACACTATCAACCGTGTCGCGCAATGCGCCCACATCAACAGTTTCAGTGGTTTCAACCATCAACATAGAGCCGCCACGGAAATCGATCCCGTAGTTCAGCCCTGCCGTGAAATAGAGGATGATCGAGGCCAGAATACCAAGAACCGAAATCCCCAGCGTCAGGTTCTGCCAGCGGAAGAAGTCGATTTTGGTGTTTTTGGGGACAAGCTTAAGTCTCATGGGTCACACCTCAATCGTTTTGGGTCGCTTGGCGTCATACCAAGTCACCACAATCAGCCGCGTTACATAAATCGCCGTGAAGACCGAGGTCATAATGCCAAGGCCAAGCGTGATCGAGAAGCCGCGCACGGGCCCAGAGCCCATCATGAACAGGATCACAGCGGCAATAAACGTGGTGATATTGGCGTCGATGATCGCCGAGAGGGCTTTTTCATAGCCCAATTGAATGGCGCGTGCCGGTCCTTTGGCGGTTTTGAGTTCCTCGCGGATACGCTCGAAGATCAGCACATTGGCATCCACAGCCATACCGATGGTCAGCACGATACCCGCAATGCCCGGCAGGGTCAGAGTGGCACCGATCAGGCTCAAGAGGCCGAAGATGAGAGCCACGTTCAGGATCAAAGCGATGTCCGCAAACAGGCCAAAGAGACCGTAGGTCAGGATCATAAAGATCAGCACGCCCACGAATGCGACGATGGCGGCAATCCGGCCCGCATCAATACTGTCTTGGCCAAGCTCCGGTCCCACTGTGCGTTGTTCGAGCACATTGATCTCCGCAGGGAGTGCACCCGCACGAAGTAAGATCGCCAGACGCGTACTTTCCTCAACAGAGAAACGGCCAGTAATGATGCCCGAGCCGCCCGGAATATGCGACTGGATGGTCGGAGCCGAGATGACCTCCTCATCCAGAACAATCGCGAACGGGTTGCCGATATTGGCGGCTGTATATTCACCGAACAGGCGACCGCCCGTTGGGTTCAGGCGGAAAGACACGGCGGGGCGGTTGTTTTGATCAAACGACGGCTGGGCGTCCACCAGATGCTCACCCGTAATCACAGGGCGACGCTCAAGGACGTAGAATTGGCCCGGCTCGTCCAAGGAGGGCACGAGGATGTTTCCGGCCCCTGCCCGTGCATTTTCGTCTGAGGTGCGGTTTTCCACCGGATGGAATGTCAGCTTGGCGGTTTTACCGATCAACTCCAGCAGTTCTTCTGCCGAGCCAATACCCGGCACCTGAATGAGAATACGATCCTGACCTTGGCGCTGAATGGTCGGCTCACGTGTGCCTGCTTCATCCACACGGCGGCGGATGATCTCCAAGGATTGCTCCATGGTGCGATCGTCGGTGGCCTGACGCTCCGCTTCGGACATTTGAATGGTGATGATATCGCCCTCACCGGAGACCTCGAAATCCTGCGAACCAGCACCCGTCAGGCTCACAACCGGAGAGGTCAGAGCCCTTGCGGCCTCAAGACCGGCTTCCAGCCCAGAAGGCTCCCCAATGCGGATTTTGAGCGTGTCGCCCTCAACGCTGGCGCGGCGCACAGTGCCAACCTGATCCTTCACTTCGCGCAAAGCATCGCGAAATTCAGGCCACATGCCGTCCATACGGTCTTCATAGACCTGCTCGACCTCAACCTCGACCAGAAGATGCGCACCACCGCGCAGATCAAGGCCAAGATTGATCAGACTCTTTGGCAAAAACGACGGCCAAGAGCTGTCTTCCACCCCTTCGGCAATCGCATCATTATGAGTTTCAACCTTCGCGTAGAACAGATTGGGCATTGCCAGCCACAGACCCAAGACACAAACGCCCCAAATCAACAGCTTTTTCCAAAGCGGAAACTCTAACATATCAGGCGTAATCCTTGGCTTGGTCGGACCATAAGACCGAAATTACTCAGTGGGTTCTGTTTTGTTCAAAACGGTGGTGATGGTGGATTGAACAACGCGCACTTTAACGCCCGATGCAATCTCGACCTCGATCTCATTGTCTTCTTTAACTTTGACAACTTTACCGATCAAACCGCCTTGAGTGATGACCTGATCACCACGACGAAGCGCTGCGACCATCGCCGCATGTTCTTTCATCTTCTTTTGCTGTGGACGGATCATCAAAAAATACATGATCGCGAAGATCAAAATGATCGGTATAAAGCCCCCAAAAGCACCCATGGGTGAGGCTCCAGCAGCCTGAGCATAGGCGGGTGTCGCAAACAGCATTAAAATTCCCTTCCGTGATCCCTTAATTCAAGTGCGCGGACCCTATAGGTGGCCTAATTTGGATGCAAGCGACACTGTGAGGATGATTTAGGGGCTCATTGCGCTGAATACAATCAGCTTCCGCTTCAGATCGCTCAATAATCGAAAATAGGGAAGGTTTGGCCGCGCTCAAAACGAAATGGCTCTCCGGGTGATGAACCCGAAGAGCCACTCGTCGCGAAGTACTGGCTGTCGGACCAGTATAGTACCCACTCGCTTATTTGGGACTTGATACAAGGCCCCCGCCCGCATCAAACGCACCCCTGCTGTCACCGATCTCGACCGGCTTGACGGCAGCGAGTGCGCACAAGTTAACCGAGTTGAGGCGCAGCTCTTAAGAGGCGCTCTCATCCGGCAACAGGAGTCCCATCCTACCCACCATCAACTTACAATCATTAGGCGAGTTCCTCAAACGTAATGTAGCCTTTTCGGAGAAATTCCGCTTAGCGAGAAATGTGCCGTAACGTAATGTAATTATTGAATATTATTCAACTCTTAATCTTTTATTAACACCTGTGGATAAGAAAATTTCTGAGCGCGGGGAAAAAATGCACACGAGATATGAGGGAATTGATTCTCTTATTGCAGCATCCAACCATTGCTCCTCGCGTGCGAATTGTGCAAAAACGCGCTCAAATTTACCACTTCGGAACCGCCACATGCATGATATTCGATTGATCCGCGACAATCCGGCGGCCTTTGACGCCGCCCTTGCCCGTCGCAATGAAGCCCCACGCTCTGCTGAAATTCTGGCAATTGATGAAAGTCGTCGTGCCAAGATCAAAGCATCAGAGACCGCTCAGGCCGAGCGCAATCAGGCCTCCAAACTGGTGGGCGCGGCCAAAGCCAAAGGGGATGAGGCGGAATTTGAACGGCTCCGCGCCTTGGTCTCTTCCAAGAAAGAGGAGCAGGCCCGTCTTGAGGACGAAGCAAAAGCCGAGGATGCGGCCCTCACGGCCATTCTCGAAGTGCTCCCCAACAGCCCTTATGATGATGTGCCAGACGGGGCGGATGAAGCGGACAATGTGGAGATCAACCGCTGGGGTGATCCGCGCAATTTCTCTTTCACGCCTGTTGAGCATTACGAGGTGCCAGCCGCCGCGATCGGTCTGGATTTTGAGGTGGCCGCAAAACTGTCCGGCTCCCGCTTTGTGGTTCTAAAAGGCGCTATGGCGCGTCTTCACCGCGCTTTGGCGCAATTCATGCTTGATACACATGTGAGCAAGAACGGGCTGACCGAAACCTGGGTCCCTGTGATTGTGCGCGATGAGGCCATGTATGGCACCGATAAGCTGCCGAAATTTGGCGATGACAGCTACCAGACCACCAACGGCTGGTGGCTCATCCCCACGTCCGAGGTGCCTTTGACCTATACGGTGGCCGGAGAGATCCTGAGCGAGGCTGATTTGCCGATCCGCATGACCGCCCATTCACAATGTTTCCGCTCCGAGGCAGGCTCTGCGGGCAAAGACACCACAGGCATGTTGCGCCAGCACCAATTCGAGAAGGTCGAAATGGTCTCGATCACCAAGCCAGAGGAGTCTGACGCCGAATTATTGCGCATGACCAAATGTGCCGAAGGTATTCTGGAAGCGCTCGACCTGCCCTATCGCACAGTCGTACTTTGCACAGGCGACATGGGCTTTGGCGCGCGTCGCACCCATGACATCGAGGTTTGGCTCCCGGGCCAAGACACTTACCGCGAAATCTCATCCTGTTCGACCACGGCTGACTTTCAGGCCCGCCGCATGAATGCCCGCTTCCGCCGCGCGGAGGGGAAGCCCGAGTTTCTCCATACTCTGAACGGCTCGGGTCTTGCCGTGGGGCGCTGTCTGATTGCGGTGGTGGAGAACTACCAGCAAGAAGACGGCTCCATCACCATCCCCGCCGTTTTGCAGCGTTATATGAGTGATGCGCAGACGATTGCACCCGACGGAAGCCTGACCTGACGCGCCAGAGCCACAATTGACCACGGGTCACGCGGATATTTGCCACTCTGCCTCGTTTTGACTATCAACAGTGTGGTGATGTGCTATTGATTGCCCTGCGAGGGACGCAAGGGGCTGCACCTTCGGCATTTAATAGGCATAAAAACAATAATTCCGTCTTGAACGCGGAGGGGCAAATGAAATCCTTAGCTTTGATCGCTGGAGTCTTGGCACTAAGTGCATGTGCGCAGGACCTCGAACAGATTGATCTTGACGATATCCGCGACGCACGCGGCGATCTTCCCGGCGTAGCGACGGCGATTGATTGTGATCGTGCCCCGCGCATCGTGTTTGACAA
>CAZXRG010000225.1:0-4957 GCA_964642935.1 uncultured Rhodobacterales bacterium | reverse complement strand
TCCAGATCCTCATAAGTGCCCGGCACCGTGTCCGTGCCAAAAGCGCGTTTATGACCCGCCACGGAGGAGGCCATACAGAGACGCGAATTACTGTCGATATTGGCCGAGCCCATGAAGCCCTTGATCAGCTTGTTGGCGACGTAATAATCCTCGGTCAGCAACTGGCCGGAGATGTAAAACGCAACACTGTCAGGCCCATGATCGCGCAAAGCGGTCTGGAACTTATCCGCAACCAGATCAAGTGCATCGTCCCAAGAGGCCTCTTTGTCGCCGATCTGCGGGGTGAGGAGACGACCCTCGGAATCGAGGGTCTCGACGAGCGCCGATCCCTTTGAGCACAGACGCCCGAAATTGGCCGGATGATCAGGGTCACCCGTAATCGTGCCATCGGGTTTTGCGATGACACCACAGCCCACTCCACAGTAGGGGCAGGTTGAGCGCACGTCCGTCATCAGGCAGCCTTGGTGTCCACAAGCCGGTCTGTTTCGATCTCAAGGCGACCATTGGTGACGCGCACATCATAAGTAGCGATCTGCCCCTCATCAGCACCTTGGCTCATGCCTGTCTCAAGCGAAAACACCCAATTGTGTAAAGGGCATGTCACGGACGTCCCGTGCACAATGCCCTCGGAAAGCGGCCCGCCTTTGTGGGGACAGCGATCATCAACGGCAAACACCTCGTCACCACCCGTGCGAAACAGAGCCACACAGCCCAGTTTGGTCTTAATCAAACGTGCGCCGCGTACCGGAATATCCTCAAGCGCACCTATATCGAGCCAACTCATTCTGCCGCCTCCAAGCTGAGATCTGCCAAAGGTCCAAACGTCTTTGCCACATCGGGCGCCGCACGCTCTTCCCAAGGATCAGTTTGGAAGATGGATTGGGAATGGTCAAATCGGGCGACAAGATTGGCACGCTCCTCAAGATCATCAACAACCCGCTCGATCACCCAATCAAGCCCAACTTTCGCGATCCACTTATAGGGTCGATCCAGATATTTGGCGTTCTCGCGGTAAAGCTGGGTGAAGGCAGCGATCAGGTCCAGAGCCTCCTCCTCGGTTTCCACCTTGGCCAGACGTTCGATCTCCTTGAGGTCCATGCCAGCCGCTCCGCCAACACCGATCTCATAGCCACTATCAACGCAGATGATACCAACGTCCTTGCAGGTGGCCTCAGCGCAATTGCGCGGACAGCCCGAGACAGCCATTTTTACTTTATGGGGCGTCCACGACCCCCACATGCGCTTCTCGATCTTGATCCCGAGACCTGTACTATCCTGCGTGCCAAACCGACAATGATCGGTTCCAACGCAGGTTTTCACAGTACGCAAGCCCTTGGCATAAGCATGGCCCGAGACCATGCCCGCCGCGTTCAAATCCGCCCACATGGCCGGAAGGTCTTCTTTCTTGACCCCCAGAAGGTCCACGCGCTGGCCGCCCGTGACCTTAACCGTGGGCACATTGTACTTGTCCGCCGCATCCGCAATCGCACGCAACTCATTCGCCGTAGTGATCCCGCCCCACATGCGAGGCACCACGGAATAGGTGCCGTCTTTCTGGATATTGGCGTGGTTGCGCTCGTTTACAAACCGGCTCTGCCCGTCGTCTTTATAATCGTCGGGCCAGTCAGAGAGCAGATAGTAATTCACCGCCGGACGGCAGACATGACAGCCACAAGAGCTTTTGTAGTTACAGGCCTGCCAAACAGCGGGCATGGATTTGAGCTCTTGGGATTTAATCAATCGGCGCACATCTTCATGGGTCAAATCCGTACAGCCGCACATGGGCTGGCTGGTGGGCATGGCAAAATCATCGCCCAGAGTAACCGATAGAAGTTGCTCGACCAGACCCGTACAAGTCCCGCAAGAACCAGAGGCCTTCGTGGTCGTGCGAACCGCGCCTAGATCAGTAGCGCCACCCTCAATCGCGGTGACAATAGTGCCTTTGCAAATGCCGTTACAGCCGCATATCTCTGCCTCATCCGGCAAGGCTGCAACGGCCGCCAACGGGTCCAGCGCAGCACCCCCTGCAAAAGCCGGCCCGAAGATGAGCGTGTCGCGCATCTCGGAAATATCGGTCTTGTCTTTCAGGAGGCCAAAGAACCAGGTCCCATCCGCCGTGTCGCCATACATGACCACGCCAATGATGCGATTGTCCTCGATCACCAGACGCTTGTAGACGCCTTTGGTGGCGTCGCGATAAACGATCTCTTCGCGCCCTTCCGCTTCGGCAAAATCACCCGCCGAATAGAGATCAACGCCCGTGACCTTCAGTTTGGTCGCCGTCTCGACACCCTCAAACGTCTCGCTAAAGCCGAGCATGTTTTTCGCAGCCACTTTGGCCATGTCGTAAAGAGGCGCCACAAGCCCGTAGCAGGTCCCGCGATGCTCCACACATTCGCCAATGGCAAACACATCCGGATCATCGGTCTTCATCTCGTCATTGACCAGAAGCCCATGATTGTAGCGAAGGCCGGAAGTTTGAGCCAAGCCGAAGTTGGGGCGAATGCCCACCGCCATAATCACCATATCCGCTTTGATGACCCGCCCGTCTTTCAGTTCGATGGCCTCGACCTTATCGTCGCCAACAATCATCTCGGTCTGCGCACCACACAGGATGTCGATGCCCCGTGCACTGAGTTCGCGCTCCAGTAGATGCCCCGCAGAGGCATCAAGCTGACGCTCCATCAGATGGTCCATGAGATGCACAACCGTCACATGCACCCCTTGGGCGTGAAGGCCCGCTGCGGCCTCCAGCCCCAAGAGACCACCGCCAATCACAACGGCTTTTGCATCTTTCTGGCCCGCCATTTCGGTCATTTGGTTCACGTCGCCCAGATCGCGGTAAGGCATCACTCCGGGCAGATCACGTCCCTCAATGGGGAGGATAAACGGGTTGGACCCCGTCGCGATCAGGAGTTTGTCGTAAGGTGTTTCGCCCTTCTCGGAGATGACAACCTTGCGCATCCGGTCAATGCTGGTGACCAGCTCCCCGAAGCGACAATCCACGCCGTGGCTTTCATACCATTCCGCATCATGGGTTACGATTTCCTCGTAAGTCTTCTCCCCCGACAACACAGGAGAGAGCATGATCCGGTTGTAGTTCCCCCGAGGCTCGGCCCCGAAGAGGGTGATGTCATAAAGTTCGTTATTGGCCTCAAGCAAATGCTCCATGGCCCGACCAGAGGCCATTCCGGCCCCGATGACGACAAGTCTATTGCCCATTACGCGGCCTCTTTCTTTTTGTGACCATGCTCATATTCCTCAAGGAAGGTCAGAAGCTCTTGGCGGTAATTGTAGTAATCCGGATGCTCCAACAGCGCCTTGCGGGTGCGCGGACGCGGCAGATCCACATCCATGATTTTCCCGATGGTCGCTTGTGGACCATTGGTCATCATCACAACACGATCGGCCAGAAGAATGGCTTCATCCACATCATGGGTCACACAAACCGCCGTCACTTTGGTGCGCGACCAAACCTCCATGAGAACCTCCTGCAGCTCCCAACGCGTAAGACTGTCGAGCATTCCAAAAGGCTCATCCAACAAAAGCAGTTTTGGCGAGAGCGCAAAGGCACGCGCAATACCGACCCGTTGCTTCATACCATTAGATAATTCAGCCGCAGCCTTATCCA
Source organism: uncultured Rhodobacterales bacterium (assembly GCA_964642935.1). Lineage (GTDB taxonomy): Bacteria > Pseudomonadota > Alphaproteobacteria > Rhodobacterales > Rhodobacteraceae > CAKZTM01. The sequence continues at coordinate 1,326 of CAZXRG010000225.1, read as the reverse complement.
TACTATCGGCCAGACCAACCCGTTCGAGGTAGTACTCGACCACATCCTGACGCTCCGGTTGGGAGGCTTTTGGATAAACGCGGTCTACACCGATGGAGACATTCTCCTTGGCCGTGAGCCAAGGGAAAAGAGAGGGCGACTGGAACACAACTGCACGCTCAGGATCAGCCTCCGTGACGTGCTTTCCGTCCAGAACAATTGCCCCGCCTGAGATCTCATTAAGACCTGCAGCCATAGTCAAAACGGTCGATTTACCACAGCCCGAATGGCCGATCAGCGAGATGAACTCACCTTTGTTCATATTCAGCTCAAAGTTCTCAACGACCTTCAAAGGGCCGTTTGGCGTGGGATAAACCTTGTCCAATTGAGAGAACTGCAAAAACCGCTCGTCAACCTGCGTCACCGCCGCCTCAGCATAGGCCTTAGGCGTACCGTGGATCGGGGTCACATCAGGCAGCGTGCGGGTCTCTTCAACCTTAGCCGCAATCCCCACGTCCATCAGATACTTGGTGACCTCTGCGCGAAGCTTCTTAAACGCCGCATTCGAGTTCATGGCCGTGCGATCCCGTGGCCTCGCAATATTGACCTCAAAGGCATCCGCAAGTGTTCCATCTGGATTGAGCGGAATAATCCGGTCTGCCAGAAGGATCGCCTCATCCACATCATTGGTGATCAGAATGACGGTCTTTTTGTCCGCCTGCCAAATCGCTTCGATCTCGTCTTGCAGGTTGGCCCGCGTCAAAGCATCAAGTGCCGAGAGAGGCTCGTCCAGAAGCAGAACCTCAGGGTTCATGGACAGCGCACGGGCCACCGATACACGCTGACGCATACCACCGGACAATTCCGCAGGGCGACGGTCCCTGGCATGGGACAGCCCCACCATAGCGATGTATTTGTCTATCAAAGCCGCGCGTTCGGCCTTTGATTTCTTTCCGTAAACACTATCAACCGCCAGACCGATGTTTCCACCGACGGTCAGCCAAGGCATCAGGGAATAGGACTGAAACACCAACCCGCGCTCAGGACCCGGACCCGTGATCGGCTGGCCCTTAAAGCTGGCCGTTCCAGTATCCGGCGTATCAAGACCCGCCAGCATGTTGATCAGCGTGGTTTTGCCGGTGCCGGAGAAGCCAAGGATGGCAACAAACTCGCCCTCCTTCACCTCAAGGTCGATATTTTTGAGGATATCGACCTTCGAGGTGCCTTCTCCGTAGCTTTTGGATGCATCTTTGAGTTCAAGAATACTCATCGAGATTACCTCTGGCTCGTAAAGGTGAACATGGACTGGATGGCGTACATCAGGCGGTCCAACAGGAAGCCGATGAT
>CAZXRG010000224.1:0-4959 GCA_964642935.1 uncultured Rhodobacterales bacterium | reverse complement strand
AGAAGCTCTCTACATTTACGGATGCAAATGGAGATTATTCTTTCGATAATCTCGATGCGGGTTCGCATTTTGTATGGTTCACGCCAGTTGCTGGAAAAACCTTTGTGACTGAAAATGTGGGTAGTGATGATACCATCGACAGCGACGTTACTAAGGTGTTCAAGAACGGCACTGGTACGACCCAGAAGATCACAATTGCTCAAGGTGAAGTTGTAACTGATGTAGACGCTGGTAACGAAGCGCCTGCGCCGGTGAACACTGATCCAACTGCGGGTAACGACACAGGCAAGACCTGTTCGGACGAAGCGGCGACGGTTGCTGTTCTTGCCAACGACAACGACGTTGACGGTGACACTCTGACAGTTACGGCTGTTGAGGGTCAGGCGATCACCGAAGGTGCGACAATCGACGTCAATGGCGTTGCTGTAACACTCTCCGGTGGCCAGTTGGTCTTCGACGGTTCTGGTTCTGCGGCTCTTGATGCGCTTAACATCAACGAGAACTCGGTTGTGACTTACAGCTACACTGTAAGTGACGGTCAGGGCGGTACAGCCTCTGCAGATGTCGATCTGACATTCTGTGGAACTGCCAACTCGGTTGCAGACATCGAAGCCACATTGCCAACCAGCGACGTGAAGTTCCAAATCATTGACGAAGGAAATCCAGCCGGGTTCTCTTCTGATGTTTGGACCATCAAACTGTCTGGCACTGGTGATCCACGCCTTGAGGGTCTTGTTATCCAGGACGCTTACTGTGTGGCCGTCTACGATCCAGTACTGACAGGTAACTTCGGCACCAACATCGACAATGCACCAATGAACTTCGGTTCTATCTCGGTTCTTGACGATATGTCGCTGATCGGTTCTTCGATCACTGGCACGAAGCCGGGTGTTGCCTCTGATGAGATCGACAACATGATCAACTGGATCCTCAACCAGGATTTCGGAAGCCAAGGTTATACCGACGCTGAAATCCAGGGTGCGATCTGGGGTCTTACAGATGATCTGGTCTTCGTTGGAGCTGGTACTGGTGAGGTTGCTGACGCGAATACGATCCTCGACTTGGCAATGAATCAAGGTGGCACCTATCAGGTTGGCTCCGGCGATCTGGTTGGTCTCTACGTTGATCCAAATGCTGCAACGGAAGCTGCGGGTCACACCCAGCCATACGTTCTGGCAGTTGCCTATGATGATCTTGACTGCATCTGCTAAATACTAAGAATTGTCATCGGCGCCACGTGCGCCGGTGACTTATCCAAGGTAGGTTTGAAAGAATCGACTTGGGGCTGACCTCGATGGACAAGTCGAGGAGACGACTGGAACACCTCTTTGTTCCTACTGTAACGGTTTTGAACTCTTCGGACGACAAGACCACTAGTGAAGGGCTTATAGCTATGAAACTTACTGCAATTTACGCTTCTGCGTTGACACTTATGGGTACAGCAGCTTTGGCACAGTCCAAGCCTGGCTTGCCTACTGCAGTTCCTGAAATCGACGCACTCAGCGGTTTTGCTGCTGTTGCTGTTGTCGGTGCGGCTGTTGCACTTATTCGCGAGCGCAATAAGCGTTCTTAAGCGAAGCTTCTGAAGATTCTTTCGAATCCAAGGGGTAACAAATTTAGGCACATCCCTGACTTCGGTCAGGGGTGTGTTTTCTTTTTGAGAGGCTCTTTAACGTCTGACGATTGAGCGAGACCTATCGAAACGTTGAATTAACGCCCGATGCCCGGTTCATATCTGCAATAATCTCCTGAGCCGCCTTCAACGGGTCAGCCGCGCGCGTGATTGGTCGACCCACCACAATATGATCTGCACCTTCACTGATTGCTTGCGCGGGCGTGGCGATCCGCTTTTGATCCCCCTGATCTGCATTGGCAGGGCGCACACCGGGTGTCACAATCAAACGGTCTCGGGCCTCAGGTAGATCACGAATTAAAGAGGCCTCTTGCGGCGATGCAATCACACCATCCGCTCCGGCCTCTAGCGCACGTTTCGCACGCTCAATCACCAGCTCCTGCGGTGTTCCGTCGATAATCATCGCATCATCTAGATCGCCTCGATCAAGCGATGTCAGAATAGTAACAGCCATGATCTTCGTGTCGGACTTGCCCCGACCCTTAACAGCCGCGCGGACCACATGGGGATCGCCATGAACGGTCAGCAAATCCAGATCGAATTGCGTAAGGCCTGCAACGGCCGCCTCAACCGTGTTGCCAATGTCAAAGAGCTTCATGTCGAGAAAGATTTTCTTGCCCAGCTCCTTAAGCTCCATGGCACAAGCCAAGCCTCCGCCTGTCAACATGCCAAGGCCGATCTTATAGTAGGACACCGCATCCCCCATCTGCTCGGCCAAGGCCAAAGCCTCGGGTGCGGAAGGAACATCAAGAGCGACTATGAGGCGATCATCTGACATGGTGGAACTCCTTTGCGCTGCCAAATTGACGGTGTGTACCTTTGCCCCGTTGGGTGTTCAAGACAGTTAACACCTCGCCGAGCCGTCAGGGCTTGTTTTTGGGCCATTTAACTCCCAAATATAGTCCAAGGAAGCGGGCTGCATAGCGGGCGCTTCATATGGGAAAGGTCGATCCATTGTGCCAATTGGGCAAGGATCTGGCGCTGAAAAGGAGAGTACTTATGGACTTAGAAAAGTTCACAGAGCGGTCGCGTGGTTTCATTCAGGCCGCCCAAACCATCGCATTGCGCGAAAACCACCAGAGATTTCTGCCCGAACATTTGCTCAAAGCCCTTCTGGACGACAGCGAAGGCTTGGCGGCGAACCTGATCAACGCTTCAGGTGGCGATGCGGGTCGCGCACTTTCGGACATAGACACGGCCCTGTCGAAAATCCCCGCAGTTCAGGGCGGCGACGGCAACATCTATCTTGATGGCCAAACGGCGAAAGTCATGGCCGAGGCTGAAAAACTGGCCAAGAAAGCCGGTGACAGCTTTGTACCGGTCGAGCGTCTTTTGACCGCGCTGGCAATCACCAAATCCGGTGCCGAGAAGGCCCTGAAAGCGGCAGGCGTGACCGCTCAAGGTCTTAACGCGGCCATTAATGACGTGCGCAAGGGAAGAACCGCAGATAGCGCCTCGGCGGAAAGCCAATATGATGCGCTCAAGAAATACGCCCGTGATCTGACCGAGGCGGCGCGTGACGGCAAAATCGATCCGATCATTGGCCGCGACGAGGAAATCCGCCGCGCCATGCAGGTGCTCTCGCGTCGCTCCAAAAACAATCCGGTGCTCATCGGTGAACCCGGCGTCGGGAAAACCGCCATTGCCGAAGGTCTCGCTTTGCGGATCATCAACGGTGACGTGCCCGAAAGCCTGGCCCGTAAAACCCTGATGGCTCTGGACATGGGGGCCCTGATCGCTGGTGCCAAATATCGCGGCGAGTTTGAGGAGCGCCTTAAGGCCGTTCTGACCGAAGTCACCGAAGCTGCTGGCGAGATTATCCTGTTCATCGACGAGATGCACACGATCGTCGGGGCAGGGGCATCGGAAGGCTCGATGGATGCCTCCAACCTTCTGAAACCTGCACTAGCGCGGGGCGAACTCCATTGCGTCGGCGCGACCACTTTGGACGAATATCGCAAGCACGTCGAAAAAGACGCAGCTCTGGCCCGTCGTTTCCAACCGGTATTCATCGCCGAGCCGACCGTGTCCGACACGGTCTCGATCCTGCGCGGGATCAAGGAAAAATACGAGCTGCACCACGGCATTCGCATCAAAGACAGTGCGCTTGTGTCAGCGGCGACCCTCTCGAACCGCTACATCACGGACCGGTTCCTGCCCGATAAGGCCATCGACTTGGTGGATGAAGCAGCCGCGCGCTTGCGCATGGCGGTGGACTCCAAACCCGAAGAGCTGGACACGCTGGATCGCGAACTGCTGCAAAAGCAGATCGAGGTTGAGGCGCTCAAGTCCGAGAAAGATGCAGCCTCCAAGGATCGGTTGAAAACGCTGGAAAAGGAAGTCTCCGAACTCTCCCAAAAGTCAGCGGAGATGACCGCCAAATGGCAGGCCGAGCGGGATAAACTTGCGGGCGCCACGGGCATCAAAGAGGAGCTGGACCGTGCGCGGGCCGAGCTTGATCAAGCCAAACGGATTGGCGATCTCGGTCGGGCTGGTGAATTAAGCTACGGCGTTATTCCCGAGTTGGAAAAGACGCTGTCGGAGGCTGAATCCGCGGGTGAAGATGTGATGGTTGAAGAGGCCGTGACTTCCGAGCAAATCGCTTCTGTCGTAGAGCGTTGGACGGGCATTCCCGTGGATCGAATGCTGGAAGGCGAGCGCGAAAAGCTGCTGCGCATGGAAGAAGAAATCGGCAAACGCGTGATCGGTCAGGCCCAAGCGGTCGAGGCCGTGTCCAACGCCGTGCGCCGCTCTCGCGCAGGCCTCTCTGATCCGGACCGCCCTATGGGATCCTTCCTGTTCTTGGGGCCAACGGGTGTGGGGAAAACCGAACTGACCAAGGCTCTGGCCGAATTTCTCTTTGATGACGACAGCGCCATGGTGCGTATCGATATGTCAGAATTCATGGAGAAACACTCCGTGGCACGCTTGATCGGTGCGCCTCCGGGATATGTTGGCTATGACGAGGGCGGGGTTCTGACCGAAGCGGTTCGGCGCAGACCCTATCAGGTGATCCTGTTTGACGAGGTCGAAAAGGCCCATTCTGACGTGTTCAACGTGCTTCTCCAAGTGCTCGACGATGGACGTCTGACCGATGGTCAGGGACGGGTCGTGGATTTCAAAAACACGCTCATCATCCTGACCTCCAACCTAGGCTCGCAGTCTCTCAGCCAGATGCCTGAGGACGGCGATGTGGCTGCGGCGAAAGAAGAAGTTATGGAAGCGGTCAAACTCCACTTCCGGCCCGAGTTCATTAACCGGCTCGACGAGATCGTGATCTTTGATCGCCTAAGTCGGGACAATATGGACGGGATTGTCACCATCCA
>CAZXRG010000223.1:0-4962 GCA_964642935.1 uncultured Rhodobacterales bacterium | reverse complement strand
GTGATTGTGGGAACATATTCCTCCGTCTTCGTCGCCTCTCCGGTCCTTCTGCGCCTTGGCGTGACCCGCGATTGGGAGAAGAAAGACGGCAATGCAGGCACCCAATTTGCAGGTGTTGATGCGTGATTGAGGGGCTGGAAACGGCCCTTTCCACACACGGACTTCACTGGATCATCGCCACCTCCATCCTCGCGGGCATTGTGCGCGGGTTTGCGGGCTTTGGAACGGGCATGATCTTTATCCCCGTCATGGCGATGTTTAGCGATCCGATCACCACTGTGATTACTCTGCAAGTCATGGACGGGGTGGGCGCGTTGCCATTGATAAAGCGCGGTTTCAAAGACGGCGAGCCGCGCCAAGTGGCCTTCCTCACATTGGCCGCGACCCTGTTCCTTCCCCTCGGCGTTTATTTCCTGATCACAACCCAGAGTGATCTCTTCCGCTGGATCATCTCCGGCCTTATTCTAGTGCTCTTGTGCATGATGATCTCCGGCTGGCGCTACACCAGACGCTTGGGCAAGCTGGGGACATTCACCGTTGGCAGCATTGCCGGTTTTATGAGCGGTTTTTCCGGTCTTGCAGGCCCTCCGGTGATCATGATGTATATGTCCGGCCCGTTCAAACCAGAGGTGATCCGTGCCAATATCATCATCTTTTTCTTCCTGATCACCATCATCGGATTTGGCCTGCTGTGGATGCGCGATTTGATGACGCCAGAGCGTATTTGGCTGGGCCTGATCCTTGTTATCCCTTATGCATTGGCCACGATGATTGGCGAAAAAATATTCAAGCCCGAGCGCGAACCCCTGTTTCGCATGACCGCCTATGGGGTTATTCTAGGCTCGGTTATTCTCAGCCTTCCGCTTTGGAGTTAAGCCCATGCGCATGAATGAAATCGACTTTGACGGCATGCCGCCCATCGACGGCTATGGACCTGGATTTTTCCGCATTGCCGGAGAGGTGGCGAAGGGGAATATCCTGATGATGCCAACGGGCCCAAAACCATGGGGCGGGTTTGAGGATTTGGAGACCATCCTTGGCGAGGCGTCCGACATGGATGTGCTCTTCATCGGCATGGGCGCGGACATCGGCCATCCGCCCGCAGCCGTGAAAGAGGCGCTCAGTAAAGCGGGTATCGCCTTTGAAGCCATGGCCACCCCATCGGCCTGTCGGACTTACAACGTGCTTTTGTCTGAGGGCAGAAGGGTCGCAGCCGCGCTATTGGCCGTCTGAGCGGGAGCGTTTTCTCGTGCGCGCCTTAGCCAGTCATTGGCACGAGTTGCCACGGTTTTGTCGAGTGTTGGATTGAAGTTATCAGTGAGCGGGTAATGCCCCTCTGCTTCACCCTCATCGACGATAATTCTGAGCCTGAATTCTTCCTGCGGGCTGGTCCTGTGTTTGTGGCGTCTAAATGTAAGCGTCCTCTCAATTCCAAATCGGGACACTTCGTCGATCGTATAAATGTGATGGGATCGTTTAAACATCGATATCCTGCGAATATCGACCGTACCGGCGCGCGCATCCATGATGATCGTGGACCGCTCCAATAGAAGGATGATGCCCACCAGAGGAAAGCAGGCGATTAAAATAAAGAAATATCCGGTGTAACCACCCGAAGAAATATCAAAAAACCCCCAAGACAATGCGACGAGTGTAGCGCAGGCAAATAAGATCGCTGTTCCAATCGGGCGGTATTCCACCACCATTCTCTCGTCATTATCGATCTTTATTTTCATGAACGGTTCTGCCCCGACCTTTCGCCAAACATGACGCCGATCGTCATAATAGAGGCCACGTTGGAATGCGTCCAGAGACCGGGAGTATCGCCCTTGAAACCACCGCCACGCACTTGACCCGTTGGCGCTATAAAGTGCTTTTGTCAGAGGGCAGAAGGGTCGCAGCCGCGCTATTGGCCGTCTGAGCGGGAGCGTTTTCTTTCGCTTTACGGAGCCAATCATTGGCCATGGTCGCAATACTCTTATCCAGCCACGAATAATACCCAGCCGTCAGCGGGTAGCGGCCATTCGCTTCCCCCTCCGCTATGATCATGGTGATCCGATGTGCGTCGCCATCGCGGTTCGAATTTTTCTCGATCTCAAAACCCGAGATCTCTTGCAGTGTGTAGATCTGATGGGCATTTCGAAACATGGAGACCCTACGGAACACAACGGATCCAGCGCGCGCATCCATGCTTAGCCTGGAGCGCTCGACCATCAATAGGGTGACCCCCATAAACAAGCCAGCAACCAAAAGCTGCAACATCCAGGCATCACCGCCAGAGAACAGATCGCTCAGGCCCCAGCTGAATATATAGAGTGAAACAGCGGCAAAGGCCCCGACAAAGAGGATCGGGCGATATTCTAAAACCAGCTCTCGGTCCGTTTTTAAAAGTATTTTCATAGGCGGTTTCTATACATCCAATCAGGCTAATCCGCGTCAGGCCTCGGCCAGTTTTCGTTCGCGATAAAAGCTGAATATTCCCATGGCCACAATAATGGCCGCGCCCAGAAGTGTCCAAAGATCAGGAACCTCTGCAAAGAACATTACACCAATCAGGATCGACCAGAGCAAGGCAGTATAGCGGAACGGCGCAATGGTGGCGAGATCCCCCACCCGCATGGCTGCGACCGAGCATATATATCCCCCCGCCAACGTCGCCGCAGCTGCCGCTAGATAGATCCAGTTGAGCAAGCTGACCGCGCTCCAGCCTTGAGGCACCATTAAAGCGCCCGTGCAGATGGTCAGCCATAGGGCTGCATGGAGGGCGACTGTCACCGAAGGAATATCGGTTGAGAGCGTGCGTGCGGCTAGATCACGGATCACCACAATAAACACCACACATAGCACCAGAAGGGAGGCGAAGTTGAAGGAGGCGGTGCCGGGGCGCACAATAATCAGAACGCCGATGAACCCTATGATGATCGCACCAATGCGGCGCCAGCCAATGGGGGCTCCTAAAAAGAGGGCTGCGGCCAAGGTCACGGCCAAAGGAATGGCCGCCATGATCGCGGCGATATTGGCAAACTCCATCAAAGAGAGCGCGGTCAGGAAGAGGAACGTCCCTGCGATCTCACAGGCAGAGCGCAGGCGGACCCTCCAGACGTCTTCTTGAGCGACCTTGAAGGATAGAACCTGTTTGCGCATCGCCAGACCCACAAGCAGGGGGACCAGAACGACGCCCCTTAGGAAGGTCGCCTGATACAAGGGCACGCTCTCCAAAACGACCCGCATAAACGCGTCATTGAAGACAAATCCGGCCATCGCTCCCATCATCAGAAACGAACCTTTTAGGGTGTCGGAAAGAGGAGCCAAGTGTGAGGAGACCTTTTGAAACCAGAAGACAGGCCTAACACCGATTGATGGACTTGGGAATACTGTGGATTGCGCTTTCCTGTGCGCCTCATTGCGCTATAGTTGCCTTAACCGACCTGAGGCCTGAGCCTCGCGAATTTGTACCATTGAAGGGGACCCCAACATGGCTTTTGAACTTCCTGATCTACCTTACGCCCATGACGCGCTTGCAGATGGCGGCATGTCCAAAGAGACGCTCGAGTTTCACCACGACCTGCACCACAACGCTTATGTGACCAACGGCAACAAGCTGATTGAGGGCACAGAATGGGCGGATAAGTCCATGGAAGACATCATTCGCGGTACTTACGACGCGAGCGCTGTGGCGCAAAATGGCATCTTCAACAACATCTCCCAGCTTTGGAACCATAACCAGTTTTGGGAAATGATGGGACCAAAAGGGCGCAATATGCCGTCCGAGCTTGAGGCGCGCATCGTTGATGCATTCGGCTCTGTTGATGCGTTCAAAGAGCAGTTCTCTGCGGCGGGTGCGGGTCAGTTCGGCTCTGGCTGGTGCTGGTTGGTGGTTGACGGCGGTGAGCTGAAAGTGACCAAGACCGAGAACGGTGTGAACCCGCTCTGCTTTGGTCAGACCACGCTTTTGGGCTGTGACGTGTGGGAGCATTCCTACTACATCGACTTCCGCAACAAGCGCCCAGTTTACCTGACCAACTTTCTTGATAATCTGGTCAACTGGGAAAACGTGGCGGAGCGTCTTGCGAGCGCCTGATCCTGCTTTGATTTATGAGAACGGCTCCTATTTGGGGGCCGTTTTTTTATGGGGTTAAACCAATCCCAACTTGGTGTTCTGGCCATGATCGGCTGTGCCACGATCTGGGGCCTTTCGGGCATTTACTACAAGACGCTTTTGCACGTGCCAGCCGTTGAAGTGATTGCGCATCGCACCATCTGGAGCGGCGTTTTGTTTGGGCTGTTGATCGCCGCTCAAGGTCGTTTGGGGCTGGTCTGGCAGTATCTCTGCGATCCTCGGATTTTGCGATTGCTGTTTCTGGCGGCCATGATGGTCTCGGTCAATTGGTCAGGCTTTGTCTTTGCCATCCAATACGGTTGGGCCTTGGAGGCCAGCTTCGGCTATTACATCCTGCCCCTTTTGGCGGTGTTTCTGGGCGTGGTTTTGCTCGGAGAGACCATAAGCCGGCTTCAAATGATCGCGGTTGGAATCGCCACAATCGCGGTTCTGGTCCTTGGCCTGGGCTTGGGCACACCTCCATGGATGTCGCTCCTTCTGGCCAGCACATTTGCGATCTACGGGCTGATCAAACGCCAGATCGAGATCGGACCCATTCTTTCGGTTTTTATCGAGGTGATCCTCGTCATTCCCTTTGCCTTGGCCTATCTGATCTGGCTCCATTGGGGAGGGGCGGGAACCTTCGGACAAGAGCTGACAACGAGCCTTTTGCTGATCGGGGCAGGGCCAATGACCGCAATCCCCTTGCTGTTTTTCGCCTATGCCTCGCGGCGGATCAACTTTGCCACCCTTGGTCTGGTGCAATACCTGAACCCGACGTTTCAGTTTCTGGTGGCGGTGTTCCTGTTCGGGGAGGTGTTCACCAAATGGCACGGCATTGCTTTGCCGATGATTTGGGTGGC
>CAZXRG010000222.1:0-4966 GCA_964642935.1 uncultured Rhodobacterales bacterium | reverse complement strand
GTGGGGGAGGCTTGGGCGTCGACGAACAGTTTGGCCGCTTTCATAGATGAGGTTATGGACCTGCCATTCTATAAAGCGTTAATCTTCACGCTGACCTACACACTGGTGGTCACACCGCTTGTGATTATCCTCGGCATGGCGGTGGCTTTAGGTGTGAACAGGCTGCCTAAGATGATCAAGGGGCCGTCCATTTTCGTCTCGCTTTTACCTTTTCTGGTAACGCCTTTGGTGGGGTCTTTGATCCTGTTCTGGATGGTGGATGGCGATGGCATTATTGGCGCGACCTTGCAGCTTATTTTTGATGATCCGTCGTTAAGCCTGAAGGCGTCGACCTCGCTCACGTGGATCATGTTGATGGTTTACGGGGTGTGGCACACGTTGCCCTTCAGTTTCATCACGTTTTATGCGGGCCTTCAGACCGTGCCCCAAGACACTATCGAGGCCGCTCAGATCGATGGCGCTTCCAAATGGCAGACCATGAAACATGTGGTTGTGCCCCATCTGATGCCGCTCGTTTCATTCGTCACCTTGATGCTGCTTATGGACAACTTTCGCGTGTTTGAGCCAATCGTTAGCTTCTCGGCACAGGCGCATGCGACTTCGCTCAGCTGGTTCATATACAATGATCTCAGAGAAGCCGGGAACCCGCTTTACGCCTCTGCTGGTGCCACATCCATGCTGACAATCTTGGGCGTCGTGATCTTGCTCACGCCTGTTCTGATCCGCACTTGGCGCGACTTCAATCGGAAGGCGCACTGACATGGCCACCAAAGCACAATCGCGTCTCACACCGCTGTCAATCGTGAGCTATGCGCTGGTGGGGCTATGGCTTGTGATCGCGGCTTTCCCGTTTCTGTGGACCCTTTGGGGCAGTTTCAAAGTGCAGGCCGACTTCTTTTCAAAAGCCGATTGGCGCAACGCCCTTTACGGGGTGAACACTGTCAAAGAGACCGGCGCGGCTTTTACCACCAAAGGCTACTACGGCGCTTGGGTGCAAGAGGAGTTCTGGAAAAACGCGATCAACACCTTTGTCGTTGTGTTCTTTACCGTCACAATCTCGCTGACCTTTGGAACTCTGGGCGGCTACGCACTGGCGCGCTCGGGCTTCAAATATGCGTTCTGGATACTGATGGCCGCTCTGGTATTTCGCGCAATGCCCCATATCACGCTGGTCTCCGGCTATCTGCTGCCGTTCTTTGAATGGAACATTTGGGGGATCAAACCGACCACCATCATCGTGCTGGTTGCAATCAACCAACCGTTCACGCTTTGGATGCTGCACTCGTTCTTTCTCAACATCCCCAAAGATATGGACGAAAGCGCTATGGTTGACGGGTGCACACGGTTTCAGGCCTTCCGCCATGTGATCATCCCGGTCATGTGGCCCGGTGTTATCACCACAGGACTGTTCTCCTTCCTGCTGGCTTATAACGACTTTGCCGTCACAGCCATGCTGCTAAGCGAAGAGAATGAGACCATCATTCCGGCCATCAACAGCTTCCTTGGCACCACCCAAGTGGAAGGCAATGTCATGTTCGCAGTGGCGGCCGTGGTCTCGGCCACAGCTCCCTTGTTCGTTTTGATCCTGTTTTTCCAACGCCAGATCGTCTCTGGCCTGACGGCTGGGGCGGTGAAAGGATGATGCTATGAAGGGATCTCGCCCAGAACAGGCTGTGCTGAGCCGCGACACGGATATGTCCAAGACCGAAGAAACCCGCGCGGTGATTGAAGGCATGGTGGATGGGCTGAATGATCATCGTATTGATGATATCGGCCAGTTCTTCTCCCAAGGATTTCGCTGGATGGGCAATCAGGGCTGCGGCACGAAAACGGGCCTAAAAGAGTTCCAGGACAATTGGCAGCGCCCCTTTCAAGCGGCCTTTTCCGATAAGGTCTGCATTGACGAAGCGCGGCTCTTCATGGGCGAATGGGCCGCCGCCTTCGGTCGCCAAGAGGCCACGCACTCAGGCGAATTTTTAGGCATAGCGCCCACAGGAAAGCGCATTGAAATCCGCTATATGGATTTTTGGAAGGTCGAGGACGGGAAGATCACCGACAATTGGGTCAACGTCGATTTTGCCCATGTGGCAGCCCAGCTTGGCGTCGATCTGTTCAACGGTGAGGGCTGGGAAAAGTTCGATCCGGGCGAGGTCAGCCCGTCGCAAGAGGAAGGTTGAGGCAATGGCAATCGAATACCTAAAGCGCGGAAAACCCGAAGCGGATCGGGCCGAAGATGACGCGAAAGTCGCCGCCAGCGTTGAGGCCACCTTAAAAGACATAAGCGCACGTGGCGATAAGGCCGTGCGCGAGCTGGCCAATAAATTCGACAATTATGACCGCGAAACCTACCGCCTGACGGACCAAGAGATCGAGGCGATCATCGCCAAGGTTACACCGCGTGAAATGGCTGACATCAAATTTGCCCATGAACAGGTCCGCAATTTCGCCCAAGCACAGCGGGATTCGATGCTGGATATAGAGGTTGAAACCATGCCTGGCGTTATCCTAGGCCATAAAAATATCCCCGTGCAATCTGCGGGCTGCTATGTGCCGGGGGGCAAATTCCCCATGGTCGCCTCTGCGCATATGTCCATCGCGACGGCATCCGTTGCTGGCGTGCCCCGAATTATCGCCTGCACGCCTCCCTTTGAGGGCGAGCCGAACCCCGGTGTGATCGCCGCCATGCACCTTGGAGGCGCGCATGAGATTTATGTGCTCGGTGGCATTCAAGCTGTGGGCGCGATGGCTCTGGGGACCGAAACGATTGACCCGGTGCATCTATTGGTTGGCCCGGGCAACGCCTACGTCGCCGAGGCAAAACGGCAGCTATTCGGGCGCGTCGGCATTGATCTTTTCGCAGGTCCAACAGAGACGATGGTGATTGCCGATGATACTGTTGATGCCGAACTTTGCGCCACTGATCTATTGGGTCAGGCTGAACATGGATACAACTCCCCCGCCGTGTTGGTCACCAATTCGCGCAAACTTGCCGAAGGGACGCTTTCAGAGATCAAACGCCTACTTCAAATCCTCCCCACCGCAGGCACCGCTAAGGTGAGTTGGGATGACTATGGTGAGGTGATCTTATGCGACACCTATGACGAGATGCTTGAGGTCGCTGACGAGATTGCCTCGGAGCATGTGCAGGTGATGACGGACCGGGATGACTGGTTCTTGGAGCATATGACCTGCTATGGCGCGTTGTTTTTAGGTCCGCGCACCAATGTGTCCAATGGCGATAAAGTCATCGGCACCAACCATACCTTGCCGACCAAAAAAGCCGGTCGCTACACAGGCGGGCTTTGGGTCGGTAAATTTCTGAAAACCCACAGCTACCAAAAGATCCTGACCGATGAAGCGGCGACGCTGATAGGCGAGTACGGCTCGCGTTTGTGCATGTTAGAGGGTTTTGTCGGACACGCTGAGCAATGCAACATCCGCGTGCGCCGCTACGGCGGCATAAACGTCCCATACGGTGAAGGTGCTCCCTACCGTAATTCGAGCGAAAGCGACGTAGAAAAGTTGGACCCATGAGCGATATACACTCCAAAAACCGCGCTGCCCTCGATGCTTTGAGGCAGGCGCAATTCAACTGGGACGACGCGGCGATCCGCAAGGCTCTCAACCAGATCGCTCCAGATGCGGTGTTTAATCTCTCGCATCCTTTTGGTGAAATCCATGGCGGCGAGGCCTTTTATGATCAGGCCTTATCGGTTCTGCGTGCCGCATGGCCTGACGTTGAACGGCGGGACTGGATTGTCATGGCAGGCGTCGATGAACATGGCGCCGATTGGGTCGGCTGCGGGGGGCATTTTATCGGCACCTTTTGCAGCCCCCTTCTCGACATTCCTCCTACAGGGCATCTTGCTCATATGCGATTCCACGAGTTTTACCGCTTCAAAGACGGCAAAGTGACGGAATACCAAGCGATCTGGGATCTGCCTGAGGTGATGATGCAGGCCAATGCTTGGCCCATGGCGCCCTCGCTTGGCGTGGAGTTCTGTATTCCCGGTCCTGCCTCAGGCGATGGTTTGATTAGGCCCGCGCGAGATGAGGGTGCGAGCCGGGCCAGTCAGGAACTGATTGTCGAGATGTTGACCTATATGAAAAAGCATCCAAGTCAGGGTGGGCCAGAGGTCATGGAGATGCCGAAGTTTTGGCATGACACGATGAATTGGTATGGGCCTGCCGGCATCGGCACCTCGCGCGGCATTCAGGGATTTCGCAACTGGCACCAAATCCCCTTTCTAAACGCCATGCCGGATCGCGGGTTGAAAGCGGCTGAGATTACCTATCACTTCTTTGGCGATAATAATTATTGCGCGGTGACGGGCTGGCCCAATATGATCCAAACCGTCACACATGACGGGTGGATGGGGCTTGCTCCTGCGGGCAAGGAAATCTCCATGCGATCACTTGATTTCTGGCGCATGGAAGACGGCAAAATCCGTGAAAACTGGGTGATGGTGGATATTCTGGATGCGTACCGGCAATTGGGCGTCGATGTCTTTGCGCGTTTGCGCGAGTTCAACAAGGCGCGCGTGCCAGGCAATGTGACGTTTCCGGTTGGTGACGTGTGATGCAAACACGGATCACCCCATGAGCACGCGCGTGACCGCTGCGACCGTGGCACAACTGGCGGGGGTCTCCCAGTCAGCCGTTAGCCGCGTGTTCACGCCCGGAGCCTCGGCCAGCGACCACACGACAGAAAAAGTTCGCAAAGCTGCAAGTAAATTGGGCTACCGCCCCAACGTATTGGCCCGCGCAATGGTCTCGGGCAAAAGTCGCATTATTGGCGTTGTCGTGGCTTATCTTGAGAACCATTTTTACCCCGCAGCCCTCGAAAAGCTCTCAAATGAGTTGCAGGCCCGTGGCTATCACGTGTTGATTTTCATGGCCTCGCAGAATGCAGGCAACATCGACGATGTGGTGGACGAAATTCTCGACTATCAGGTGGACGGCATTG
>CAZXRG010000221.1:0-4995 GCA_964642935.1 uncultured Rhodobacterales bacterium | reverse complement strand
CTCATCTTACATGAAGCCTAAAGTTAACAAACCCTGAACACCCAACCGACCGCGTTAACCTCTCATAATCCGAGAAACGCGTCATATACGTTTCACGCGGAAATCATATGCAAATCATACGGCGTTTTTGAGCGTCTCTGAGGCGTTAACCTTTGGGGCTGCCCCCTACTCCACGATCCGTTTCATGGTTGAGGTCAGCGGGGCCAAGGTCACTGAACGCGCGCTATTTCCAAGCAGCCAAGGCAGCAAGGCTGCCAGAGTTTCTGGGTAAGTCCGCCCATAAACAATCGCCGCTCCGGTCTTACTGGCATCAAGGGCGGCCCGATCCAAAGCGCGTCTGATATTGGCCGCATCCCGCTGCTCGTCGATCACCCGCAACAGGGACGCCGCTGGAACATCCTTAGCGCGTGCTGCCTCTAAGGCTCTGTTAACGCCGAATTTTTCGTGGAACACCAACCCGCGACCCGTCAGGGCCAGCTCTTCTGAGACCTGAGTGACCATGCGCGGATCGCGGTAGAGATCACTCTCGAAATTGTCCAAAACAGCCACCGCTCCGGGCACTGCCACAAGGTAGTCGTCGATCCGCTCGGAGACAGCATCCGCCTCCATACCCTCGGACAACCCCGTGTCCTCGTCCTGAGGTGCTATGACCACAACCTCAAAACCGGCCTTGCGGAATTCACTCTCCCGCCAAGGCGCCAGATCCTCCGAACTATGCACCCCAAACGTAATAGGCTGCCCAAAATTCAAAAGATCATACATATCCACACTCCCCTCCCCAACATGCTCCAGCACGACGGTTAGGAAGGGCTTGTTGTTGGGGGGAATGAAATCAACGGCGAAGGCGTCAAAGGCACGCCCTTCGAAGGTTGGAGGGGGAGGATTTCTGTTGTTTGTAACTTGAGTGTTGGTCGCCGCTGGAGCGGGATCTTCCTCAACCTCAACGGCCTCTGGTGCGACAACGGGAGCTTCGGGCGCCTCATCTGGCACTTGGGGTGTTTCATCGACAGGCTCTTCTGACTGGGGAAGCTCAGGAGCCACGTCTTCGCTTTGAGGGGCAGCTGACGACGTTTCAATCTCCACATTTGGCTCAGGAGTTTGAACAAGAGGTGCAGAGCCGGTTGAGACCTTTGGAGCCGTGGTGGAGGGTTGATTTAGGGCTATCACCGGACGGGCTTTTGGCACCACCGGCATTGTGGCTTGTGGCGCATTTACGCTGTCCACGCCCGCGCCTGTGTCAACCGCATCAGCGGAAGATGTATCAAGTTCAATCGGCTGAGGCGTCTCTTCGGGCGCCTGAACCTTTGGTGCATTCAAAGCCAAAGTGATGTCGGATTCTTGGGTATCGACTGGCGCCACATCAGAGGTCTCAACCTTTGGCGCTGCGGATCCTGTTCCATCAGAGGACACATCAATGTCAGCCAGATTTTGTTCCGGCGCAACCTCGACGGTTTCCAAAGGTGCAACCTCAGGCACTTTCGGGACGGTCTCTTGGGTCGTTGATGTGAGCGCATCGACGGTCTCCAAAGCAGCTGGCGCCTCGATGTTAGGCGTTCCCGTTTGCACGGGCGCACTTGCCGCGTCAGCGCTTGCGGAAATGCGCGCGTCATCGCGATCCGCTATGGGCGCTTCATTACTAGGCACGACGCCGCTGGCACGTTCTGCGTCTGACTTAGGGGTAATCACTGCAATTTCAGTGGTCACATTTTTCGGGGCAACAGGGGCTTGCTCGCTCGCCGCCATGGAGGGTTCGAGATTTTCCTGATCGGAGGGAAGCGGGCTGATATAAGCAGCACCAGCGCCAAGACATAGACACAGCGCAGTTCCCGATAGAAATCCTGAGAACAAACCTGATTTTTGTGATCCGTTATGACCGGTCATCGCCATTATTCCTTCTTAAGCGCCTCTGTTTACAAAGATACTCTTGACCCTTTTAGCCACTGCAGCCATGTATATCCATCGCTCTCTCAGGCGCCATAGAAATCGCAAGGGGGGCACAAATAGGGCCGGAATTCGCGAAATGTTGCTTCTGATAGATAATTACGACAGCTTTACGTACAATCTGGTTCACTATTTTGGTGAACTGGGCAAAGAAACCATTGTGAAGCGCAATGACGAGATCAATGTGCAAGAGGCCATGGGCATGGGCGCAGAAGCGATCATCCTGTCCCCGGGCCCCTGCGATCCTGCCCAAGCTGGCATTTGT
The DNA here is from genome assembly GCA_964642935.1 of uncultured Rhodobacterales bacterium. GTDB lineage: Bacteria > Pseudomonadota > Alphaproteobacteria > Rhodobacterales > Rhodobacteraceae > CAKZTM01. The sequence continues at coordinate 2,789 of CAZXRG010000221.1, read as the reverse complement.
CTCGCGTTGACGGCAGCAGCGGCTGAAACCAACACCCCGCTTGTGGGCGTCTGTTTGGGCCATCAAACCATTGGTGAGGCGTTTGGCGGCAAAGTTGTAGCCTCCAGTGCGATCATGCACGGGAAGATGGGCACGATTAAGCACAGCAATCGCGGGCTCTTCAAAGACCTGCCCGATGGATTTCAAGCGACCCGCTATCACTCGCTGACCGTTGAGCGCGAGAGCCTGCCTGATGTTCTGGAAATCACTGCGGAAACGGACGACGGCACGATCATGGGTCTGTCTCACAAAACGCTGCCTATTCACGGGGTTCAGTTTCATCCTGAAAGCATTGCCTCGGAACATGGCCATGCGCTTTTGAGAAACTTTGTTAACATAGCGGAGGCCGCATGAGTTCGGACGACTTCAAGCGCTTTATCGGTCTGGCTGCAGAAGGTCCCTTGAGCCGGGACTTGGCGCAAGACGCATTTGGTCTGATCATGGACGGGGCGGCCACGCCTTCACAGATCGGCGGGTTCTTAATGGCCCTGCGCACACGCGGTGAGGCGCTCGATGAATATGCCGCTGCTGCCTCGGTCATGCGGGAGAAATGCCATAAAGTGGTGGCCCCAGAGGGTGCCATGGACATTGTGGGCACAGGTGGGGACGGTAAATCGACGCTGAACATCTCAACCGCGACGGCTTTGGTTGTGGCTGGAACTGGCATTGTGGTCGCCAAACACGGCAATCGGAACCTGTCTTCGAAATCAGGTGCGGCGGATGCTCTGAGCGAGATGGGTGTGAACGTGATGATCGAAGCGGATCATGTCCAAAAGGTGCTCGATGAGGTTGGTATCGCTTTCATGATGGCCCCCATGCACCATCCGGCCGTGCGCCATGTGATGCCGACCCGTCAGGAACTTGGGACGCGCACGATTTTCAATATTCTTGGCCCTCTCACCAATCCAGCAGGCGTAAAGCGGCAACTGACAGGCGCGTTTTCTGCAGAGATGTTGCGCCCTATGGCGGAGACCCTGCATGCGCTCGGCTCCACTCGGGCTTGGTTGGTGCATGGCTCTGACGGGACCGATGAGATTGCCATTTCCGGTCCCACCAAGGTGGTTGGTCTGGCCAATAACCGGATTGATGCCTTTGAAATCCACCCCGAAGACGCAGGGCTAAGCGAGCGACCATTTGAGGAGATCGCAGGGGGCACTCCGGCTGAGAACGCGGCTGCCCTCATGGCGCTCCTGAATGGTGAGCCATCCGCCTATCGCGATGCTGTTCTCCTTAACGCCGCCGCGGCGATCACCGTCGCTGGTGACGGGGATGATCTTAAAGAAGGGGTCGCACGCGCGGCTGAAAGTATCGACAGCGGGGCGGCAAAAGCCAAGACCGAAGCATTGGCAAAGGCCACACAGGTATGAGTACGATTTTAGAGAAGATTAAGGCCTATAAGCTGGAAGAGGTTGCCTCCCGAAAGGCCGCAATTCCGCTTTTGGAGGTTGAGGGGAAGGCACGTGCCGCCTCCCCCACACGCGGGTTTTACGATGCTCTTTATCGCCAAGCTTCCCGCTCGGGCTACGGTCTGATTGCGGAGATTAAGAAGGCCAGCCCCTCCAAGGGGCTGATCAGGGCGGATTTTAACCCGCCTGTTCTGGCAAAAGCCTATGCGGATGGCGGTGCTGCTTGTCTCAGTGTTCTGACCGATGGCCCGTCGTTTCAAGGCGACGACAGCTATCTGGTTGCGGCTCATGAGGCTGTGGACCTGCCGATCATTCGCAAAGATTTCATGTACGACACCTACCAAGTGGCCGAGGCGCGGGCCATGGGTGCCGATTGCATCTTGATCATCATGGCGAGTGTATCCGATGTGCAGGCGGCTGAGCTGGAAGCGGCGGCCTTTGAATGGGGCATGGATGTTCTGGTGGAGGTCCATAATCTTGAAGAAATGGAGCGCTCCCATAAGCTGAAGTCCCGCCTGTTGGGGATTAATAATCGCGATCTCAACACCTTTGAGACCAGCCTTGCGACCACAGAAACCCTCGCCAAAGAGGTGCCTGCGGAAAAGCTGATCGTTGGCGAGAGCGGCTTGAGCACGCCCGATGATCTGGCACGGCTTGCTCGTTACGGGGTACGCTGCTTCCTGATCGGGGAAAGCCTGATGCGCCAAGAGAATGTGGAAGGTGCTACGCGGGAACTTTTGTCGAGCCCTTGGGCTCCGGAAGCCGCATAATGGCCCAGCTCACGCATTTTGACGATGATGGCGCGGCCCATATGGTGGATGTGTCCGATAAACCGGACACGGCGCGTGTGGCGGTGGCCTCCGGTCTGATCACAATGGAGCCTGAGACCTTGGCCCTGATCGTTGAAGGACGGGCCAAGAAGGGCGATGTTTTGGGCGTCGCGCGGTTGGCGGGGATTATGGCCAGCAAAAAGACCCATGATTTGATCCCCCTTTGCCATCCATTGGCGCTCTCTAAAGTGAGTGTTGAGCTGGAACCTGTTGAAACTGGTATCGAGATTACGGCGACCGTGAAGACCACCGGTCCCACGGGCGTTGAGATGGAGGCTTTGACGGCTGTGAATGTGGCCGCCTTGACCGTTTACGATATGGTGAAGGCCGTTGATCGATCGATGGTGATTTCGGATATTCGACTGCGTCTCAAAGACGGCGGGAAATCTGGGAAGTTTCAGGCGGACTGATGATTACGGTATCGGAAGCTCAGGCAAAAATTGCGGACCTTCTGAATGTAACTGCGCGTGAGACTATTGCTCTTTCTCAGGCCAGTGGGCGGGTTTTGCGTGGA
>CAZXRG010000220.1:3878-5003 GCA_964642935.1 uncultured Rhodobacterales bacterium | reverse complement strand
ATCATCCTCATCGAAAGCTTCCGCCTTGGCACGCCCGTGATCGCCCGCCGCCTCGGCCCATTCCCTGAGATCGTCGAAACCTCCGGCGGTGGTGAATTGTTTGAAACGGAAGACGATCTAATTTCGGCCATGACCGCATTGCAAAACGATCCGGGCAAGCGGGAGGCGCAATCCAAAGCGGCCCTAAACGCGTTCGAAGACATCTGGTCCGAAAAGCCTGTACTTGCCCGATACGGTCAGGCCTTGGCCAAAGCAGCGGAGGAAGCGGGTCGAAGCGATCTGGCAAGCGCTCTGAAAGCCGGAGCCTTTGAAAACGGCACCGCGCGTTAACCTTTTCAAACGGGCCTTTCGCGTCATACACGTTTCACGCGGAAATCATATGCAAATCATACGCTGATTTTCGGGGGTTTTGCGCCGTTAACTATTCGGGCGCCTCCACGCCAATCCGATGGGCATTGGCCATAACCGTGAACGTGATGGTGGAGGCCGGAATGCTGGTCATCACCGACGCATCCACCGCGTGAACCCGCTCAAGACCCTTCAGTCGCCCAAGCACATCCGTCTGCGCCCCTTGGGGCTCTTTCGCCATCCCCAAACTGCCGCCCACATGAAAACTGGACCCCGGCCCTCCTGAATGACCCGCAAAGCTCAACGCATGCAGACCAACTTTCCTCAGAGCCTTGCTGAGTTGCTTGCGAGCACGCTTGGTCATATCCTGAGTCAGATAATCCTCTTTGGTTTCAACAACTAAGCGGTCTTGATCAGCATCCAGTTGCAAACCGATCCGTCCTGAATAATCCGAATGAAGAAAGCTTTGCGCGACAATCAAACGACGGCTCAGAGCGTTAAACAGAGGCTCTGAAAACGGAATTTTAGAACCATAATTTGCCATCATCTCCCGCTTATATTGCGCGTTCCACGTATAAAGTTGTGAATGGATCAGTCGGTTTGACCCCGCCGGAATAAACTCCGCAAACGCACCGCTAAGTGTATGATGTTTCGAGGTTTCTGGATCGCGCGGCGCGTTCCAATGATGCAAGAAAGGCGTGAAAAAGTGCTGGCTGTCCAATAGCTCTAAGGAATTGAGCTGGGAGAAGGATCGCAAATAAAGCCGCGCTGTTTCCA
>CAZXRG010000220.1:0-3778 GCA_964642935.1 uncultured Rhodobacterales bacterium | reverse complement strand
TGTCCATCTCGCGCATCAACGCGCTTCAAAAGTGCTTCTGTTTGCGGGGTAAAGGGCAGGGGAGATTGCCCCTCCATTGAGAATTCAGGGTAGATCGAGGCGACTTTATCCTGTCGACCTGCTATGGGGACGAACTGGCTAACCGCTTGATAATGAGCGGAAAGATCATCTGATGTTATCGGCCAATCGGTTATATCACCCTGAGCGCTCGGCAAGACAGAAGCGCCCCAAACATTAGAAAGTCCGCCCAAAGCACGCGATGCGCGAAGCCCCAAACCGAAGGTCTTGCCCTTGAAAGTCGATTGAGCGTCTTGAACCGCAAAATCCGAGCCAAACTTCCGGATCGCACCATTTGGCGCATCAAACTGTCCCGCCTGATAACGCGCGATATCCTCTGCGTTCCATGCCGAGGGCGAGACACTACCTAGCTTGTCCTTAACGGATTGATTTTGCGTCTCTAATCTATGCCCCGCATCGAGCATCAAGACAGTTCGCCCCTTGGCCAAACGCGCCGTTGCAACGGAAACCCCCGCTGGACCTGAGCCGATTACAATGTCTGGAAGCGCGCTCATTGCGCCTTTTGGCGATAAACCAACATGGCGCCATCGCCTAATGTTCCGGGGAACCGCTCGACGAGGTCAAACCCCTCGACAGCCTCCTCAAGGCCTGCGATTGCGCGGAAACTGCGGGCAGGGAAGCCGACGACCAGCCACTTCGGTGCGGGGTTCGACATCGCGACGTCCAACTCGTCTGAGCTCTTAATGAGCCTCCAGCTAGTATCTAAATGCTCAACGTAAATATCCCCAACAAAACCAACGGCATATACGTCGTCACTCACGTTGGCTTCAGCCTCGATCAATGCCATCGGAGCGGGAATGTTTTGCTTGGGCGCACGGTAGTTTTGCGCGGCTAGTCCGGCAGAAATCACAAACATCCCGGCGACTCCAAGACCAAATAACAGGCGGGACTTGATCGCGGGAACAAACCCTTCAATCTGATCACAGACATAAGCCACGCCAAGCACAATCAGAGCCAGCAGAAAGCCAATATCCACAAAGAAGAACCGAGGCCAGATGCGCATGCCAAGAGCATAAAGCAGGATCATGGTTAGGATGATATGGGCGAATACTACCATGGGAAACAAAGGTGCGCGCTTCCAAACTCGAACGGCTCCTAAGATGCTTAACCCTATGATCGCAATAGCAATAATCCCGATGAGCGGGCCAAGCCCACGTGCAACCGAACCGACCGCTTCCAGAACTGTCCAGATGGGGTTCTGGTACTCTTGCATTGCGTCGACTTGCGAGGTTCCACCCACCGTTGCTGCGTTCTCGAACACGCCGGGCAAGACGGGCAGATAGAGGAGGGCTGTTAAAACGCCACCAATGATGAAACCGAGTGCAGGTAGCCACAGGGCAGTCATCTCAATTCGTTTTGTTATGAGGCCTATAAGTGCCCAAATTAGCCACACAAACCCAAGCGAAAAGAAGAAAAAGAAGCCCGTTAGATGGGTGAAAACCGCCAGAGCCAAGACAACTCCAAACCCGATCCATCTTTTGCGGGTCGGATGTGAAAATCCACGCAGGAACATCAAGAGCCCCAAGGCGCACCAAAACATCAGTTCCGTATAGCCTCGGGCGTTCTGGGAGAACCAGATGTGATGGTAGGAGATGGCCAGCAGACCAGCCACAATATGAGCCATCTTGGTATTGGCCACGTCCTTGACCAGCGCCCAGACCACCCAGATCGAACCAACTCCGAACAGGAGGGCAGGGATGCGCACAGACCAAGCACTCTCGCCAAACAGCCCCATGACCAGTTTGGTTTGAAGGCTATAAAGGTAATGGTGGTTCATCTCGTAGCCCGACATCATCTCGGACCACGGCAGACGTAGGTGCGTGTGAAGCGTGATCAGCTCATCATACCAAAGCGGTTGATTTAGCCCGATAACACGCAAGACCAAAGCCAGAAGAAGGATGGCGGCCAATACGAACTTTTCACCCGTAAGTGACCCTGCCATCATCTTGATCCTCAGTCTTTATCTTAAGCCGCTTTTGGATCACCCAAGGCGCGTTTTTCTTCGATGATATCAGTGACGATGTCTTCAAGAACCGTCTTGGGCGCAAAGCCTGTCAACTCACGCAGACGGCTCACGTCGGGTTTACGACGCTGCATATCCTCAAAACCATGCGGATAAACATCTGTGTAAGGGATCACCTTAATCTCGGAGGACGAGCCAGACAGCTCGCGGACTTTCTTGGCCAGATCCATGATCGAGATTTCCTGATCGGACCCGATATTGATCACCTTACCACGGGATTCCTGATTGCCCATCAGGCGCACAAGTCCCTCAACCACATCTTTAACATGCGAGAAGCAACGCGACTGATCGCCCGTGCCATGCACATAGATCGGATCGCCAGCCAAAGCGGAGTTGATGAAGTTTGGCACAACCATGCCATAACGACCCGTCTGACGGGGGCCAGTTGTGTTGAAGAAGCGAAGCACGACCACCGGAAGCTGCTGCTCATAGGCGTAAGAGAGCGCGAGGAACTCGTCGAGCGTTTTTGTGCATGCATAAGACCAACGCAGGTTCACAGTCGCACCAATCACCAGATCATCGTCCTCACAGAACGGGATTTTCGATGTCTTACCGTAAACCTCGGATGTGGAAGCCACAAACACGGTTTTCTTGTCTTTCAGGGCCGCTTTGAGAACGATCTCAGTGCCTGTGATGTTGGTCAGGATCGACTGGCTCGGCTGTTCCATGATCAGCTTCACGCCAACAGCGGCGGCCAAATGGAAAGTCAGCTCGGTGCGATCAACCAATTCACCGATCAGCTTTGCATCGAGAATTGTACCCTTGATGAATTCGAAATTCGGATGCTTCATGGCAACATCCAGATTGGACATCTGGCCAGTGGACAGATCGTCCATCGCAATCACATTATGTCCGTCGTTTAAGAGGCGTTCTGCCAAATGAGAGCCAATAAAACCCGCTCCGCCAGTGATTAAAATATCCATAGTTCCCCTCGCACACAATCGAATTACAAATTGGAGCTGGCTATAACACGGGTCTTTCAAACGGGCTACACTCTTGGTCGATTATGGTTTCCCGTGGCTGTGACTGTGGCTATCTTGCATAAAAATTGCCCAGTTTTGGGTCGGGTAGGGACCTTCCTTTAGAAAAGACGAACGCGACAATGAATTATACTGAAAAACTGAAACAAAAGCGCGTGGTTGTCACGGGGGCCACCGGATTTATCGGCAGGGAGATTGTGTCGGCTTTAAAGGATGCGGGGGCCCATATTACGGTCATCCTGCGCTCAAAGCACGGCCGTAAACAGTTTTTGAAGGACGGTATGACTGTTGTCACGTCCGGTTTGACGGATCCCTCAGCATTGAGGGAGGCTCTGCGCTCTGCAGATGTGCTCTTCAATCTGGCCTACGACGTGCGTGCCTCTGGTGAAGATAATCTGCGCGCTTTTGGGCAACTACTGGAGGCTGCACGAGACGCGGAGGTGAAACGGATCGTTCATACCAGCTCGATTGTTGTCTATGATGATTGGCCTGAGGGAAATCTGACAGAAAACTCGCCGATCTCCACGACCACGGGCGGCGCTTATCGGCAAACCAAGATCGAAATGGAACGCCAGCTTGAGGTTTGCGGCATTCCAACGGCGGTTCTCCAGCCAACTCTGGTTTACGGGCCCAATAGTGCTCTTTGGACGGACCGTATTCTCAATCAACTGAAATCCGGACCGGTTGTGTTACCTCA
>CAZXRG010000219.1:0-5020 GCA_964642935.1 uncultured Rhodobacterales bacterium | reverse complement strand
AACGACAGGGCAAACGGATAAAGTAGGATCGTCCGGAAGGTATTCTCGAAGCGAATTTTCTGATCCAGAAGAGCGGCCAAGGTGAAGCCAATGACCAGTGAAAACACCAGCGAGAACACCCCGTAAATCATCAAGTTTTCAATGGAGATCAACCAGCGGTTCTGGCTCCAGAGCCGCTCATATTGATCAAAGCCGACCCACTTGGTTTTAGGCAGCAGTTTGGAGCCCGTGAAGGAGTAGGTGATCGTCCAAAGGGTGCAGCCGATAAACACCACAAGAGCCGTGAGGATCATCGGCAGGGCCGCAATCTTCGCGCTCATGTTTCGGAAAAATCGAACCGGACGCCTCGCCTGCGCCATACTAGCCTCCGTCCCCTTGGAGAGAAATGCAATCCAGCTCACCCTAACGCGGGCCGGATCATTTAGAGCAAGCCCTGATCAGTCAGCGTCTTCAATCAACGACGCGAAGCGCGCCTGAGCATCAGCGACCGTGATGCTTTTGTCGTTCCAGAACTCAACGATCAGATCGTCCAACAGACCTTGGGTGTCTGGAGAAAACGTGTTCACACCGTCAGGAAGCACATTGCCATCAGCCAGGATCTTAAGGCCCTTCTTCATGCAATCATTGGCCGCAGACAGATCAATGTCACCACGGATCGGAAGCGAGCCTTTCTTGAGGTTAAACGCCACCTGAACCTCTTTGGAGATCATCATCGAGGCCATGCGCTTTTGCGCCGCCGTGACCTCCGGATCATCATTGAGCGGGAAGTAAAAGGCATCTCCCCCGGTTGCGATAATGTCGTTCACGCCAAGACCCGGAAGGCAGGAGTAATCCTCCCCTGCAACCTGATTGGCCACCTGAAACTCGCCCTGCGCCCAATCCCCGTGGATTTGACCACCAGCGGTTCCGGTAATGACCATATTGGTCGCTTGGTTCCAGTCTTGAACATTGGAGCCTTCCGACAACAGGCGTGCCGCTGCAAAAGCTTCAAACACTTTGGTCATCTCGGCACTTGCCGCCGCCTCGGCACTCTTATTGGTCAAAATATCCAAATAGAGCTCCGTTCCACCGACCGCGACCATGATGGCCCCAAAGGCGAGGTTTGATTGCCAAGCCTGCTGCCCCATGGCCAAAGGAACGACGCCGACCTCCACCAGTTTCGGTGCTGCATCCACAAAACCGAACCAATCATCTGGCACCGCGACACCGGCTTTCGAAAAGGCCTCATGGGACAACCACAACCACTGCGGGGAATGGATATTAACCGGAACACAGTAAATCTTCCCGTCCAAGGTGCAGCTGTCCAAAAGACGCTTGGGATTGACCAGATCCGCCCAGCCTTCCGCCTCCGCAATGTCTGTGAGATCGAGCATCAAACCCGCCTCAACCAGCTCTTCCGCCTGACGTCCATGATTAAGCTGCGTGGCCCCCATGGGGTCCCCACCGATAATACGGGAAATTATGATAGGGCGTGCAACGCCGCTGGACCCTGCAATGGCTCCGTCGATCCAATTATCCCCACCTGCATTGAACGCTTTTGCGAATTCAGCGACAGCCGCCGCCTCACCACCAGAAGTCCACCAATGGGTCACCTCTAGATCGGTTGCCTGCGCAAATGGAGCGATGCTGAGTGCAGTTAGAGCCGCCAAACCGGTTTTGAAAATGTTCATCGCTGTTCCTCCCAGAACTGTGGATCTCTTGGGCTTTTTTGCCCTTTTGACGGATCAGGTTCCGTCGAAGAGTGGTTTCACCAGATTTTCTGGCCGATAAGGCCAAAGTCGCACGAAACAAAGCAAAGTCAATAAAGATCATCGCAGTTTGGCTGTTGCGTCTTATGAACCTCTCGCCTGCTTTATGCGATACTCTCACGGATACTTGATTTGTATCCCTTTGCGTTCTCCATACCACTAGCGCCATCACCCGCGCCGAGCATCAGCCTGTGGCCTAGTCGCGCGATTTGGAGACTTAGAATGATACGCAAAGGATTGCCCAAAATGGCCCGACAGTTTGTATACACATTGGCCGTTTGCCTGGTTTCAACGGCATGTAGTTTCGCGGATGGAACCGATGCAAATTCTTCAGATCAAACGACAGCCACAACGCAATCGGACGGGACCGCCGTGACATCAGATAACACATTAGAACCTCGCTTTTTACCCGCTGGCGGAGGTCTTGAGTACGATTGGGGCAAAGACCATATCTTCGTGAAACTGACCAGCGAAGACACGGGTGGAATGCTCACGCTCATCCAAGACAATCTCAAATCCGGTTTTAATTTGGATATGCACCTGCACAAAGAGCATACGGAGATTTTTTACATTCTTGAGGGTGACGTTGAGTTTGAAACGCCAACAGAATCCTTCACCGCCAAAACGGGCTCCATGGTTTATTTGGGCGCAGGCGCACCCCATGCGGCCCATTCCACAACCGGTGGCCGGATGTTGATGTTCTATGCGCCCGGTGGATTTGATCTGATGCTTGCGGAGATCGAAAACGCCTCATGGTTCCAAAAGATAAATCCGTTTGAACGCGCGCGGCGCGACGCGCGGCACGACTTCATCAAAGTCACTGATAAAACGCCGATCCCTGCCGATGCTCCGGACCCGATATTCGTGCTCGCCAGCCCGACCGTTTCGACAGGGGCCAATGGCTCCACGGTGAAATTGAGCCTAGATCAGACCAACGGCTTGGCGAAGGTGAGCGAAGACACTCTCACACCCGGGAGCACTCGCAAATTCACGGCTCCCAAGGACTGGGACGAGGTGCTTTATGTGCTGGATGGGGAGATCGAGTTTACCATTTCAGGCGATACCCAGACCGCTGGAACGGGCGCGACTGTCTATGTACCTGCTGGCACGAAAGCCGGTGTCACATCAAATGACGGCGCAAAACTTCTATCTTATGTCACTAAGGGAGCGGGTTAGGCGATCTGCTCCACCGCCGCGACAAAGGCCTCGCCTCTTGCTTCAAAGCTCTTGAACTGATCGAAGCTAGCACATGCAGGTGCGAGCAAGATCACGTCGCCCTCTTGCGCGTTTCCAAGCGCATCCATCAGCGCCTGTTCAAGCGTTCCAGAGATCGCGTGCGGGTGATCGCCCAAACTCGCGGCAAAGTCAGAGGCCGCCTCCCCGATCAGATAGGCATGTTTCACGCGCTCAAAGAGAGGCTCAAGCGGCGCGATGCCACCCTCCTTGGGCACTCCGCCCGCAATCCAGTGGATATTCTTGAAGGCCAGCAATGACTTCTCAGCCGCATCCGCATTGGTCGCCTTGCTGTCATTCACAAAGGTAACCCCGTTTTTGACTGCCACAATCTGACAGCGATGAGGCAGCCCCGGATAGGTCTTGAACGCCGCCTCAATGTCCTTGGCCCCCATCCCGATAATCCGCGCCACCGCATAAGCGGCACAGGCGTTTTGATGGTTATGAGCGCCCGGAAGCGTCGGCATCTCGCGCAGATCAATGGAGGCCACTTGCCGCTCTCGTCGCCACTCCGCCAGAAAGCCTTTGCGGGCGAATATGGACCAGCCGTCTTTCAGCCGCTGCGTCGTTGAGATACGCAAAACCGGATCGCCCGTGTCCGCCTCTTCCCGCAGTTGCGCGGCGAGATAGCGCCCCTCTTTTTCGTCCACACCGATGATGTTCTTTTCCGCCCCCCCCAGCGCAAACAGGCGCAATTTGGCTGCGAAATACCCACCTAAACCACCGTGGCGGTCCAGATGATCGGGGGACAGATTGAGAAAGACCGAAATCTCAGGAGCCAAGGCCCGCGCCAGCTCGGTTTGATAGGAGCTAAGCTCCAGCACCACGATATCTCCGTCATGGGCTGGCTCCAGATCAAGGACGGGCACACCTATATTGCCACCCATCTGACAGGGCTTTCCAAAGCTCAACAGCACATGATGGATCAACGCCGTCGTCGTGGATTTCCCGTTTGATCCGGTCACACACACCACACGCGGGATCGTGTCAAACTGATCCCAATCCTCCGTGGCAAAGGAGCGGAAAAACAGCCCGATATCATTGTCGATCACCACCCCCATCTCTTGGGCTTTGCTCACGGCTGGATGGGGTTCGGGATAAAGATGGGGAATGCCCGGCGACACAATCAGGGCCTTCACGTCGGTCCAAGGCTTATCGCGGGTCAAATCCTCGATATCAAAACCCTGATTATGGGCATCCTCGCGGGACGCCTCGTTGTCATCCCACGCCACGGTCTCAGCCCCACCCGCCTTAAGGGCTTTCAGCACGGATAGACCAGTGCGACCAAGGCCGAGCACTGCAACTTTATGGCCGTCATAGCCGCGAACGGGGATCATCAAGAGCTCCTAGAGATGTCTTTAAGTGAACGGATCACCAGTGGTGTATGGCTGATTTCAAAGGTGACTTTAAGCTCAAATTTTACCACCGGAACTTTAAGAACCGCTCGCAAATCACGCCTTACTGTTGCCCCGGTCTTAAGTAATTCACCAGATCTCTGTGTATTAACTCTGAAGGTAAAGACGTGACATCAACAACATCCCCCCTGTACCTGCCCGCTATTCTTGCAATCGCCACTCTAACCGCTTGTGGAAGTAGCGAGACGACGACGATCACAACAGGGGGCACTCCGACCACCGCGACAACGCCTCCTGTGACCACGCCTGGTTCAGTTGCGAATTCCGGCGGGGTGTTCACTGTCACACAGGGCGTGCATGTTACGGTTCTGCCTTCGACCAATGTCACGCTCAACGGGCAAAAGGCCTGGATCAACGGCGGTAATCGCGCGAACTCCTATGAGGGTGCGACCGTGATTGCAGTTGGTGGCTTGCAGAACAATGTGCCCTTCTCCGGCATTACGGGTACCACAAGTGCACCGAGCATATCCGGCACCTCGGCGGTCTACTCAGGGCGTTATGCGGTGACTGATGTCTCCTCCACCAAAAGCGGCGCCTTTGATATGGTCGCTGACTTCTCCGGCGGAACAGTGGCTGGAACGGCAGACACATTCAGTGTGACCGGCACGATTTCGGGCAATGATT
>CAZXRG010000218.1:1797-5023 GCA_964642935.1 uncultured Rhodobacterales bacterium | reverse complement strand
GAAGACGCTATCCGCGCGGATAACGCCAACTAATCTTCCCGCTTAAGTGACAACAGAAAGGCGCTCGGAAACGGGCGCCTTTTTTCATGGGGTTAAGCCTTTAGGAAAACTTGTCCGCCAGCTTTTGTAGCAGCGTTCTGTCGTCAGTCTGATCCGGTTCTACGACCTCAGGCTTGCTTGGCTTTTCTACCTTTGGCTTAGCAGATTTCTGCCCCGTTGAAGGACGCGCAGGCGCGACCCGACGTGCAATAGCATTCATAAACCGCCCTTCATCCCCGTTCGCCAAATCCGGAGCCCCTTCCCCGATCCCTCTGATCACATCATCCAGCCAAGTCTGATCAGCCTTTGAAAAATCGTTCAGAACATAAGAAGGCACGCGGTCCTTTTGACCCGGATGACCGACCCCGATGCGCACCCGCTTATAGGCCTCACCGATGTGGGAATGGAGCGAGCGCAGCCCGTTGTGACCCGCATGACCGCCTCCGGTTTTGACGCGAATTTTCGCAGGTGCCAGATCAATTTCGTCGTGAAACACCACCACATCAGCAGCATCGAGCTTGAAGAACCGCACAGCCGCGCCAACCGATTGCCCCGAATTGTTCATAAATGTCTCTGGCTTTAGGAGAATGACTTTCTCCCCACCCAGCTTGCCCTCAGATACCTGACCTTGAAATTTGGAGCGCCAATCGGAGAAACCATGGCTCCCCCCAATCTCATCAAGCGCCATAAAGCCGACGTTATGCCGGTTCTGCGCATATTTTGCGCCCGGATTTCCCAATCCAACAAACAGCATCATCAAGCCTCTCCCGCACGCTCTAAAGGCCGCGACAGGGCCCGTTGTTCCTATAAAGGAGCAAGTCTCGTTTCGAAACCCTTTCCGTGCGGGGCATTAACAACTCGTTAGGGTGCAATGGCCAAAGTTGCGCCTGATTGCGGGAGTAGAGAGCACCTATGTCATTTGAAGATAAAACCAATGTAACCCTTCTTCAGTTCCAAGCTGAAAGCATTCCCGCACAAACCCAAGTGCTTGTCCTTGAGGATTGTGCAACGGATCGCCGCGCAATGGAGCGCTACGCGGCCAAGACCGATTTGGATCTGGATTTTCACTTCGTTGAAACTCTGGAAGCGTTGAAAGATGTGATAGAAACCAAGCAATTTCACTTGGCCATTCTGGACTATCATGTGCCCGACGGAACCGGGCTTGAAGCCCTCAAGGTCGTCGCCCGATCATTTTTGAACAGGGAATGTGCCACGATCATGATCGCCACAGAAACCGAGATCAATATCGCAGTGACCGCAATGAAATCGGGCTGTTCCGACTTTATTTTGAAGGATGATCTCTCACCCGCCATGTTGCGCCGGACCATTGTGAACGCGCTTCAAAAGTCCGTGCTGAGCGCAAAGGTCGCTGAAGCGGGGCGAAAACTGGTTGGCCTGCGTGCGGCGGTGCGGGAGCATTCTGAAATATCGTCTTCTATGATGACGCCCATGCTCAAGCGCTCATTGGCCCAGATTTCAGCGCTGGAATTCTTACGCCAGCAATCAGGACAGACCCCGACAGATATTCGTCTGGATATCATTGCCGACAACTGTCGCGACATGTTGAAAATTTGCGAAGCCATTGAGCGGGACGGCGCTCTGGCGACCGAAAGTTTGAGCCTGCCCCCGAACCCCGCATAGAAAAAAGGCCGCCCGAATGAGCGGCCTTTCCATATTCGTTTCCTGAGAGAGGCTTACTCTTCAGATGCGTCCTCTGCAGGTGCATCACCACCCTCTTCAGCACCTTCACCGTCTTCATCATCTGCACTATCCTCAGAGAGCATTGCAGATGGCGCCGAGATATTCGCAATCGCAAAGTCGCGATCCTGAATGGCCAGCTTGGAGCCTTCTGGAAGTTTGATGTCGGAAATTGTCACCGCATCACCGATATCAAGACCGGCAAGATCAACAACCAATGAGTCTGGAATGTCACCAGCGGTTACTTCCAACTCAACCTCGTTGCGCACAGCCACCAGAACACCGCCTTTGGAGATGCCCTCGCACTCCTCCTCGTTGATGAACTCAACAGGGATGAACAGCTTGATGCGGGATGTGCGCTTAAGACGTAGAAGGTCGATATGCGTGGGAAGGTCTTTGACCACATCCCGCTGCACGCCACGGCAGATGACCCGCTGGTCAACGCCCTTCATTTTCAGGTCGAGCAAAGTCGACATGAATTTACCGGCCTTCAGCATCTTGAACAATTCGTTGTACTTTACTGTGATCGGCTGTGGGTCTTCACCACCACCATAAATCACACCGGGAACGAGCCCTTGAGTTCGTGCACGACGGGCGGCCCCTTTGCCCGTGTCTTCACGAACCTCTGCGTTGAGAGAGAATGTCTCTGCCATTGGTTCTTCTCCTAATAATGACGCGGCAATCCTCCAGGGGTGTAAGTGCCGCTCGAAGAGCGCTCTTTAGGCGATTCATCCTCCAATTGGAAGGGATTTATTCACGCGGCTGAACAGTTATGCCGCGCCCATCATCATTGCAACAAAATGATCGACACATCCCCGCTTTTCCGGCGCAACTCATGGATGGTTTCAATCTCGGGATCATTCATCCAGTTCTGCGCATCTTCACTGCTATCAAAGCTCAGGATCACGCCCACACCGGGTGCGGCCACATCTCCATCCAGCGCGACATTATCCCGCCCCACCGACACGACCTTACAGGAGTGCTTGGTCATCGCGTCCCCTGCGACCTCGCGGTACGTGGCAAAGGTATCGGGATCAGTTACGGTTAGGCTCAGATATACATAGACCATCTTTTTTGCTCCTCATTGATGTCTTGGGCGCCAATATAGCCGTTCTGCACCCATGCGAAAACACGTGTATTTGCCCAATTATCATGCAATAACGCATGATATGGATGCACATTGGGACGACCTTAGAACCGTACATCATCTGGTGGAAACAGGCTCCCTTGCACGGACAGCCGAGGCTTTGGGGATCAACTATACCACCGTGGCCCGTCGCATCAGCCGGATCGAGGCGGACCTTGGCCAACAGCTCTTCATTCGCAGCGCCTCGCGCTATATCCCCACCGATGCAGGACGGATTGCGGCGCGTGCGGGAGTTGAAATGTCGGCCCACACCACAGATATGCTACGCCGCCTCAAAGCCGCTGATGAGACATTGAGCGGTGCGCTGACAATCACCGCTCCGCAACTTCTGGTCGCCAAGTA
>CAZXRG010000218.1:0-1697 GCA_964642935.1 uncultured Rhodobacterales bacterium | reverse complement strand
GTCACATGGATCGGCATGTCCCATTGGACCAAACCGCCCAAAGCAACTCTGGAGGTCTGCCCCAATTGGCAGATCGGCTATCGCTTTGACGACATGGTCGCCGTAATCGGAGCGGCCACGGCGGGGTTAGGACTGGTGCGCATGGCCAAATTTCTGGGGGACGGCACGGAAGGTCTGGTGCGGGTCAACATCATGGAGCCTCAGGACTATTGGGATATCTGGGCGCTCACCCATCCTGACCTGCGTGCCTCGCCCAAAGTGGCGGCGTTCAAATCCCTATTGATCCCGTTCTTCAAGTCGAAGTCGGCAGACTTTTTTGAACCACTATCGACATAAAGACGCTCGACCAGATCAAGAGCCATATTGTTAAGCCGCAGCGATCCCCCTAAGCTTGCAAAAAACACGACCATCCCGGGGGGGCTACATGCCAGAGATCACCAATATCGAAGACCTTCGCGTGCTCGCAAAACGTCGTGTCCCGCGCATGTTTTACGACTATTGCGATAGCGGCTCTTGGACCGAAGGCACCTACCGCGCCAACACCTCGGACTTTGAGAAAATAGCCATCCGCCAAAGGGTCGCGCGCAACATGGAGGGCCGTTCCACGGAAGTGACCATGGTTGGGGAGACCATGAAGATGCCAGTGGTTCTGGCCCCTGTGGGCTCGACCGGAATGCAGCATGCGGACGGGGAAATTCTCGCCTGTCGCGCCGCCCATAAATTCGGGGTGCAATTCACTCTGTCGACCATGTCGGTTTGCTCGCTGGAAGATGTCGCGGACAATGTGGATCAGCCGTTTTGGTTCCAGCTTTATGTGATGCGGGATCGGGAGTTTACGGGACGTTTAATTGACCGCGCCAAGGCGGCGGGATGTACGGCTCTGGTGCTGACACTGGATTTGCAAAT
The DNA here is from genome assembly GCA_964642935.1 of uncultured Rhodobacterales bacterium. Classification (GTDB taxonomy): domain Bacteria; phylum Pseudomonadota; class Alphaproteobacteria; order Rhodobacterales; family Rhodobacteraceae; genus CAKZTM01. The sequence continues at coordinate 791 of CAZXRG010000218.1, read as the reverse complement.
CCTCGGCCAGCGGCACAAGGACATCAAGAACGGGCTGTCTATTCCGCCCAAGCCGACCCTCCCGGTCATCCTCGATCTGGCCACCAAATGGCGTTGGGGTCTGGCGATGCTCAAGACCGAGCGGAGGAGCTTTCGCAACATCGTGGGCCATGTGGAAGGAGTGGAAAATACCGCTGATTTATCCAGTTGGGCTTCGGAGATGTTTGATCCTCAGTTGAATTGGGATGATATTGCTTGGATTAAGGAGCGTTGGGGCGGGAAGGTTATTCTCAAGGGCATTCTGGACCCTGAGGATGCGCTTCAGGCTACTAAATATGGGTGTGACGCGCTGATTGTGTCTAACCATGGTGGTCGTCAGCTTGATGGAGCCATGTCGAGCATTGAGGCTCTCCCGGGAATCATTGAGGCGGTCGGGAATAAGATCGAGGTCCATATTGATAGCGGAATTCGCTCGGGTCAGGATGTTTTGAAGTGCATGGCTCTTGGGGCGAAAGGGACCTATATCGGGCGGGCTTTCAACTATGGCCTTGGCGCGATGGGTGAAGAGGGCGTCACCAAAGCCCTTGAAATCATTCACAAAGAGCTTGATCTGTCCATGGCTTTCTCCGGCGAGACCCAATTAAAGAACGTCACCCAAGACACGGTCATTCTACCGCGTGAGCGGGCAAAAATGGCATTGGGTGAGGGCTGAGAGCGTCAAATCTTAACACTCTGAGAGCCACCCAAAAAACGCCGTATGATTTGCATATGATTTCCGCGTGAAACGCATATGACGCAAAACGCCCGATTGG
>CAZXRG010000217.1:1945-5035 GCA_964642935.1 uncultured Rhodobacterales bacterium | reverse complement strand
ATAAGCGAGGAAATCGAAGGTCTCTATATCGTCGGCGCTGGTACCCATCCGGGCGCCGGAATTCCAAGCGTTGTCACCTCTTCTGAGGTTCTAGCTCAATTTGTCCCAGATGCGGAGCAAGTAGCATGATTGATTCCCACGATCTGGAGATTTGTGCAGAGGCGATCCGGCATGGGTCTCGCTCATTCCACACGGCATCCAAGGTTTTGCCCGCGCGCGTCCGCGATCCGGCTTTTGCCCTTTATGCGTTCTGCCGCTTGGCAGACGATGCGGTCGATTTACAGGCGGATAAAACCAGTGCCGTTTTGTCACTGCGAGATCGGCTGGATCTCATCTATGCAGGAACGCCAAAGGATGCGGCAGCCGATCGGGCATTTGCGGATATGGTCGAAGAGTTTGATATGCCGCGCGCCTTGCCAGAGGCTCTTTTAGAGGGGTTGGCTTGGGATGCGCTTGAGAAGCGTTATCAGACTTTTTCGGATTTAGTTAGCTATTCGGCGCGAGTGGCGTCAACCGTTGGCGTGATGATGTGCGTGCTGATGGGGGTGCGCGACAAACATGCATTAGCCCGTGCGGCTGACCTTGGCGTGGCGATGCAATTGACAAACATTGCCCGCGATGTGGGGGAGGACGCGCTAGAGGGGCGTCTTTATCTGCCGCTGGATTGGTTTGAGCAGGCTGGATTGTGCCCTCAGGCTTTTATCGAAGCGCCGCAATTGACCGCTAAGATCCAAGATATGGTACGGCGTTTGCACAAAGAGGCAGCACTTCTCTACGATCGCTCTGAAGCTGGTATTGGAAAACTGCCTTTGGATTGTCGGCCAGGGATATTGGCAGCGCGGTTCGTCTATGCAGGCATTGCTACCGATCTTGCCCGTCACGATTATGACAGCATCAACCGACGCGCGCATACGTCTCGAAACCAAAAAGTTGGAGCGATGTCTAAGGCGCTGCTTCGTGCGGCGGCGATCAGCATGTCTCCTCAATCGGCGGTTCTCTATGCCAAGCCATTGCCTGAAGTTGCATTCCTCGTGGATGCGGCTGGAAAAACACTAGAAACGTCCTCGAACTGGGGCGATGGAAGAACTGGGGCGTTCTTGCAAGTTTTTGCCCAATTGGAGTTGAAGGATCGGTCCCGAAAAGCCTCCTTTGCAAATCCGACCAATGGAGCTATTTGACCAGTCATGGATTGGTTCGCATTTTTCATTTTCTTAAGCGCTTGCGCTGCTGCCGCAACGACGGGTGCCATGTTTCAACCTGGCACTTGGTATGAAAGTTTAGATAAACCGCCCTGGACACCGCCCAAATGGCTGTTTCCGGTCGCTTGGACGACCTTATATCTGTTGATGTCCATCGCTGCCGCGCGCGTGGTTCATATGCCTGGCGCGGGTATAGCGCTTGCATTTTGGGCGCTACAAATTGCGTTGAATACGCTCTGGACGCCGGTCTTTTTTGGTCTGCGCCATATGAAAGCGGGCATGGTGATCATCGTGTTCTTGTGGCTCGCAGTTGCCGCGACGATGTGGTCCTTGTTCTTGCTGGATACAGTGTCAGGACTAATGTTCGTTCCTTACCTGATTTGGGTCAGTGTCGCTTCAATGCTGAATTATTCGGTCTGGCAGCGAAACCCCGACGTGAAACCTTTGCTGGCAAGCTGAGATCAGCTCTTCCATTTTGTCCGGCGAGGTACACGCACCGCCAACATTGGTTTTAACCAAGGGCTGGCATATCGGTTCAAATCCAGCGCTTCATGCACGCCAATTGTTTCTTCTCCGTTGATTTTGGTTCGTATGGCAGACCGATTGTAAAAGGGGGCGTCCAACATGTGTTTGACCTGTTTGGGCTTATATCCGGCATCAGCACGCGTTTCACGTTTGAGCGCCCATAAGGACGCAGCAAGACGAGCCTTTGGAGGCAGGTCAAGTTCCGTTGCAGAGCCGTCGGGCGCAAATGAAAACCCAGCCGCAAGAGTGGAGCCATCGCGCCGGTTGGCATCGTAAAGACAGGCTGTGCCTTGCGCCAATGGCAATCGCGCCCATGTCCAATAAGAAAAGTCATCCTCCAATGCACGGGTGCCAAAATTGGCGTCGAAATACCCATGCCCGCTCCAATTCCAGCCCGGGCGTTTGAGATTTACCTCGATGTCAGAGCTTGGTGCGAATGGGCGCCAGATATGGCTACCGTCCTGAGCCAATGGCAGTTCTGAAGGCGTGATTGCAGACGGTCGGATCGTAACACTCCCTTCAATGCGGTTGCCATGTGGCGTTGAAATCTCATTGACATGGATCACCAATTTATCGCCGTCCCAATGCATCGCACTTGGACCAATCGTGAGCGTGTCTTCGCTTTGAGCCAGAGCGCTTGTCCCTCTATCGGTCATCGTCCAGCGAGCGCCTTTGCCGTAAAGCGCAACATTCAAACAACAGTGGTTGGCCGGGTCCTTACGTCCACTCCATTTGTACCAGGGAGAAAAGACCGATCCTATGAAACCGATGAGGGAGATTGCGGATTTGCCGTCGGACGAGAGGCCGTCGACATACCACCAGGCGTATCCGTTCGGCGGGACGTCGATATTGAAGTTTGGTCGCTCAAGATCGCCTCTGCCGCGTGCTTCCCGGAGAGTGTCGCCATGGGAACTCCCGCTCCGGGATGGCAGCCGCCCCCCGCCAGGTACAGCCCTTTGATCTTGGTTCTCGCCGTTGGTCTCTTGAAGGCTGCCATCAGACCATGCGGGCTGCGCCCGTAAAGTGCGCCGTTTGATCCCGGAAAAAGCCTCGCGAACATCGCCGGCGTTGTCAGAGTTACCTCTGGAGCGGGCGAAAAACTCAGGCCCATTTTTGCCAGATTTAAGAATGTCTGTTCTTTGCATCGCTCATTGTCTCCTGGTGCATCCACGCTTTTGGTTGTCGGCGGGGCATTCATTATAATTTCAAAACGTTCTGGTCCCTGTGGCGGCTCATTTTGACCACGATCCTGAGCATGAACGTAAAGGCTCGGGTCTGTGGGGGCTCTCCCCCACCCCAAATCGGTGAATTCCCCGGTTAGGTCATTGGAAAAGAACACATTGTGCAGCGCTAGATCCCCGCGCGA
>CAZXRG010000217.1:0-1845 GCA_964642935.1 uncultured Rhodobacterales bacterium | reverse complement strand
ATAGCCGGGGATTGATCCGGTGCCCCGCCCACATAGGTCGCATAGCGTCCAAATAGTTGGGCCAGCTTTGGATTTGAGAAATCTTGAGAAAGACGTTTGGCAAGCGTCATATGCGGCGCCATGGCCCGCAGTAAAGCAGGGTTTCGCAATACCAAAGCATTCAAGCGCATCTGACTTGGGGCGCTCGCCCGCATCATCGGTGCCTCGAATTTTTGAAAAAGTAACCGACTGCTTTTGTGAAATCTTAGATATTCCTCTTTGGCTTTTGTACCAAAAGCTCCCGCAATCGAGGTCGCATTTCTTTCGACCGAAGCGAAAAGATCGAGCACCGTGCCGTCAGGCCAGAAGTGACGCGCAAGCCGATCTTGTGGAACAAGCTCAATATGATCTTCAAGCGTTTCGCCAACATCATGAAACAGATCGTCAAACACATCGCGCATGGTCAAAACGGTCGGACCCGCATCAACTGGTCCGGCTGCGGTCTCAATCGTGCGTATCTTTCCGCCAACCTCGCTGTGAGCCTCGAACACATCGACAGAGCGCCCGGCATGCGCCAGACGAAGCGCTGTTGCTAGTCCGGCGATGCCAGCGCCTATGATGGCGACATCAATATCTTTGGCGATTTTCATCCAGCTTTCCCGCAATCGGAGCCACTTTGATTTCGTAAATGTTGACACATGGTTGCAAAACATGTCCAGTAAAAGTTACAGTCTATCTGTAATGTCGTACATACAACATGATTGGATGTTTGAGATGTCTCTAGAAAACAGGATTGATGACGCGCTTCATTCGGCGATTTCGCATACCCAGATTAGCTCTGCGCCCCGTCAGTTGAGCAAGGCTCTCAAACATGCACTTTTTCCTGGCGGTGCACGTGTTCGGCCGCAATTGTGTTTGTCCGTTGCTCAGGCATGTGGCGGCGATCAGCCGGAACTCGCTTATGCGGCAGCCACAGCAATCGAACTCATTCACTGCGGAAGTCTGGTGCATGATGATATGCCTTGCTTTGACGACTCTGATTTACGCCGCGGCAAAGCGTCCGTTCACAAGGCATTTGGCGAGCCAATTGCTTTATTGACCGGAGACACGTTGATCGTTCTAGCATTCGAGACACTTGCAAACGCAGCCATCCATGATCCGGTGAGGGCCGCTAAGCTAAGCGGAATGATGGCGCGCTACACCGGCTCGCCTTACGGGATTTGTGCAGGCCAAGCTTGGGAAAGTGAAGCCAAGATTGATTTGACCGCCTATCATCAGGCAAAGACAGGCGCGCTTTTTGTTGCGGCCACCCAAATGGGTGCTGTGGCTGCTGGAGCAGATCCAGAACCATGGCAGGAACTTGGCTCTCGTATTGGTGAGGCGTTTCAGGTTGCCGATGATTTGCGGGATGTCCTTTGTGACGAAGAAACGCTCGGAAAGCCGGTTGGGCAAGATGCAGTTCATGGCCGACCCAACGCTGTTGCCATGTATGGCACGCAAGCTGCGGTGAAGCGTCTAAATGACATTCTAAGTGGCGCTATCTCTTCGATTCCATCTTGTCCGGGCGAGGCGCGATTGTGTGGTATTGTCCAAGCGCAGGCGGAACGACTTGCTCCAACCAGAACCCAACCAATTCCGGCTGAGTGACATGGGCTTCGCGGATTTTACACCCAAAAAATCCAGCAGTTTTTTTGAAGCTTTTACACACTGGCAAAACAAACTCGTTGCAAATAAAGGGTTTCAGGCTTGGGCCAGCCGCTTTTTGTTGACCCGCCGTACAGCGCGTAAAGATGGAGAGAAACTCTTCGACCTGGTTGCGGGCTTTGTTTATTCGCAAACATTGTTTGCCTGTGTGGAGCTGGATCT
>CAZXRG010000216.1:0-5041 GCA_964642935.1 uncultured Rhodobacterales bacterium | reverse complement strand
GGCATGGACGGCAGATCAAACTGAACCTCCCGCCCCTCGTCCTTACTATCTGAAAACAAAGGCAAATCCGGCGCATCCCGCAACGCCCGCGCATCCCATAAAGCCTGTCTGCGATCCAATCCAATCGAGCGAAACGCATCCGCAGCCGCCAGCTTTCGCATGCTTCCTGCATCAATTTTCGCACGCTCTTTGAGGTCCTTGAGATCCTCATAAGGCGCATCCCGCTCGGCCATCAAATCCTCCATGGCCTCCCGCTTCACACCATCCACCTGACGCAATCCCAAACGCACCGCAAAGACGCCCTTGGACACAGGCTCAAGCGTATTATCCCAGTCCGAATAATTCACATCCGGCGGGCGAACTGGCACGTCGTGCTCCTTGGCATCCCGCACGATTTGCGCGGGCGCATAGAACCCCATGGGCTGCGAATTTAGGAGAGCCGCGCAGAACACATCGGGGTAATGGCGCTTGATCCAACAGGAGATATAGACCAGCAAAGCAAAGCTGGCCGCATGGCTTTCAGGAAAGCCATAATCCCCGAAGCCCTTGATTTGATTGAAACATCGAGTGGCGAATTCCTCGTCATAGCCCCGCGCCACCATCCGCCCGACCATCTTGGCCTCCAAGGTTTCGATAGTGCCACGAGACCGGAATGTGGCCATGGCTTTGCGCAACTCATTGGCCTCAGCGGGTGAAAACTTGGCCGCATCAATGGCGATTTTCATGGCCTGTTCCTGAAAGATGGGCACCCCCAAAGTGCGCCCCAGAATGTTGCGCAACTCGTCTGGATCATGTTCGGGACCGGGCGAGGGATACTCGATTTTCTCCTTCCCAGAGCGCCGCCGCAAATAGGGATGCACCATGTCCCCTTGGATAGGGCCGGGGCGCACGATGGCGACCTGAATGACCAAATCGTAAAACTCGCGCGGTTTGAGACGCGGCAGCATGTTCATCTGCGCGCGCGACTCCACCTGAAACGTGCCCAGACTGTCGCCCTGACAGAGCATATCATAAACCGCCACACACTCCTTAGGCACGCTCGCCAGATCGTATCGAATGCCATAATGCGCATCGATCATATCAAAGGCTTTTTTGATGCAGGTGAGCATTCCAAGGGCCAGAACATCGACCTTCAAAATCCCCAATTCATCGATATCGTCCTTGTCCCATTCAATGAAACTGCGATCTGCCATCGCCCCGTTACCAATGGGCACAGTTTGCGTAAGTGGCGTTTCTGTAAGGATAAATCCGCCTACATGCTGTCCAAGATGACGCGGCATCCCGATCATTTGATCCGCCAGCTTGATGGTTCGGGCCATCAGGGGATCACTCAGGTCGAGCCCTGCTTCCCGCGCCTCCGCCTCCCCCAACTCACGCCCAAAAGAGCCCCAAATGGTCTTGGCCAAAGCGGCCGTCACATCCTCGGACAGGCCCATCACTTTGCCCACTTCCCGAATGGCCATGCGCGGGCGGTAGTGGATCACCGTGGCGCAGAGACCAGCCCGATGGCGACCGTATTTCTCGTAGATGTGCTGGATGACCAACTCACGCCGTTCATGCTCGAAATCCACGTCGATGTCGGGCGGTTCCTTGCGTTCTTCGGAGATAAACCGCTCGAACAGAAGGTCATGTTTGGAAGGGTCCACCGCCGTAATCCCCAGCATGTAGCAGACCGCCGAATTGGCCGCAGAGCCGCGCCCCTGACAGAGAATCGGCGGGTCCACCTCGTGGCGGGCAAACTGGATCACGTCGTAGATGGTCAGAAAATATTGAGGGATTCCAAGCTTTTCGATCATCGCCAGCTCTTTGACCAAAGTGGCACGGGTCTTGTCTGGCAGGCCCTCGGGATAGCGCCAATCGGCCCCTTTCCAGGTGAGTTCCGTCAAATATTCCTGCGCAGAGCGGCCCTCCGGCACGGTCTCTTTGGGGTATTCATAGGCCAGTTCTCTGAGGTCAAACTTGCAGGCATCCGCCACCTTGCGCGTGGCGCGAATGGCATGGGGCCAGTCATCAAACAGCTCGATCATCTGGGCGGGTGATTTCAGGTGCCGCTCGGCATTGGCATCAAGCAGAAAACCGGCCTTGGTGATAGTCGTTTTGTGGAGGATGCAGGTCATCACGTCCTGTAAGGGGCGCCGCTCGGGCACATGATAATGCACGTCATTGGTGGCAAGGATCGAGAGCTTATGGGACCGCGCCAAAGTATCCAGCCGATTGATCCGTGCGCGATCATCACCGCGATAAAGATAGGCCGCCGCAATGTGGCGCATGCCCGGAAGAGCGCGGATGAGGCGCGGGAGGATTGCGCTAAACCGCTCTACATCAGCCTCAGGAAGGGCGATCAATTGCACGCCTTCGCTATGGGCCGCCAGATCATCAAGCGATATGTCACAGGCCCCTTTAAGCTGCCACACGCCTTCCTGATCATAGGTTTTGCCCTTGGTCAGAAGCTCACAAAGGCGGCCATAAGCGGCGCGGTCACGGGGATAAGCCAGAAACTCCTCACCCGTGACCAGCTTCAAACGGCACCCGATTAGGGGCTTCACACAGGCTTTTCGCGCCTCAGAATGAAGCCGCACCACGCCTGCCATCGTGTTGAGATCAGCAATGCCAAGCGCGTCATAGCCAAGCTCTGAGGCGGTTTTGGCGAGGTCCACGGCATCGGACGCGCCATGGAGAAATGAGAAGCAGCTGGTCAGCCCTAGTTCTACAAATGGAGCGCGGGGATTGGGCTTGAAGCCGTCCTCCTCAATGGTACGCCGTGGGTGCTCATGATCCTTTAAGGGCATTTCTTAACGACCTCGGGAAATGCACCGCAGCTCACTGATTTTAAAGGGTAAAGTAATTCGACTCCACTAGTTGAGTCACACTGGAAATCCGACGAATTCTGCAGCCCGAAAAGCCCTGAGAAAACCACCATACTTCTAGCCAAACATCCCGTGGACAAACCACGCAGGATCACCCCCACGCCCGTCGTCATGGAGCCCCTCACGATAGAGCCAGCAGCGCAAACCCGCCCCGGTCTCGACCTTGAAATAATCGCGAAGCCGCGTGTCGGGTCGATCCTTCCACCATTCCGGCGCGATGCGCTCAGGCCCTGCATATCGCGCCACGCGGTGGGTTTGCCGACGCCACATGAACTGCACCGGAGGCCCCTCTGGCACCGCATAAAGCACGCGCACCTGCTCGGGCGGAGAGAGTAATCGCACGGGCCGCTCACGCATCACAGGAGCCGCCACCATCGCCCCACCGCCAAGCGCATTCATCCACGCCTGCGCACGTTCCGGCATATGGCTGGCCTTGAGCCGAGGCCGCCTCACCGCCCCCGTGCCGAACCGCGCCACCAGTCGGTCCACCAGCCGCGACAGTTCCACCGCGTCCTCTGCACGCCCATCAAGCCGCGTCTGGACGATGGCAATCGTCTCCACCGCATTTGCGGCCAGAGTGATCAGATCAAAGCCAAACCCCGGATTGAGCCGCTCGACCTTATCGCGAAACAGCCTCAACAAATGATCCGGATCGCGTGACGGAGCCGCCGTGGCCACATGCAGGCTCGAGACCTCACCATCGGTCCGGTAGACGGTCAAATGCAACCGTCGACACCCCAGTCCGTCATGGGCCAGTTGCCCGCAGAGATCACGGCACAACTCCGGCAGATAGGCGGAGGGGTCAAAAATGGGTTCGGGCAATTTCGCTTGGGCCACAATGGGCGGGCGAGCGTCAATGCTGGAGACAGGCTCGGCCAGCCTTCCCAAGGCCTGATCCAGCCGCATCAACGGGTTCGCAGACAGCTTTGACTTGGCAAAGCGTCGGGTCAGTGACAGGCGCGGGACCTCCGCCAGAGCCCCCACCGTCTTGAGCCCCAACCGCCGGAGCAGAAGCAGCGTTTCTCCGTCAAGGCGCAGGGCAGTCACCGGCAGAGGCGCCATTTGCGCCATCACATCTTCCCCGCAAATAGACCGCACAGGCCCGAAGCGGGACAGCCCCCAAGCTGCCCCCCAACTAGGGGCCACGGCCAGCGAAGAGGTCACCCCTAAAAGCGACAGCCGCGCTTCCATCTCCGCCAGCATCGCGGCCTCGCCCCCCATTAAATGGTCCGACCCCGTCGTATCCATCACCAGCCCGTCGGGCCCGTCCGTCACAGACCACGGGCACCACCGACGCACCCAAAGCACCAGCCGCTCCAAGGCGGCTTTATCTCCGGCCACATCTGCGTATTCCACCTGCAACTCAGGACAAATGGCCCGCATATCGACCACCCGTCCCCCTGCAGAAATCCCTGCCTGACGCGCCGCTCGGTTGGTGGCGTGAATGACCGGCCCGTGCTGGCCTTCAACCGACAGAGCCAGCGGTACAGTCTCAGGCGGTGCGTTCCCCGCTCTCTCGGCTTCCTTCTGCCAGCGCTCCATCGCGAAATGGGGCAGAAAAATCGAGACGATCCGACGTCCGGTCATAGGAGGCCACCCAGGTTCCGGGCTTTGTGCGACGGGAGCGAAACAGCTCCACCTGCCAGCGTGCATTGCCTGGCGCACGGGCGTCGTGGGGATGAACGGCCGAGGGCAGCGAGGACACCCGCCAGCGATCCCGCGCCGCGCTCAAAGAGGCGGTTGCATTGCGCCTTATGAGCCAACAGGGCACGCGATTGACCTCCGCCCGCATCATCAACCGCTTGGAGGCGGTGAAGTCGAGCGCTTTGGGATCGCCCCAGACCTCGCCAATGACCGCGGCTATATCCTGACAGCCAAGCCCCTCTTCCATGGCGAACAGTACGTCCTGTGCTCGGCTTACATCGACCTGCAAGAGAGGCCATGAATGGCGCAGACCCGGCACATAAAACCGCCCCGCCTCCCGCGCGGACACATGATCCTGAACGCACAGAATGGGCCGTGTTTTGTGCCTGAGTTTGGCCAGAACAAACCCCGTCACAGCAGGGTCTACAGCCGAGACTGCAAACACATCCGACAGGGTCGGGGCATCCTGTTCCAAAGGAGCCTCGGTCAGCTTTAATCTGTGATGTAGAGTCATAGGTCACACTGCACTC
>CAZXRG010000215.1:0-5071 GCA_964642935.1 uncultured Rhodobacterales bacterium | reverse complement strand
CAGATTTGCCACCTATTACTTGTGAAAAAGGCGGGACATTGAGCAACCTGATCTTCACTTGCATGAAAAACGAGGGGCCGTTCCTGCTGGAATGGCTCGGTTTTCATCGTGCCCTCGGCTTTGATCAGTTCATGGTCTTCACCAATGATTGCGAGGATGGCTCGGATTTGATGGCCGATCATCTGGCGTCCATGGGCCTGATCACCCATGTGCGCAACACGGATTTCGAGAAAAAGGGCCCGCAATGGACGGCGCTGAACAGCTCCGATTTACGCAAGGCTCTGCGGAAGGCCGATTGGGCGCTTCATTTGGATCTGGATGAATTTCTCAATATCAAAACCGGTGCCGGAACTCTGTCCGACCTGACCAATGCTGCCCAAAGCGCGGATGCCCTCTCGATCCCATGGCGTTTTTTCGGAAACGCGGGCGTGTTCGCCTATGAGGACGCGCCCGTTGTGCAGCAATTCACCCAATGCGGCCCCTATCCGATCATGTTCCCGCGTCAGGCTCTGGGCTTTAAGACCCTGTTCAAACCGTCCGAAAAACTGGATCGCGCGGGCGTACATGCGCCCCGCCTGTCCAAAGACACCGAAATGGCCGATCTGACTTGGCTCAACGGCGATGGTCGTCCGGTCATGGGATTTCAGCCGAAAAACCCTGTCCTTCACGGTCCGAATTTCGGCAACAGCCTCGCCCAAATCAACCATTACGCCCTTCGCTCTATGCAATCGTTTCTGGTGAAATCGGATCGGGGCCTCCCCAATCGCGGCCATGTGCGTGTGGACGCCAATTATTGGGTCCGCCGGAATTTCAACGACCAGAGCGACACGTCTCTAGCCCAGCGCAGCTACGAGAATCCGCTGTTAAACGACCCTGATCTCAAGGCCCTCCACCAAAGCGCCTGCGATTGGCACCGCCAGAAAATCCACGCGATCATGAGCACGCCGGAAGGGATCGAACTTTATTCCGCCCTTGCCGTGGCGGGCAATACGATGGTGCCGGAAGCCGCCGAAATCTCCAAACTCTATGCGGCCCTTGGTGCCGTCTTCGGGAAGAAAACCTGAGATGGCAAAAATCGCGCAAACCACACTCTCCCCCGTGATGATGCCAAAGGGCTGGCCGGAGAAGATGCTGGAAGACGGCTTGAAGCAAAGCTCCGGTATTTTTGCCTTTGATTGCTTTCAAACCGCTGAAGGCGTCGAGCTGATCTGTCGGATCGAAGACAAGCACTTCGCCTTCCTTGACGGTCTAACTTTTGAGATAAACGGTCAAAGCGTCGAGCCAATTAGAACGCCAACCCCACGCGGAAGCCGTCTGTTTTTCAAGGGAACAACAACGGAGCAAATCACTGTCAGCGGGCACGATGCGCAACTCGACGTCGCGGTAAACCCGACCCAAAACGCCCTCTTTGCCGATCAAAACACAATGTTCACCATCGCGGTTGAGCCCAGTGCTGAGGTTTTGGTCGACTGGCTCAACTTTCACCACGAAGAACAAGGGGCCGAGGCGGCTTTGGTGCTGGTGCGCAGTGGACCCGAATACGATCTGACCCCGCTTCAAGACGCGCTTGAGAAACACGCCAACAAAATCAAACTGAACACAATCTGTCTGGCCTCCTGCGATCTCCCGCTTGGTCATCCGGATATGCCCGCCGAAACCTCCCGCCATCTAGCACCCGATGCACCGGGCAAGGCGATGCTCCCTCAGGCCGAACCTGATCTTTGGCGCTCCCCCATTTTTGAACTGGCCATTCTGGAAGTGGCCCGCCGCAGGTTTCTGAAAGACACCCGCGCTGTGCTCTACTGCCAGCCCCATGATCTGGTCCTCAAAGCAGAGGTCAGCGTCTTTGATGCCGCCCACCACTCCGGCTTCATCAAGTTCCAAGGGAAACGCGCCTACCCTTATGCCCTGAACGCCAAAAAACCACCCCGTCACGGCGATCACAACTGCGTCTCCTTTGATGGAAAAGGCGCTGAGAATATCTGGTGTGCCGCCCCCTCAAAGATGGAGCCCGACGCCTTCTGGCGTCAGTTCCGCATTTCAAATGTCGAGCCTGTGGCCGGCCATGATTTCACCTATTGGCGCTGCATGGCGCTGCGCCATCCCCAGTTGAAAGTGGCCGAGCTGGTTCCAAAATCGAGCCTTGTTCTGGATGATGGTCTGGCCGAGCTGGTAAAAACCCGTTTCAAGGCCAATCCAAAAGCGCCGCCCAGCGTGAAAAAACTCGATCCTAGCCAGTTCAAAAACGACAAAATCCTGATCGTCACCACCATGAAAAACGAGGGGCCGTTCATTCTGGAATGGCTGGCCTATCACCGCGCCATCGGGGTCACCGATTTTCTGGTCTATACCAATGATTGCACTGATGGGACCGAGGAGATGTTCGATCTCTTGGAAGCCAAAGGCATCCTCCAGCACGCCGAGAACCCCTATCGGGAGATGGATCTCAAACCCCAACATGCCGCCTTCCAAGCCGCCGAGACCACCGAGATTGTCGAGGATGCCGATTGGGTGATTTGCATGGATGTGGATGAGTTCATCAATGTGCATGTGGGCGACGGCACGCTCAAAGCGCTGTTCGACACGGTGCCCGATGCCACTTTGATCTCGCTCACATGGCGGCTGTTTGGGAATGCGGACATTTCCGAATTTGAAGACCGCCCGATGATCGAGCAGTTTGACCAATGCGCCCCTGCGCTCTGCCGAAAGCCGCATCAGGCGTGGGGGTTCAAAACCCTTTTCCGCAATCTTGACCACTATAAGAAATTCGGGGTGCATCGCCCCAAGGGCCTCAAGCCCGAGTATCTCGATCAGATCAAATGGGTGAACGGCTCCGGCCTGCCTATGCCCGATAAGATGCTGCGCACCGGATGGCGCTCCTCAACCAGCACGGTCGGCTATGATCTGGTCAGCCTCAACCACTATTCCCTTCGCTCTGCCGAGAGTTTCCTGGTCAAGCGCGATCGGGGTCGGGTCAACCATGTGGATCGCGACCAGGGCCTCGCCTATTGGTTCCGCATGAACCATAACGCCCAGCGCGAAACGAGCATTTCCAACAAGCTCCCCCGTTTTCGCAAGGAGCTGGCCCGCTTAATGGATGACCCCGATATCGCCGAAATGCACGCCCGCTGCGTCAAAGCCCATCGCTTGCGGATCGATGAGCTTCTTACTTCAGAAGAATACCAGAACCTCTACAAGGAAATCACCGGTGACCGCCTGCGGGCGCTGTCGAAAATGCTGCACAATTTCGGCAACCAAACCTTCCTTGATGGACCCGACGCAATCCCCCAAGACTTCCATCTGACCGACTAGCCACCTATATACATTCGAGCAGTAATCGCAGGAGACCTCATGTCAGAGGACGCAAAATTCCCCGGCTGGCACGGGACGACCATTATCGGTGTCAAAAAAGACGGCAAAGTTGTCGTGGCAGGCGACGGACAAGTGTCCTTGGGCCAAACGGTCATCAAAGGCTCGGCCCGCAAGGTGCGACGCCTAAAGCCGGGCGGTCACGATATCGTCTGCGGATTTGCAGGCTCAACCGCGGACGCTTTCACCCTGCTGGAACGACTTGAGGCCAAACTGGAAGCCTCCCCCGGTCAGTTGCAACGGGCTTGCGTTGATCTGGCCAAGGATTGGCGCATGGATAAATACCTCAAAAACCTAGAGGCCATGCTGATCGTGACCGACGGAAAAGAGCTCTACATCATCACAGGTGCTGGCGACGTTCTGGAGCCGGAACACGGCATCGCAGCCATCGGATCAGGCGGCAACTTCGCTTTGGCCGCCGCGCGTGGCATGATGGACAGCAAGAAAGACGCGGAAACCATCGCCAAAGACGCCATGGCCATTGCCGCTGACATCTGCGTTTACACCAACGGCAATCTGACCGTGGAGAGCATCTGAATGACCGCCACAATCCGCAGCCCAAGATGCCAGAGCTAAATAGCGACGACATTCGCGCGGCGGTGGCATCCGGCGTGATCAACGAGAGCCAAGCCACAAAGCTTGAGATCCTCGCCCAATCGCGCCACGGCTATCGCGATCACATGAGAGATGACGACGAGCCATTCGAACTCTTCCGCGGCTTCTCGGAGATTTTCGTAACTGTCGGCCTTGCGATCCTGTTCGCGGGCCTCTCCGCCATGTTGATCCCGCTCTACGCATTCGGATATTCCACCATTCTGCCGGTTTTCGCGGCCGGATTGGCCTGGTTGGGAGCCGAGTATTTCACCCGCAAACGCCGCATGGCACTCCCGTCCGCCTTCCTGTCCATCGCGTTCGGCGTATCCATCCTGATCCTCAGTGCATTCAGCCAAAACATCGAAGGCGCAATCATCTCAGCAGCCCTGTTCGAACCGCGACGCGAAGCGCTCCCCCTTCAAGCCCTCTTGGTCTTCGGACTGGCCTTCTTGGGCACGATCATCTGGTACGTCCGCTTTCGCATTCCGTTCGCCATGCTGATCATGGGACTGATGGGTCTGGGGATTGTCTTCGCGACGGCCTCGATCTTCGACCCCTCTCTCCTGTTCAACCTGAACAATCCGGTCAAAATGCTGTTCGATCTGGGCGACAATTCCAATGCTGCCCTTGCAACGCTCGCCTTTGGATCGCTAGCCTTCCTGATCGCGATGATCTTTGACATGCGCGACCCGCATCGGATTTCACGCATTTCACGCTCGGCCTTTTGGCTCCACGTGCTCGCCGCCCCCGCTATCGTCAACACGCTGGCCTTCACCACATGGGCGCTTGGCGGACAAACCGGACTGCTCCTGACCGGAGCCACCCTCTTCGTCTTCACACTTCTGGCCATCATTATCGACCGCCGCTCCTTCCTGACCGCCGGCCTCATCTACTTTGCCTTTATCCTCAACTCGGTGGTCGAAGGCTCGTCGGACGGCTGGACCACCATCTACACCCTCCTGATCCTTGGGACTTGCGTCACATTGACCGGTACATTCTGGACCCAAATCCGAACGCTGATCATGCGCGCACTCCCGAATTTTCCACTCAAACACCGGCTCCCGCCATATGCAGAGGCTTTATGACTGACCTGACGCCCCGTGAGATC
>CAZXRG010000214.1:0-5121 GCA_964642935.1 uncultured Rhodobacterales bacterium | reverse complement strand
TCGACCACGCATAGGAGCAGGCGTCTCGCGCCCTCGGTGCGGGCCAGATTGGAGACCCAGTCCAGAGCCTCTTTCCCGAGACCTCGACCGCGTGCCTCGGGTGTCAGCATCAATTGGCCGATGTACCAGTCGGTTGTTTTCCGATAGCCGCGCACCACGTCCATGAGGCCGATGCCCACCCCGTTGGCGTCGGTGATCCCCAGTGAGATTTTGGCCTCCGGCGCGATTTTCGGGGGGCGTTCCTCGAAGAAGACTTTGACGTTCTCAAGGGTGGCGGGTTGGCCGGTTTCAAGGTCGACGAAATCCTGACAGGCCTTGAAGATTTCAAGGGCCAATTCGGTGTCCTTCTCTTGGGTGAGATACCGGAAGGTGACTGATTTTAGCGGGTCCATCTTGGGTCTGATCAGCCGCCTGTGTGGGACATGTGTCGCGACATTTTCCCGCCCTCGTTCTGGCGGGAGTAGTCAAAGTCGTGGCCCTTTGGTTTGAGGGCGATGGCTTTGTGGATGGCCTCGATCAATGGCGCGTCGTCGTCGGGGGAGGCGCGCAGGTGTTTGCGCAGGTCCGCCTCATCCTCTTGGCCCAGACACATGAACAACTGGCCGGTGCAGGTCAGGCGCACGCGGTTGCAGCTTTCGCAGAAGTTGTGGGTGAGCGGCGTGATGAAGCCGATGCGTTGGCCGGTTTCCTCAAGGCGGATGTATCGCGCGGGGCCGCCTGTTTGGTCGGGCAGGTCGATGAGCGTGTAGGTTTGCGCCAGTTGGGTGCGCAGGTCCTTGAGGCTCCAATATTGGTCGAGCCGGTCCTCGTTGCCCAGATCGCCCATGGGCATGACTTCGATGAAGGTGAGATCAAAGCCGCGTTTGCCGCACCATTCGACCACCTGTTCCAGCTCGTCGTCATTGGTGCCTTTGAGGGCGACCATGTTGATTTTGATTTTGAGACCCGCGTCGACGGCCGCGTCGATCCCGTCGAGCACTTGGCCCAAGCGACCCCAGCGGGTGATCTCGGCGAATTTGGCGGTATCGAGTGTGTCGAGCGAGATGTTGACCCGTTTCACCCCGCAATCGGCCAGCGCTTGCGCGTGTTTGCGCAATTGGGAGCCGTTGGTGGTGAGGGTGAGTTCTTTGAGCGCGCCGGATTTGAGGTGGCGGGACATGCCCTCGAAAAAGGTCATGATGCCTTTGCGCACAAGTGGCTCGCCCCCTGTGATGCGCAGTTTTTCCACGCCTTGATTGATGAAGGCGGTGCACATGCGGTCGAGCTCTTCCAGGCTCAGAAGTTCCTTTTTGGGCAGGAAGGTCATGTTTTCGGACATGCAATAGACACAACGGAAATCGCAGCGATCGGTCACGGACACGCGCAGATAGGTGATGGCGCGGGCAAACGGATCGACGAGTTTTGGCATCTGATTCATGGTTTTTCTCCCCAGAGGGACAAGATACGCGCCTTCTGCGTTGACGCAAGTGCGAGTTTATAGCAAAGCCGATAGGTACAAACCATTGAAGCGGGCCGCGAATTCGCTAAGATGATAAAAAAATAGAGCAGAGGGCGTGAACATGACACGTATTCCGATGAACTTGCGTAAAAGTATTCTTTCATTTGCAGCTGTCCCGTTTTTACTTGCCTCGTGCAACGGGCTTGATGGTGGGATCCTCCCCTCGCGTGGAGGGCCTGCGAAGGTTGGACCCGCACTTGAGGTTCTGGCTTTGGACTTTGAGCGGACCAATTTCACCAGCGCCTCACGGGTGTCCGGGAAAATGGCGCAGGCGCAACGGGATTTGCATCTGTCCACAGCCACAAGCGGGCGGATGCGCCAAGAGGCAACCGGCCCGATCCCGACCGAAGTACGGGTTGAGGTGGCAGAACTGGTGACCAGCGGAAATCAGGTGCGTATGCGCGGACGGCTGGCCATTCGTGATCTTGCCCTTGGAACGCTCATGGCGGAACTTCCTAATTTCGAGGCCTCTGGCCCGATGCCGATTGTCCCTGCCGGAACCGGCCCGACCGGATTGATTTTCCGAGGCGTAGAGGGAGAAATCCTCGCATGGCTCGACGGTCTTGAGTGCGATACGGCAAAACGCAAATGCGGCATTCCGGCTCCAAAACCGGTTGAGGCTGAAGTTGAAGAAGACGCCGCCGAAGAGATCCCGCTGACCGATGAGGGTGATATCGAACTGGCCGCTTTGGTCGGTCCGCGCCCCGCTGGTCTGCAAAAGATCAACGCTGGCGGTATCAATCCTGATCAGGTGATCGCAGCCGCCACGCCGGTTGAGCCTGAAACGCCAAGTGCGGGTGGTAGCTTGATCGGTCGCACAGTGGCCGCTCTGGGGCTTCTGGATCGCTCCGGCTTCTGGTTGCAAACGACATTGGTGAACGTAGAAACCACCGGTTTCGTGGTCAATCCGGCCAACGGCAAACGCATTGCGATCACGCTCATTCCAAAGGACGGACCTGTTGGAGGTGGCTCGCAAATGTCACTTGCCGCCATGTCTGAACTGGGCGCGCAACTGACCGATCTGATCGACATTGAGGTCTATCGCTAACCAAAATGAGTGGCGGAACAGATCGACTAATCGCAGGGCCTGCCAATTGGGAGACCCTGCGCCAAGACTTCTCTTGGCCTGAGTTTGAGCATTTCAACATAGCTGAAGCGGTATGTGAGAAATGGGCAAGGCTCGCGCCGGATCGCGTGGCCTTGATCCACCCGCGCGAGGCTCTTGGACCGAAAACCTACACATTTGGCGAGCTATCAAGGCTCTCTGGAAAACTGGCCTCCTTACTCAAAAACGGTGGTTTTGCCCAAGGCGACCGTCTGGCCGTGTTGCTCCCGCAACTGCCAGAGACGGTTGTGAGCCATCTGGCCACCTATAAACTGGGTGGCATCATGGTGCCTTTGTTCACGCTCTTTGGAGAGGACGGCCTGAAGTTCCGCCTGCGCGATGCAGGGGCCAAGGTCGTGATTACCGACAAAGCCAACCTGCCCAAAATTCTCAAAATAGCACCCGACCTGCCGGACCTTGAGGACGTTTTTTGCGTCGATGGCTCCGAAGGGGTGCGGGATTTCTGGGGCGCGGTCTTTGCCGCACGCAATGATTTTGTGCCCGTTGAGACCAAACCCGATACGCCTGCGCTTCTGGTCTATACCTCTGGTACCACAGGTCCGCCCAAGGGTGCGCTTCATGGGCATCGCGTGTTGATCGGCCATTTGCCCGGCGTTGAAACCCATCACGACTTCTTCCCCCAAGAAAACGATGTCATGTGGACGCCTGCGGATTGGGCGTGGATGGGGGGCTTGATGAACGCGCTTCTCCCCGCCCTTTATCACGGCGTGCCCGTGGTCGCGCAGCGTTTGGTGAAATTTGACCCTCAAGCGGCCTATGATCTGATGATCACCCATAAGGTGCGCAATGTCTTCATGCCCCCCACGGCTTTGAAGTTTTTGCGCCAGATGGACCCGCCAAACGCGCTGAACCTGCGCAGCATTGCCTCGGGCGGTGAGGCTTTGGGGGCGGATCTTCTGGACTGGGGTCGCGATAAGCTGGGTCTGACCATCAACGAGTTTTACGGCTCCACCGAATGCAATCTGGTGCTGGGCAATTGTGCCAGCGTGATGGAGCCTAAACCGGGCTCCACGGGCCGTGCGGTTCCGGGCAAGGAGGTGGCGGTGCTGGGCGGCGATGGCACGCCCGTTCCAACAGGGGAAACCGGAGAGATTGCCACCAAGCGCGGTGATCCGGCGATGTTTCTGGAATATTGGGGCCAGCCGGAAAAGACGGCGGAGAAATTCGCGGGCGACTGGCTGCGCATGGGCGATGAAGGCCATATGGACGCGGATGGAAATGTGTTTTTCTCCTCGCGCACCGACGATGTGATCACCTCTTCGGGCTATCGCATCGGTCCCACGGAAATCGAGGAATGTTTGTGCGGTCACGAGGCCGTTGCCATGGCCGCCGCCATTGGCGTGCCCGATGAAGCACGTGGCGAGGTGGTCAAAGCCTTTGTGGTTCTGAGCGATGGTTTTGAAATGGACGGCTTGGAAGAGGCATTGATTGCGCGGGTGCGCGAGCGCATCTCCCCCCATGTGGCCCCAAAATCCATCGTCCAAATTGAGGCCTTGCCAGTGACGGCTACGGGGAAGATCATGCGGCGGGATCTAAAGGAGGTTTAGGTGCATTTCGAGCCTGTCGTACTCTTCGCAATAATCGGTGTTCTTGGGATCGGTTCCCAATGGCTGGCTTGGCGCTGGCGTCTGCCTGCCATCGTTCTGATGCTGGCTGCTGGTCTGCTGGCTGGACCGGGCTTGCAAATCATCAACCCGTCCGAGGCTTTTGGCGATCTTTTCACCCCCGTTATCTCCATCGCGGTGGCCGTGATCCTGTTTGAGGGCGGTTTGACGCTGAACTTCCGCGAACTTCGTGAAACGGGAGAGGGCGTAAAGCGGCTGTTTTTCCTAGGCGCTCCTCTGGCGTGGATATTCTCAACGGCGGCAATCTACTACGGGGCAGGGCTCTCGTTTGAATCCTCGGTGGTCTTTGGCGGCATATTGATCGTCACCGGACCCACGGTGGTCACCCCGTTGCTCAGACAAGCGAACCTCTCCTCAAAACCCGCGGGCATTTTGCGCTGGGAAGCGATTGTGAACGATCCGGTGGGCGCTTTGGCCGCCGTGCTGGCCTATGAGGTCTTCTCCGCGCTCAGCGGTGCGGGCACCATTGGCGAGGCGCTTTGGCATCTGGCCTACGGGATCGTGGTGGCTTTGGTGGCGGGTTACGTGGCCGGAAAGGGCATCGCTTGGGCGTTTCGTGCCGGGCATGTGCCGGAATATATGAAGGTGCCGGTTCTGTTTGGAATGGTGCTGGCGGTCTATGCGGCCACCGATACGCTGCTCCATGAGAGCGGGCTTTTGGCGGTGACGGTCATGGGGATCGTTCTGGCCAATGCCCATCTGCCCTCCTACACGGAACTGCGGCGCTTTAAGGAGCATATCACGGTCATTCTGGTCTCTGGTGTGTTCATCATGCTGGCGGCCTCGCTGGATCGGGAGATGATTGCAGCGCTTGACCTACGTGCCTTGGCCTTTGTGCTGGCGATTATGTTTGTGGCGCGGCCTTTGGCGGT
>CAZXRG010000213.1:0-5123 GCA_964642935.1 uncultured Rhodobacterales bacterium | reverse complement strand
AATCGCCCTTAATACTTCCGTTGCAGCGACAGGCCGACCCACATGGTCAGCCCTGCCAAAAGCATCAACAGTCCGACAGACGAGCGGTATTTGCCCGTTCCAAAGGGCAGGGCTGTCTGCTCAAGCTGGGGGACATTGTAGGACTTGATGAAGTCCGACTTCATGGCCAGTTCAGCGGTATAGGCAAAGGGCAGGCTAGAATTCAAACCTTCCGCCTTCACGCTGTCGATCTCAAGCTGAGACCATTGCATGGCCGGAGAGATGAGCGCACCCAATGCAATATCATGACCAAGATCAACCGAGAGTGTTGTGGTGTGTTCAAGAGCGGTAGAGGGTCCCTCGGCAATGCGCCCTGCATCCGCAGTCGGCGAAAATGATAATACCAAAGCGGCCAACAGACCGAGACCAAATACACGCATAAACACGTCCCAATTTCAGTGCCTTGCGAGTTGAACAATCAGGAACCGGTCACAAGGCTTTACGCAAAGTACACTCTGTTTGGAACTCTCCGATACATCCCAGAAAGGACGGAGGCAAACACAGCAACAAACTCGAACCTTGTGACCGAGGATTGTGATCTAAATTGGGCGCAATATAGGCCTTCCTAGGGGTGTGGAACTTACTCCGCCGCCATCTTGGACCCTTGAAGCCGCTCCCACATGGACATGGGTGTCATTGGCATGTCTACTTGCCGCACACCCAAGTCCCACACCGCATCCAAAGCAGCATTTGTTACTGCAGCCAAAGCACCGACGGTTCCGGCCTCTCCACAACCTTTCATGCCAATGTCATTGGCCGTTGAGGGCACCAACTCGGTGTGGAAGGGCATGTTGGGGATATCATCCGCACGGGGCATTCCATAATCAAGGAAGGAGCCTGTTAGCAGCTGTCCGTCCTCATCATAAACCAGATGCTCGGTGATGGCCTGACCAATGCCTTGGGCCACGCCACCATGAACCTGACCCTCGGCCAACATGGGGTTCATAAGCACTCCAAAGTCGTCCACAACCGTGTATTTCACACATTGGGTGACGCCCGTGTCAGGATCAATCTCCACTTCGGCAAAATGCGCGCCATTGGGGAAGGAGCGGTTGGGGACCGTGCTTTCCACTTCCGTCACCAACAGATCGGGCAGGCCTTTTGAGCGCGCCACTTCGGCCAGTTTCATCAGATCCACCGTTTTATCGGTTCCAGCCACAGTAAATGCGCCATTTTCAAAGGTGATGTCAGCGGCCGCAGCCTCTAAATCTTCCTCGGCTAACGGCTTAAACTTATCGATCATCGTATCGGAGGTCACATTGATCGAATTGCCCTGCATGGTCACGGATCGAGACCCACCGGTGCCGCCCCCTTTGGCAATCAGATCGCTGTCACCCTGAATGAAACGAACCTTTTCAAACGGAATGCCGGAGCGCTCATTGAGGATTTGCGCAAAAACCGTTTCATGACCCTGTCCGTTAGACTGGGTGCCCACATAAAGGTTCACAAATCCGTCCTCGGCAAACTCGATCTTGGTGGTCTCGTTCTGATCCCCCAAAATGGACTCGATGTAATAGGACAACCCAATGCCTCTTAGCTTTCCGCTCTTTGCGCTTTCCGCCTTACGCGCCTCAAAGCCCGCCACATCCGACTCGACCAAGGCGCGATCCAGAACGCGATCAAAATCACCCACATCATAGGTCTCTTTGGCGGCTGAAACGTAGGGAAACTCATCCTTCCCAATGAAGTGCTTTCGTTTGAACTCGATCGGGTCCTCACCTAGTTCACGGGCGCAATAATCCATTAGGCGCTCCATCACATAGATCGCCTCAGGTCTGCCCGCACCGCGGTATGCATCAATCTGAGTTGTGTTGGTATAAAGACCCTCAACCCGGAAAAACACGTCCTGAATGTCATAAACACCCGTGAGAACCTTCAAGGCCAATTCGGTCTGAATGAACTGGGCAAAGCCCGAACAATAGGCCCCCATATTGGCCAGAGAATAAATCCGCAATCCAATGAGCGTGTGATCGGCGTCAAATGCCGCCTCGGCCTTGGTGATCAAATCCCGCCCACCATTGTCCGTGACCAAGCTTTCTGTGCGATCCGCCATCCAACGCACGGACGTTCCCAGTTTCTTGGCCGCGAGAGCTGCTGCAAAATACTCAGGATAGGAGAATGCTTTCATGCCAAAGCCACCGCCGACATCCGGGTTAGTGACACGGACCGTCGCGGCATCCAGCTCAAGTTTCTTGGCCAACTCGTCTCTCAGCCCCCAAACGCCTTGGCCATTCACGGCAACATGTAGCCGTTCATCGGCCCATTCGGCAGTACAGCCGCGTGGTTCGATAGGATTGGCAAACACGCGATTGTCCACCAGATCCATTGCGATCTTGTGCGCGGCTTTGTCAAAAATGTCATCAACCTTGCCTTGGTCGCCATAAGCCCAATCAAACACCCGGTTATCCGGTGCATCAGAGTGTATCTGAGGTCCGCCTAGCTCCAGCTTTGTGTGGACCGGCAACTCGTCATACTCGAACTCGATCAACTCGACAGCATCAATGGCTTGCGCTTTTGTATCTGCCACAACGGCCGCAATCGGCTCTCCCAAAAACCGCACGTGACCCTCAGCTAGAATGGGTCGGGTCGGGGCAGAGCTTTCCTGACCAAGGCTCACCCCATCAGTCACGCTGGCTTCATCAAGCTTGGAAAAATCCATGGAGTTGATCAACTCGCCGTCCAAATCAGCAGCGGTCAAGACAAGACTCACCCCATCCGCCTCCCGCGCGTCATCGACATTGATCGAGGTGATTGTAGCATGAGCAACAGGGGAGCGGAAAAACGCGAGGAACTTCGCCCCATCAGGCGTCTCATCATCCACATAACGGCCAAGCCCCGTGATGAAGCGCTCATCTTCTTTGCGAAGAACGCTCTGGGAAACTCCAAATTTTGACATGCGCGCCGCCTCTTTGCTAATCGATTCACTCTAAGTGAAAAGATAGAGGCTTTTGGGGGCGCGTCTACTCAGAAAGACGCACCCGCAGCATTCTTAGATGAAGTCGAAACGCGCCTCCATGGACATGTTATCAAGAGTGATGTCATCCATATCAATAATCGCATTCTCAACAACGATGACGCCCAGAAAATCCCGATCATGAGACATAGGCATGCCTCCCATTCCCATCATCATCATTTGGGCCGTCTGATCGGAGTAAACCGTAATGAGTGTGGATTCCAACGACAGGTTGTTGTCCAGATCAACGTAGTCGAGCGCCATCACGTTGACCGTATGCCCCTCAATGACAATCGTATCGCCTTCCGATGCATCAAAGTCCTCGATGCGATCTGTGCCGCCCCAATCAACCCAATGGGCATGTGGGGTCATATTCTCGCGCATGACCATCATCCAGTTGACCGAACCGTCAGCGTTCAAGTTCCGCGCGGCGATCTCCTCCGTGGTGTTCATCTCGTAGATGAAACGAAACTCATCCGCTCCGTCACCCCCCGTGAGGCGATCACTCCATTTTTCAAAATCAATTGTCGAGATATCCACATCATCGACCTTCATATCCGGCGTGCCCGCATCTGATCGGGATATCAACGTGTCGTTGCCAGAGCCCCCATCAAGCCAGTCGCGCCCCTTGCGGTCCTCAATGACATCATCGCCCATGCCACCGTGCATCGTATCGCGACCGGCACCGCCATAAAGCGTATCATCG
Source organism: uncultured Rhodobacterales bacterium (assembly GCA_964642935.1). Classification (GTDB taxonomy): domain Bacteria; phylum Pseudomonadota; class Alphaproteobacteria; order Rhodobacterales; family Rhodobacteraceae; genus CAKZTM01. The sequence continues at coordinate 1,425 of CAZXRG010000213.1, read as the reverse complement.
CCCATAGCACCTTGCAGCCAATCTCGACCGCCACCCCCGTGGATGACGTCGTCTCCGCTGCCGCCATATCCTTTGTCATCGCCCTTCTTGAGACGCAGAAAATCGTTTCCGGAATTCCCATGAGCCCAATCCATGCCCGCTCCACCGCGGATCATATCATCCCCGTCGCCCCCTTTGGCGCGATTGAAGAAACCACTGCCCAGTTTGATGGTGTCGTCCCCATGTCCGCCACTCAGGAAGTCAGCGCCACCACCACCTATCAGCTTGTCATTTCCGTCTTGGCCCAAGATGAAGTCGTTCTGCTCACTGCCACGTAGCTTGTTTTGCCTGTCGCTACCCATGCCCAAAACGGCATCTGAATGCTCACTCAGATTGCCCCGCATATCGCCCCACATCTCATGCTCATCTGCAAACAGTTTGAGATGAGAAGCTTTTATGGTGCGTGAATCAAGCACATGACCAGACCAGATAATCCGGAATTGCGCAGGAATAGCCTCTATATTGGAAAGCAGCTCAAAGCTGATACCTTTGAAGAACATTTTAGACCCCATACATTAACACTCGTTACTGCGTTAAAGATTGGCTCATAGGTATTAACAAAATCTGACCGTCAAATAGGGATGTTCGTACAATTTGACTTAAAGCAGAGGGTTCCCCTTTGGTGGATGCTTATATAAACACCCCATCAAGTTGAAGGCGAAGCTGACGGGCAAAATCATGGCAATGGATAAGAATTTTGATGCGAAGACGGCGGAAGCCGAGATTTTCGCAGCTTGGGATGAGAAGAAGGCGTTCAAGGCGGGCAAACATGTCGCCAATGACGTGGACGAGACCTTCTGCATTATGATCCCACCGCCAAATGTCACAGGCGCTTTGCATGTGGGACATGCGTTTAACAACACGCTTCAGGACATTTTGGTGCGCTGGCACCGGATGCGCGGCTTTGACACGCTCTGGCAACCGGGCACGGATCACGCAGGCATTGCCACGCAATTGGTTGTTGAAAAACAACTGGCAGCGGCTGGCAATGAAGGTCGCCGCGAGATGGGGCGCGAAAAATTCCTTGAGAAAGTTTGGGACTGGAAAGACACCTCTGGTGGTCAGATTATCAACCAACTCAAGCGTCTGGGCTGTTCATGCGACTGGGACCGCGAAGCCTTCACCATGTCCGGTGCGCCTGGTTCACCCGCTAGTGACGACGGTAACTTCCACGACGCGGTTCTGAAAGTCTTTGTGGACCTCTATAACAAGGGTCTGATCTACAAAGGAAAACGCCTCGTAAACTGGGACCCGCATTTCGAGACCGCGATCTCCGATCTAGAGGTCGAAAATATCGAAAAGCCCGGTCATATGTGGCACTTCAAGTACCCTTTGGCGGACGGCCAGACCTATGAGTATTTGGAGAAAGACGAAGACGGTGAAGTG
>CAZXRG010000212.1:0-5151 GCA_964642935.1 uncultured Rhodobacterales bacterium | reverse complement strand
AGATGGGTCTCCACGTATCGCGCCACAAACTTGTTGGGCGCACTCAGATGCACCACACCGCCCTCCAGCCCCTCCAAAGTCAGGTTCGAATACCAGTTCACATATAACTCCGGCGATCGCCCCTTGAGCCGCTGAAGCACATGCCGCCAGCCCGGCGCCTTGCTTCCCACCTCTTCTTGAAGCTCCATAGCAGGCTTGGCGAAATCCACCTTTACCACCGAGGTCGAAACCTCCGGCACAAACTCCGCCATGCGCTCCTCAAAATCCGGACCAACAGCCCCCCAGACAGGACGGCTCAACCGATAGATCTCCGCATAGTTCAGCTTATAAGCCCCGACTCGACCGCGCACGCCCTTGCGCTTGCAAATCAAAAACGCCTCATCCACGAGCCGTTTCATCTGCCGCTTCACCGTGCGCTCATTGACACCCCACATGCGTGCGAGATCACGTTGACCCACCGACACTTCATCGAGCCGCCAATTATACCGCGCTGTCACCAAGGCGGTCAGACGCAACATTGAGGTTTGTCGAACAGGCGCCCCGTGAAGCCCCGCCACACTCAAAGCCGTCAATAAGTCATACTTAAGAGACCCCGCCCTTGGGCCGGTCAATCGTTTTGCATCCATGAAGGATCCCTGCTCTCACTGTAACCTCAATATGTCCGGCTCTCTTTTTCGGAGCCGATTCTCATTGATCCTGATTAGTCATGAAATCCCGTTGTTTGTCAAACACTTCCAAATTACCGGAATGTGACCCAAAACCCCAATTATAAAGATAAAAACAGGTTTATAGGTTAAGGGTGACACCAATGATGTCACCTTATAAAGGCTACCGTGTCACCAAAAATATGATCCACCCCCATTTGATGACACCATATATATGCCTGCACTCCCGCAATTCTTCCGCGTTATCCCGTTAAATCATAGAATCACTGAAAAAAGCACTTCTTTAATTTATACGTTTTGCAAATTCACGAAATCGCGTTATTGAGAGCAATATAACAAATAACAAGAGATATGCCATGCGCAACCATTCCGACCTACAGGCCATGAACGAACGCAGCCTGATGCAGCAAACCGCAGTCAGGCAAGCCACCTTCTCCCCCTCCGAAGTGAAAACGCTTCGCCCCTTCTCCATATGGGAGATCAGCCAGTTCATGTTCGACGTGCCCGCAGACACGCTGCGTAAGAAACTGGCCGACGACCCGTCCCTGCCCCAAGGCGTGGTTGAGGACGACGGCCGCCAACGTTGGTTCTCGCTCGAAGAAATCAACGAACTGCGCCGCCGCATCCGCCTGCGTGGCAAAACGCTCCTCCCCGAACGCCCCAAAGGCCGCGCCCTTCGCGTCGCTGTCTCCAACTTCAAAGGCGGCGTGGGTAAAACAGTCGTCGCCCAACATCTGGCCAACGCCGCCGCGCTCGATGGCTACCGCGTGCTTTGCATCGACTTTGACCCGCAAGCCACCCTCACCCACTCCATGGGCCTTGTGGAAGTCAAAGAATGGAACACGGTCTGGGGCATCATGTGCCGCGACCTTTGCCGCGAGGCCGACCGGATCACCGACACCTATGATGACCCCGACGACTGCCCCTACCCTTCTAGCGACGAGCTTCCCGAAGACGTCCAGTCCATCGGTGCACAACGCTTCCAAGACTTTATCCAACCGACCTGCTGGCCCACCATCGACATCATACCGTCCTGTGCGAACGCTGCCTTCGTGGAATTCGCCTCCGCCCAATACCGCTCCGTCCATAAAGCGTGGAGCTTCTTTGGCTGCGTCGCCCGCTACCTCGACGAACTTCCGGACGACCAATATGACGTGATCATCTTCGACTGCCCGCCCGCCATCGGCTACCAATCCCTCAACGCGGCCTTCGCCGCAGACATCCTCTACATCCCGTCAGGCCCGGGCTATTGGGAATACGACAGCACGACCTCTTATCTCGGCCAACTTGGCGACGCCATGGAAGACATCTCCACAGGCTTCGCCCAATTGGCAGAGGACGCAAAGATCACGCTTCCGAAAACCTTCCTCGATATCCGCATCCTCATGACCCGATTTGAACAAAACAACCCGCTCCACACAGCCATGCTCGACGCGTTCCGAAACGTCTTCGGCGCCGACGTGTGCCAGAACGCCATCGAAATGACCCGAGCGGTCGAACAATCGGGCCGCTTCCAAATGTCGGTCTATGAACAGGACTACCGTCAAATGACGCGGGAAACCTGGAAACGCGCCCGCCAGTCTTTTGATCGCGCCTACGCAGAATTTCACACCCACATGTTAAGCGCGTGGAAAACACACGCTGACCAGACGGAGGGCAAATAAATGCCAAAGGGAAACAAGTTCGGATTTGAGCCGCTTCAAGACCCCATCCAGAAACCCAAGAAAGACCGCGCGCCCGGACCCATGGGAGCCGCCGTTCGCGATGCCGCCGAAAACCTGACCGAGGCCACTGAGAGCAAGCTAGAGCAACGCAAACAGAACGCCGCCGACGCAAAAGAGTTTCGCGAGGCGCAGGCCGATGGCCGTGTTCTCCTCTCCCTCAAGCTCGAGGACATCCACACCAACGATCTGCCGCGCGATCGTTTGGAACTTGAAGCTGTGGCGACCTCTGATGAGATGGAAGAGCTCAAAGCCTCCATCAGTGCCAGAGGGCAAAAGGAGGCCATCGAGGTCTATCTAGACGAAGAGGGCCGCTACCAACTCAAAAAGGGCTGGCGTCGTTTCACCGCCCTCAGCCAGCTGTTTGCCGAGACCGGCGACCCTGATTATTCCCAGATCATCGCCCGCGCCGCTTACGGCGCTGAAGTGCGCATCGCCCGTTACATCGACATGGTCGAGGAAAACGTGGTCCGCGAAGACCTCAGTTTTGCGGAGATGGCGCAAGTCGCTTTGACCGCCGCAAGCGATCCCAAGATCACCGAAACTGATCCAGACCAACTCGTGGGTCGTTTGTATTCCGCGCTCCACAAAATGAAACGCTCCTATATCCGTGCCTTCGTTTTGCTGCTCTCCGAGCTTGGCGACGTGATCAAACACCCCAAAGCAATCTCACGAAATCTCGGTGCAGATGTATCGCGAGCGATCAAAGCAGGGCAGGGCGACCTTGCCGCTCTTCGCGATCAGCTTGGCAATGCAATTGATGTCGCTGCACAGACCGCCGCCTTTGATCGCTTCCTGACCAGCTCCAAGCCAACAAGCGGCACGGTTGAAAAAGCTAGTAAGCCCGCGCGAGAGAAGTTCGAGTTCCACGTTGGCGCCACCAAAGTCACGGCCCGTCAGGGAGAATGCCGGATCGTCAGCCGCGTTGATTTCACAGAAGTCTCCAAAGAGCGATTGGCCGAGGCCATCAAAGCTTTCGAGAAGGTGCTGGGGGAGGGGTAACCCACGGGTTACCTCTTTTTGTGCATATGCAAGTCATATGCGTTTCACGCGTGAATCATACGCTGATTTCTGAGGTGTTTTGGGGTCGTCATAGCTATATCCAGTTCAACAGAGACGTATCCTACACCACATATGGTTAAAATAACGTAACCCACGGATTACCCTACCCCAAAAACACTAATCCCCCAGCAAATCCGTAGCCGGATTACTCTCAATCTCCACATCATCATAATACTTCTGCGCCTGCACCACAGACCGATGCAGCGACAATCGCATGGCCGCCTGAATGGGCGCACCCTGCAAAGCCGCCTCCGTCAGGAAGCCAGACCGCAAGCCATGGGGCGATGCAAAGTCCTCATCAAACCCCGCAAGCTTCAAGCGATGCTTCACAATCTGGCGAATGGCATCGGGAGACAGTCGACGCCCCAAAACCCGATCTCCTTTGGACACAGGCCGAAACAAAGGCCCCTCATAAAGCTCCGCATATTTGATCCAAGTATATAAAGCCCGCGCCGCCACACCCTTGAGGATCAACCGATGCGGATCATTGGCCGAGGTGGTCTTGGTCTCCAAAAGTGTCAGATGCAAAACCCCGTCAGCCTCAAACCGCTTGAGCGAAATATCCTCAACGTTCAAATCCGTCAGCTCCGAACGCCTGCGCCCACCGGACGCAAACCCGGTCAGCAGAACCGCCCGATCCCGAATGCCCCGCATGGTGCCATCACAGGTCTCAAGCAGCTTGCCAAGCACCTCCTTGGTAATCGGGTTCTTCGACTTCTTCTGAGGTTTCCGCGCCGCCGCCCGCCGCGCTTTGCGTCGCGTTTGAATGAGCAGGGGCGAGGAGAAAGGGCTCTCCAGATTGCGCATCCGATGAAACACCGCCCAAGAGGCGATACGACGATCCAGAGTGGACGGGGCAGGGCAGGTAAGGCTCCGACGTAGGCCAGCCGCCATAAGCGCCTCAGCGGCATCTCTGGCGGGCTCCTGAGGGTCCTCAGCCTCCAACTCCCGCGCATGGTCCAGAACGAAGCGCAACGCCACCTCCTCGCGCTCAGGCCACTCCAGAGCTGCGCCAAACGCCGCCTGCCTCCAAGCGGTGATGTAAATCAAATCCCGCTCATAGGCCCGCAACGTGTTCTCAGGCGTGCCCCGAACGTATAAATCCTCCAACTGCGCCTCAAGTGCCTTTGGCAGGGCAGGGGGCTTGGGCGTGATCAAATCTGGCAATTTAGCCTCCACTGGACTAAGTTGAGTGAGCTAGGGTGATAGGAGCGACCTCGACACCATGGCTGCAGCTGAAATTGCGGACATGTTCGAGGGTGATGGGTGAACCTTCTACTGGATACCCATCTGTTGTGATGGGCCGCCGGCCGCGACAGGATTCTGTCCCAGAAAGCCACCGAATTCATTGAAGAACTGGACAACACCCTTTGGTTCAGTGCGGCGAGCATTTGGGAGGTCGCGATCAAACGCGGATTGGACCGCCCCGACTTTCGCACAGACCCGAGCGTTCTGAGAGCAGGACTTCTGTCCAACGGATACAGTGAGCTCGCCATCTCAAGCCGCCACACAGTCGGTGTGCTCGATTTCCCACCCCTACACGGCGACCCCTTCGACCGCATCCTCCTCGCCCAAAGTCGAGCGGAGGGAATGGTGCTTCTTACCGTAGACAAGCAAGTCGCGGAATATGGAGGCCCCGTCCAGCTCGTCTGAGCGCGGTGCTTACGGCGTCTGTTAACCAATTTCATAGCTAATAGGTACGC